>NZ_JBEXUD010000020.1:0-185996 GCF_040614215.1 Dactylosporangium sp. NPDC006015
CCGGAAATCTTCGTCGCTCCGATCGACCCCTCCTTGGCCGACACCGCCGAGTTCTGCGCCGCGCTGTTCTACTTCTGCCGCGCTCGGCTCACGCGGCCTGGTCGTCGGCCTCACCCGCGCCGGCGGCGGCAAGGAGGCGTTGCGCGGTGCGCGAGGTGATGCCGAGTTGGGTGGCCAGCTCGACGCCGAGGCCCCGGGTGCTGCGGCCCTCGGTACGGGCGGTGGCAAGGAGGTGAAGGGCGGCGGTCAGGCGGGGGTCATCGGCGTACGGGTGGGGTTTGCGCGGGCCGGTCACGCTGCCGGGCGTGCGGCCGGTGGACTGCCGGCCGGTGCGGGCGTCGGCGACGGCCCACACGGTGCGCCGGTACCACCATCGCCGTTTGCGTCCGTCGGACAGGATCTCGATGTCGTCGGGCCGGCCGAGCAATCCGTCTGGCAGGTTGCGGTAGGAGCTGTACCGCAGGATCTTCGCGGCGGTGCCGGAGCCGACGAGTTCGTTCGGGTCGCCGCTGCGGTCGATCTCGGTCAGTTCGGCGAGTTTCGCGGCGCGGTGCGCGGCATGGAACGCGGTGATCTCATCGAGCCAGAACCATTCAGCGCCGGAGGCGTCGGTGAAGCCGTCCGGGAAGCCGACCCTGGCACGGTGGAGGTGCCAGTGATTGACGGTGGTCCGGGCCGCGCCGGTGTGGGTGGCGACGCCGTCGCGGTCGAGGGCGGCACGTCGGTTGAAGGTGCGTCGAGCCACGTCGGTCATCCTCCCTCATGCGGTTCGGGTAGCGGCGAAGCGCTTCGGTCTCGCGTTGGCTCGTGGGGTCGAGGTGGGCCGGTAGCATCGGGCGCACGCCTGCCCGGGGAGGATACGGCCGCGTGTGCGCCGTGGGTGGCCTTGTGTGCAGGCGAGGTGACCGGTCCGGGTTCGCGCGCACCGTTCGAGGTGCGTCCGGACCGGTCACTGTCCCCTGGTCAGGAGTAGCGGCCGGCGAGCCGCCAGCAGACGGCGGCCATCGTGGCGATCGGCATCGCGATGAGCTTGGCTTTGCCTCTGTCGTTGGTGGCCTCGCACACGGCGAGGATGACGTTGGCGGTGCTCATGTCCAGGACCACACCGTCGACCTTGCGCCAGGCTCCGGCGCGGGCTTCGCGGAGGGTCGCGATGATGGCCGGGGTGCCGCTGGTGGCGTCGTCGGGCATGGCTTCGATCTCGGCCAGGTCCGGGCAGTCGAGGCAGGTGACCTGGTGCGGGTCGTCAGTGATGCGCGTGATCGGTCCGTCGTCGGCGCCGCAGACCGCGCCGAGGCTGCGGGTCGCCTTCGCGTGCACGAGCCTGGGGCTCATGGGCGGGCCTCGCGGTCGCGGTCCTCGACCATGGCCGGCGCGGTGGTGGCGGGTCGAGGGTGATACCGAGGCGGGCGCCTGCCGTGCCGGGGAGCAGGCTCAACAGGAAGACGATCTCTGCGCTCAGCTGGTCGTCGTGGTCATGCGCAATGCGGCAGGCGTCACGGAGCCGTTGGTAGGCGTCGGTGACGGCCGCGTTGAGTGCGGCGCGGTCGTCGTCGCGGGTGCAGGCGACGACCTCGGCGGCGGCGTAGGTGCGTTCCTCGCCGGTCGGGAACCGCAGTCGGTACCGCTCGATATATGTGCTGTACGGGGCGGGCGTGACGTCGGTGACGGTGCCGAGACGGTACTCGACCGGGTGGCGTACCCGGGCGGTGTCGTGCAGGTCCATCGGTGCTCCGTTCGCTGGCGGCTCGCTGGCGGTTCGCTGGCGGTTGGCTGGCGGTTGGTGGGGGTGGTCGGTCTCGCCGTGGCCGTTGACCTCGACGGCGATCACCTCGTCAGGTGTCTCGGTGATGTCGACGTGCAGGTAGAGGTCGCGTGTGCGGCGCTGGACGCCGACGGAGACGCCGTACACGTCGGGGACGACGTACTCGGTGGACCCGGCCGCGGACTCCGGCGGATACACCCGCAGGTTCAGGCGGTCGAGGATGCCGGCATGGTGCGGTCGGTGCGGCAGGAGTCGGCGAGTCCCGGGCAGGCCACCTGGCGCGGGATGCCTGGTGCCGGGCGGGTGGGTGGGCGTGTCCGTCGCTGTCCGGTGCGGTGGTCGGTACGCCGGGCAGGGCTTCGCGGAGTGCGGTGTGCAGCTGTGCGCGGAGGCCGGCGACGGCGGCGCGCCGCCGGGCGGCCGGCGCCTCGTGTTCGGTGTGCCGCGCCGGGTCGGTCTCGGCGAGGGCGCGGTGACGTTGGGCCGTGCCGTGCGCCTCGGCGACCATGGCGGCGAGGGTGAACAGGTGCTCAGCGGACACGACGGTCACCCCAGCCGGGCGACGTGATGGTGTCGCGCATGCTGGACAGCGGTTCGCCGGTGTCGGTGATGATCCAGAAGTCCCAGCCGTCGCCTCGGTCCCGGTCCCTGGGCAGCGCCATGCTGCATACCGCGTCGCGGGCGAGGCCGGGTCGGGTGAAGGTGTGCCCGGCGAAGGGGCCGGCGGTGATGCGCAGGGTGCCGTCGGTGAGGAAGTAGGTCGCCTCGGTGGGGACGTCGCCGACGATGGCGTGGAGCGGGATCTCGTCGGTGCGGTGGATGAGGTTATCGATGAGGCGGTCGATCATCTCGGCCGGGGTGATGCCTCGGGCGGTGGCGAGGCGGTGCAGCTCGCTGAACGTGTGGTCGTTGACCTCGATGGTGGGCATCGGGCTACCTCCGGTGCTCGGGATGCAGGGGCGGGCGGTGACCAAACGGCTCCGCCCGCCCGCCATCGGTCAGCGCGCGACCGGTCCGGTTGCGGCGGTGGTGCCGGGCTGCATGGTCGGGGATGGCACGGCCGGGGCCGCGTCCGGTGAGGCCGTGATCTGTGCGGCGACGAACCGTGGGGAGATGAACGGCGGGGCCGCGTCGACCTTCGGGAGTACCTCGGCGACTTTGCCGCTGCTGCGGTCGAGGCCGATCGCGGCGTACGCGGTGAGGTGCGCACCGACGGCGAGTGCCTGCTGGCAGGTGAGCCGGACCACGACGGGTCGGGTCCGTTCATCCCGCGCACGGACCACGACGTCACCTGTGGGCAGCGGCTGCACCGGCAGGAACGACTCCACTTCGGCCTCGGCGGTGAATGCGTCATCGAGCATCTCGGCGAGCGCCCGATGCTGGCGGCTCACCGCGGCGTCCCAGTACTTCACGGCCTGAACGTGCCGGGCTCGTTCGTCGGGGTCGGCCGCGTGCTCGGCCATCGCGTGCGCCACCTGCGACTTGGCGTAGGACACGCACAGCTCGTTCATGGCGCGCATGATGGTGTCGCCGTTCACGGTGGTGATCTCCCTCGATGCTGGAACGGATCGAGTCGGGGCCGAAGGTCGAGGCGCCGGCTGTGCGGTGACGGATGCCCCGGGCCGGGCCGGTGCCCCCGGCCCGGATCGGGCCGGGGGCGGGCCGGGTGGGCGGTGCGGGCCGGTGGACTGCGGCGGGCGCGTCGGGGCTGGGGATGCCGGGGTGCGGCGGTCGGCCACCGTGACGCCCGCCGGTGCCGGGGCCGGGCCGGATGTGTCCCGGTGCCGACCCCAGTACCGGCGAAGGAATCGGCGCACGTCAGACCGCCAGCAGCTCGAACGCGCGGGCCTTCAGGTCCGCGCCGGTGCCGGTCAGTGCCCGGGTCGCCCGCGCCGCGTCGCTGGCCGCCGGGGCGAAGTGGTCGATGTACTCGGTGATCGCCTGGTATCCGGCCCACCGGGTGCCCTTGATCGCCTTCTGCGTGTCGGCGTCGCGGATGAGGTAGCGCAACGTGTTGGTCCGCTGTTTGGCGTTGTTGCGGGTGGTGTCGGAGGCGTCGTCGGCGACCGGCCACAGCTCGGCGACGATCTTCTCGAACTGACCCATGGTCAGCGCCTCGTTGATCATCCGCTCGGCCTCGGTCTCGAACGTCTCGAAGTGCTTCCACATCAGGCCCAGCGCCGCACGCGCCTCGCTGATCTTCGTGGTGACGTTCGAGGTGTGCCGGAACGTGTAGGAGCTGCGCGACCGTTCGTAGGCGAGTCGCTGCGTGTTGGCGCAGACGATGCGGACCGGGGTCGCGTCGAGGCGGATCCCGGAGCTTCCGTCGTGGCTGGTGTTGCACGCCAGGTAGAGGTCGATGTCGTCGACCCCGGCGATCTGCATCGCGGAGGGCAGTTTCATGGTGACGAAGACCCGTCGGCCTTCACGCATCGAGCCGGCCGTTTCGAAGTGCGCACCGGACTCGTCGACCAGGAGGTTGAGCAGCTCGGTGACCTGCTCGTTCTGCACGGTGGTGTAGTCGTCACCGACGATGCCGAGGTACTCGGTCTCGCCCGTGACGGGGTTGGTCCGCACCGTCATGAACTTGTCGGGGCAGTCGACCTTCGTGATGCCGCCGACCTTCGTGACCTCGATGCCCTGGATGGCGATCTTGCGGACTTCCCAGCCGCCGAGCCACGCCTTCGTCATGACGTCCTCAGCGGTCATGCCCTCGTCGGTGACGGTGCCGAGCTGGTGCCACGCGGACAGCCTCGCGGAGGCGAAGGCGGTCTGACCGTTGGCGAGTGTTTCCAGTTCGTGTGCCATGGCTGGCGTTCCTTCCGGTCGTGTGCTGATGGGTGGGGCGGCGACGCCGGGGGTTCGCGCCCCGGCATCGCCGTCACAAACAATGTTTCCTACCTCCATGGGTCGATCAAGGCGATCGACTGGAGTCGATCGAGGTTTCTGTGACGAATCTGGGCCCGATCATCTGCCGGTCCAGGCGCCCGTCCGGCCGTAACGGGTCGGGCGTGGTGGAGCAACCGGACCGGTGTGGCGAGACACGGCGATACGCCGGCGGACGGATCCGACCCGGGGTGTCGCGCTACGCGGTGGAGTCCGGTGTTGCCGGATCGTCGAGGCGTGGGGTTGGTGCAATTGGGTCGCGTCCAGGTTCGAGGGTGGCGAGGACGTCGCTGTACAGCGCGTGCAGTTCCCCGCGCACGCGTACGAGGCGCTTGCCCCGGGTGAGTTTTGGCGGCATGGCGTCGGTGACGCGAGCCATCAATCCGTATAGGTCGCGCCGCTCGATGAGCTCGGCGCAGCCCTCACATGCGGCCCACCGCTGGCCCCACGCCGCCGTCATGCCCGGCGTGGACTCGGTGCGCCGGACTCGCGCGGCCCGGTGCCGGTGGCGGTAGTCGCGGGCGTCGACCACCGTCGCCGTAACCGTCCTAGTCTCGGTGTACCGGTCGGCGCAGCGGTAGGCCCACATCGGCTCCGGCCGCGAACAGAAGTCGCACTCCAGTACCGCATCGGGCAAATCGGCGAGCGGCACCGGACGGGCGGGATGCTCGCAGGTACCACCGCGCAGCTCTTCCGCGTGCAGATAGGCGAGTCGCCCACCGGCATACCGGACGTTGAGCGCCCGCCGACAGAGGGCGCAAAAGACCGCAACGCCGGGCCCGTCGCCGCCGGACCGTGGGCCAGCGGCGCCGATGCCTGCGCCGGTCACGCCAGCACCTCGTAGGTCGAGGCCGGACACGTCATGTCGGCGCCGCAGGTGGATTCGTACTCGTGGGCGTGGTCGGTGCACATGAGCACGATCTCGGTCCACGGCGCGGACAGTGCAGTGTCCGGCGAGTCGGGATCGATGACGAGGCAACGTCCGTTGCAGTCGCACGAGGTGCCGTCATGCCGAGTCGTCAGCCGTGCGACGGCTGGTCGGGTGCAGGGGCCGGCGTCGACTTCGGTGATGAACTCCGCGTTGAAGGTCGGCGTGGTGATCCGCAAGGTGCACGTCTCGCGGGGGTTCGCAGGTGCATCGAGGCTCGGCTGCGTGCGGGTCATGACTTGCCCGCCCGCGTGGTGTCGGGGTCGTGGCATGGCTGGTGTTGCCTTTCGGATCGGGTGCCGGTCGGGTTGGGCGGCAGCGCCGGGGTTTGCGGCCCCGGCGTTGTCGTCACAAACAATGTTTCCTACCTCCGTGGTCCGATCAAGGTGATCGGTTGGAGTCGATCGAGGTTTCTGCGGCGGATCTGGCGCCGCCGCCGGCATCCGGCTACGCGGCGCCGGTGCGGTCGTACAGGCGCCCGTCCGGGCCGTACACGTACGCGCGCACGGTGCGGAACGGGGCCGGTAGGTACACGGTGAACCCGTATGCGGGCACGAACACCGACCGGTAGGTCCGGGTGATGCCGAGGGTCCACCCGTCGGGTTTGGTGCCGTGCGTGCCGGGCGGCATGATGCCGCCGCCGGGCCGGTCAGCGCGGGCGCGCCGGTGCCGGGCGTTAGCGATGTGCGGGCACAGCATGAGGGCGGCGGTCATGCACTCGGAGTGGCCGGGCGGGTCGGTGTAGCGCAACAGTTCGGCCGCACGCGGGGTGCCGAGGAACGCCACCCAGTACCCCATCGGCTCCCCGCACAGCGAGCACCGCCGGGCGGCGGCGAGGTCGGTGGAGGTGGTCGTGTTGATGGTGGTGAAGTCCACGGCGGACGGTGTGCCGTCCGGCCCGGGGTGCAGGTTCACCGGTGGGATCGGCAGGCCGCGCCGGGGGTCGCGTGGGCGTGCGGCGAGGGTCGCCGGGATGTCGGGCACCTCCGCCGGGTCGGGCCGGGTCACGACCGGTCACCGCCGCTCACGTCGATGATCTCGGTTTCCGGGTACCGGGTGCGCAGCTCGGTACGGACCTGCACCCATCGCGCCCACGTGAGCCGGTAGGCCGCCGTGTCGAGTCCGGCGAGGGTCATCACGTCGTCTTGGATGCCGGCCGACACCTCATCGGCGAAGGCGGCAACCATGGAGCCGCCCGCCACCACATACACGGTCTCCGGCGGCGCCGCCGGGTTCGGCGAGGTTGGGCCGGCCGTGGTGTCGGGGGTGGTGCGGCGGTGCTCGGCCAGCCACCCGGCGACCACCGTTGCCGGGTCGCCGCGCAACGCCTCCAAGTCGTACGCCTCGTCATCGAGCCACCCGAGATGATCGATGACCGTCCAAGCCGGGTGGATCAGCCACGACTGCCGGACCGCCTGCCAGACGGTCAACCGGGCGGGCACGGTGACCGGTTCGGCCGGTCCCGACCCACCCGGTCCGGACACAGGACACAACGCGGTGCCGTCGAGGTGGGAATGCGCGGGTCGGGGTGCCCACCCGGCGAGGGGCCATTCGGTCGGCGGGACGGCGTGCACCGGCTCCCGGCATTCGGGGCAGCACAGTGCAGCGGGTACGCCGGTCACGGCCGGGCGCCAGGGGTGATCGGCCGGCGGGTCGGTCGGGGCCGGGTCGGTGGTGTGCGCGCCGTCGGGGTCGGGCCGGTGCAGTGGTGTCGTGGTCATGCGGTGCCTCCAATGGTGAGTCGTGGGGTCCGGGATGGATACACGCCCGCCGGGGCCGGGCGCGGTGCCCGACCCCGGCGGTCAGCGGTCACGCGGCGATCAACTCACCGGGGGCGGTCGTCGGCGCGGCAGCGGGCGTGGCCGGGTCCACCGTGGCCGTCGGGTCGGTGGCCGCGGTGTCGCCGGTCGGCGCGCTGCCGGTCGCCGTGTCGCCGTTGGTCGTCGTGGCATCGGTCGCCGGGGCGTCGGGTGCGGCCGGGACGGCCAGCGCCGGGGCGGTCATCAGGGCGGCAACCGGCGCGGTCGGGGCCGGGGCGTCGGGGTTCACCTCGTAGGTCACCGGCGCCTCGTTGACCAACAGCAGCACATCGGCCTGTTCGAGCTTCTCCATCGCGTTGCCGACCGCGCCGGAGCTGCGCCCCAACTCACGCGCGACCGTGCCCGGGGTCAGCCGGTGCCCGGGGCCGAGGTCCCGCATGAACGCCTCGACCCGGTTGCGCAGCCCGTTCTTCATCAGCCGCTCCGACCCGTCGCTGTTCGACTCCGGGGCAATGCGGCCGGTGCCCGCACGGCGGGGCGTCACGGCAGCGGAGGCACGGCGGATGCGCCGGGTGTGCCCGCACGCGGCGCAGGTGACGTGCGTCGGGGCGTTGGCCGGGTCCACCGTGGCGAGGTCGGCCTCACCCAACACCCACGTCTCGGTCCCGTCGTCGGCGACACGACGCACAGCGGCACCGGCAACCTCCATCGCGGCGAGGATCGTGTCCGCGACCCCCACGGCGAGGCCGCTCTTGTTGATGGCGTCAACGGCGCTCACGCCGTCCGGGTGATCACCGAGCACCCCGGCCATGAGCATCACCTTCAGGTCCGGCTTACGCGGCGCCACCGGCGCGGCCGGGACCGCCGCCTCGGTGTCGGCGGTGGGCTCGCCGATGCTGACCGGTACCACGGTGGCCGGGTCGTCGTTCACAGTCGCCTCATCGATGTCGATGCCGGTGTTCGCCGTCGTGGCCGGGGTGGCGGTGTCGTCGGCGGGCACGGCGGCCTCGTTCGCGGTGTCGGTGGTGGGCACGGTGAGCTCGTCGTCGTCATCGGTGGCGGTCGTGTCCGTGTCGGTCACCTCGTCGGCGGTGCCGGTGTTGGCGGTGCCGGTCGCCTCATTCGGCACGTCGGCCGGGTCGGTGTCGGCCTCGGGCGTGGGGTCCTCGGCGTTGGCGGCGGCGGCAGTGACGGGGTGCCACACGTCGGCGCCCTTGCGGCTGCCGTTGGCGGGGCCAGGGGTGCGGGTGGCGGCGCCAGCGGCCTCCATCACGGTCAGCGCCTTACTGGCGGTGGAGGCACCGACCCCGGCGGCCTCGGCGAGGTCGCGGACAGTGATACCGGTCGGGTGGTCGGCCAGCGTCCGAGCGACGGTGTCGGCGGTGGTGGCCTTCGGGGCGGTGGCGGGCGTGGTCATGACGAATTACCTCCGGACAGAATGGTGGAAATGACGATTCCGCTACGCGCGTCGCGCATTGTTTGTTGCGGTGTCGCCGGGGCGTTTGTTGTTGCCCCCGTCCATGGACCCTCTGCACGGGCGCATTGTCAACCCCGATGTTCATGACTCTTTCGGAAACCCGTTTCGGGTCCGGTCGCGCACCTCGTTACGGGTCCCGTGGCGGCGTGACATCGCCATTGCGGGCGTTGTGCGCGACGTGGGCGCACGACGCCCCGCATTGGGTAGGTCGGTATAGGTGCCGGTGTCTGCGATGCCGTGCGGGCGCGGTGCGGGTGGCCGGTTCCAGGTGCGGACATGCCGCGCGCCCGACCAGTTGGCCGGGCGCGCGGGATGGGGGCGGCGCGATCGGCGGTCAGCCGATAATCGCGGCGGCCGTGATGAATGTGGGAAGAATCACTTCGTCGGCCAGCGGGACAAATCGCCATTCCGTAACTCTTCCGGCGCCTCGAAAGCTCTATTCAGCTCGGTACGATGCGCCGAATCGCCGCTATCTGAGAAACCCACCCGGATAGTTTGCTAACCTTCACGACATCGCCAGTTTTCGGCGCTTGCACAATGAGCCCGGACCCGATGAACATGCCGACGTGACCGGGGTCGGTGCGGGTGCCGCCACTGCCGGGAATGAGGATCAAGTCACCGGGTCGCAGGGCGTCGGCATCGGGCACGGCGGTGCCCGCGTGGACCTGATCGTGGGTGGTACGCGGGATGGTGATTCCGGACGCCCGGTACGCCTGTTGCATGAGCGAGGAACAGTCGCACTGCCGCCAGGGCACCCCGGAATGGGCGGCGGTGCAGTCACCGCCGAACGTGTACGGAGTACCCACCTGTGCCAGTGCCCACCCGATCGCGGTCACCACCGGCGGCGGGGTGCCCGCTGGAAGGGTGAAACCCACAGGCAGCGAGGCCGCCACGTCCGGCGGGAGCCCGTCGCCCCCGTCGCATACGACACCGCCGGTGTAGCCGGCCTGCTCGGCCGTGAGCCCGGCAGGGGCCGCGCCAGGGGTGGTCACGGTGGCGTGGCATCCGGACGCGGCACCACCCCCACCACCGCCGAACAACGCGACCACAGCACCCACCCCGGCGGCGATGATGAGCACGAGCACGGCGACCACTCCGCCGACGGCCCATGCGATCACCCGTCCCATGCCGCACCGTCCCCGGTGGTGCCGGGCAGGTCGGTCAGGGTGACCCGTGCCGGGTCGCCGGGACGGCGCCACACCACCCCGGCGGGGCCACCGTTGGTGGCGGCGTAGTCGTCGGCGGCGGTCGCGACGGTCACCTCACCGGGCACCCCGGCGCGCGACAGGTAGGCGTGGAGATTCGCCTCCCTGGCGGCGGTCGGCAGCCAGAACAGCACTGGGTAGGCGCGGCGGGGGCCGAGGGCGGCGTACCCGCTGAGCTTGTCCGCGACCCGTTGCAACGCCTCGGTGCCGAGGTCCATTTCCAGCCAGAACGGCACCGCCCGCCCGCCGGCGATCCACACGCCGTGACCGTCTGGGCGGACGAGGCTGCCGGTGGCGTCGCGGCACCGTGCCTCGTTCCACCACCGCCCGAGCCGGACCCCGGGCCGGGTCCGGGCGTGACCGTTCAACGCGACGAAAAACCCGTTCGTGGCGAGGAGATGGTTCAACCGGGGCGACATCGCCAATCGGGCTGTGGTGTCGCGTACGGCGGCCGGGCGGGGCATCGCATCGCCCTGTCCGGCCGCGACGATGGCCGCACCGATCGGGCCGAGGGTCCACCGCCACGACTGCGAACCGGGACGCTGATAGAGGCGGAACCGGTCGAGGATGTCCCGCGACAGCAGGACGTTGAGCCGGTTGCGGGCACGGCCGGTTGACCCGAACGCCAGTTGGACCAGGTGCTCGGTGGTGAACGTCTGGTGTTCGTCGAGCAGGTCCAGCAGGAGCCGGTCTCGGGGGGTGACTCTGGCGAGTTCGGCGGCGACGACGGACGCCGTGAGGCGGGAGCTGCTGGCAGGTTGGATACCGATAGGAGTGATAGTTCTTATCAGTCGGTTCCGGTCCACCAGTCCTCCTCACCGTCGTCGACCAGCAGGGATGACGTGTTCATGGGCGAGGGTTCAGGCGAGCGTTCCAGGTCGTTGGATTCCTCGTTGGAACGCTCGTTGGAACCCTCTAGTGAGCCCGCCCCATGACCAGCGAAGGTGTTGCGCCCCACCAGCGAACCCTCACCACCGCAGTCGGCATCTACGTCGGCTTCAGCACCGACTTGGTCGGTGGCCGCGTCGCCGAGCAGCTGGCGACGTTTACCGGCCGGCAGGCCGGTGTGGTGCCGGGCGAGGCGCCGCAGTTCGGTGGCTCGGCCTTTGATCGGCTTCGGGGGTGCGATGGTGTCTGCGGTGACCGGTGGAGCGACCCGCCCGCCGGTTACCGGCCGGAGGACGACCTCGAAGCCGCCGAGCCGCATCAGGTCGCCCTGGTCGAGGTAGGGGCGGACGTGGTGGGACTGGTCGACGGCGTCCTTCGGGGCGAGCGCGAAATACACCTTGTTGCGGGCGTTGGCGTCGAGGGCCTCGGCCATGTCTCCGGACAGCTGTCCGAGGTACTGGTGGGCGAGGACGAACGAGGTGTGGAGGCCGCGGGCCTCGGCGAGGGCGTCATCGATGCCTATCGGCAGGTGCAGGAAGTTGTGGCACTCGTCCAGCACGATCATGGCGTCGCGGCGGTCGGCTTCGGCGATGCGGGCGCGGGCGGCGGTGGCCTGCCACAACCCTGCGAGGAGGAGCGACCCGATCAGTCGGGTGCCGTCCTCGCCGATGACGCCTTTCGGCAGCCGGGCGAGGAGAACGCCGCCGTCGAGGATGTCGGCGGACCGGAACGTCGTGGACGGTACCCCGAACAGGCCGCTGGCGAGGGGGTGGGCGAGGACCAGACGGAGCCGGGACAGCAGCGGCGCCACGGATGCGGCCCGCTGTCCAGCGGGTAGGGCGTCGAAGCCTTCCCAGAACTCGGCGAGGGTGTTGCCCTCCCAAGCGCCCAGACTGGTGATGACCGCCCGGACGCGCCCGGCCCGCCACTTCGCGTCGGACAGCAGGCGTGGGAGTTGTGCCAGGGTCGAGCCCGGCAGGTGTGCCAGGGTGAGCAGTGCGTGGTAGCAGATGTCGGCGGTGCGGTGCCCCCACCACCGCGCCCATACCTTCGACATGACGGAGGTGACGGCGGCGGCCACGTCGTGCGCGGTGCCGCCGTGGACCTCGGGGTCGAGGAGGTTGATGGCCGGCGGGGCGGTGCGCTCGTCCGGGTCGACGATGACAAGCCGGTCCCCGCAGTCGCGCGGGAGCACGTCGAGGAGGTCGCGGATCAGGTCGCCTTTGGCTGGGTCGAACGCGGCGACGCCACGTCCGGCCTCGACGTCGTCGAGGATCATCCGCAGCAACAGCGATGTCTTGCCGGTGCCGGTCGGGCCGCAGACGTGCAGGTGGTGGCGGCAGTCTTCGAGGGAGATCCCCACTCGGACGGCGGGGCCGGCGTTGGCGACGCCGATCACCTTCCCGCTGAGTCCGCGCCGCTGCGACGGCGGGACGAGGTTGAGGCGACGCTGCCCGTGGGTGCTCGGCGCGGCGGGGTTGGTGGAGTGCCCGGGGGTTCTGGTGGCCGTCATCGTGTGCTCCGCGCGGCCGGTGGGTTTGCCTCGCCCGGATCGGCGGTCGCGGTGGCCCGGCTGGATACCGGGCGGTGCTTCGGTGTGCTGCTGACCGCAGGTCCGGCGGTGAACACTTCGGGGCTGGCTGGGCGGCGGCGGGACGCGGCGGCGGGCATGCCGTACGCGGACGGTTCGGCGGGCAGCCCGGCCAGGGCGGCGGTCTCCTCGACCGAGGCGAGGGTCATCCGCGACGTGGGCACCCACCGCCACGTTGCGGCAGCGTGCGCTCGGCGGAGCCGGCGGCGGGTGAAGTGCGCCGACAGGAGCCCGAACCCGGAGGTGATGTCGGCGGCGGCGGCCCGCGCCGCCGCGGTGGTCGGCCCGGTCGCGGTGGCGTGCACCACGACGAGCAGGTGCGGCGCGGCGGCCAGCTTCCCCCGGGCCTGCCGGGCCAGCTCGTTGAGGTACGGGTCCGATCGGCTGGCCGTGTGCTTCCGGCTGCCCGGGCCCGGCGTGACCACGTCGAGGATGCCGATGACCAGCGTGCGGAGCCCGTCAGCGAGCAGCCCGATCGCCCGGGACGCGCCGGTGCGGGGTCGGCGGGCACGGTCGGGATTGGTGCTGGCGCGGCGCAGTCCGGCGACCCGGCAGGCGGGGGCGCGGGTGACGTGGACCTGCAGCAGTCCTCCGCCGGTGCGCCCGGCGGCGGCGAGCCCGTCGTAGACGGCCCGGAGCCGGTCCTCTTCCGGTGGTGCCCCGGCCTCCCACCGCTGTCCCCGCGACGGTGCTGCGTCGTCGACGAGGGGCAGCCACTCCGCTTGTGTCGGCTGCACCGCGACCGCGACGACCGGGACGCCGGAGGCGAAGGCGGGGGTGCGGGTCTGTTCGGCGCGGGCACCGGGCCAGGCGCGTTGCAGCAGCCGCAGCACGGCGGTCGGGTTCACGCCGGGCGGCAGCCACAGCCCGCACCGCATGCCCTGCGGGGTGGCGTGCACCTCCCAGATGAGGCGGTGCGGACGCCACACCGACCCGCTCGAGGCGGGCAGCGCGGTAGCGAGGAGCCGCCACAGGCCCACGGTCGCGGCGGGGGTCGCGGACACCGGCGGGACGATCTCCAGCCAGCGGGCGCGGGCCGCGTGGCGGCGCCACACGCTCCGCCGCCACCACCCCCACCCGACCCGGGCCGCGATCAGGAACAGGAGCACGCAGACGAGCTGCGGCCAGGACGCCCGGACGAATACGGAGACGGTGTCCGGGGCGTTGTCGACCCAGGTGCCGCACATCACGCGCCCGAACACCGAACCCGGAATGCCGTCCTGCCCGGGGACACAGGTGGCGGGCGGCGGCACAACGGGCGCCAGGGTGGGGGTTGGAGACGGCGGGACGAGCAGGGTCATCGCCAGCGGCATGGGACACTCCATCGGGTTCGGCTGAGGCTCGTCAGCGGCGGCCGGCGGCCGGGCCGGTCACGACAAGATCGTGTTCGACGTCGGATGCGAGACTGTGAAACGCGACCCTGCTGTTTCCGCAGGCCAGAAGCGCATCTCCGCGTGCCGCGGACAGCAGGAACGCCCGCTCCCCGTCGGTGAGCCCGAACGCCTCGGTGACCGCGTCGATCGCCTGCGGTGCCTGCCGCAGCAGGACCTGTGTGGCCGCGTTGGACACCACGGCGCGGCCGATCTCGGTGCCGAGCACGTCGGCGGCGTCTTGGGTGACGACGGTCAGCCCGGCCCCGTGCTTGCGGGCGGACTTGGCGAGGCGGAACAGGAACTTGGCGCCGAGCCCGGCGCGCAGCATCAGCCACGCCTCATCGACTAGCACCATGCGCCGCACGTCTGGTGAGGCCGTGTTGGCGACCTTGCGCCAGATCGCATCGAGGGTCAGGAGTGTGCCGACCGGCTTGAGCTCGTCGGGGAGGTCCTTGATCGCGTACACGACCAGGTGCCCTTCCGGGGCGGTGGTCGTCGGGCCGTCGAAGAGCCCCGCGAACGACCCGGCCACGTAGGGGTGTAACCTGGCGGCGAGGGTCTTCCCTGCGTCGCCGATCTCGGTCAGGGCCTGCGCGACATCGGCGAGGAGCGGTGCGGGGCGCCGCCAGGTGCGCGGGTCGGCGGTGATGCCCTTCGCCCGGTATACCGCCAGGACGGCCGCATCGAGGACCGGCACCTCCACCGGATCGAGCGCGGCGGCGGCGTTGTCACCTGCCGTGAGGACCGCGACGAACGTCTGCATGAACAACGTCCGTCGGAACAGCGCATCGGCCCCGTCGGCGGCGGACAGGTCGAGGGGGTTGATCCGCACGCCTGGGGCTCCGGGTCGGATGATCGTCCCGCCGACCGCCTCAGCAAGGCGGATGTACTCGTCTTCGGGGTCGACGACGAACGCCTCAACCCCGAGGTACAGGTTGCGGAGCAGGTCGAGTTTGGCCAGGTAGGACTTGCCTTCACCGGAGCGGGCGAGGATGACGGCGTTGAAGTTCGACTGTGCCCACCGGTCCCAGACGACGATCCCGGCCGAGGCCAGGTTGAGGCCGTAGAGCACGCCCATCCCGGTGTCCCCGGCCGTGATCGGCAGGTCCGGGCTGGTGAATGGGAAGCTTGCCGCCAGGGCGTCGGTGTCGAAGACCCTGCGCATGCCGAGCGCGTCGAAGGCCAGGGGCAGGCTGGTGATCCAGCCCTGCAACTGTCGCCACGTCACCGGGGCGACGTCGAGCAGCAGCGACGACGCCAGGCCGCGGACCTCGGCGACCCGGTCGGCGAGGTCCTCCGGGCTGGAGCCGTGCACGGTCAGGTACAGGCCGAGGCGGAACAGCCGGGCCTCGCCGCGGGCGACGCGGGCAGCGAGGTCGGCGGCGTCCGCTGCGGCGGAGTCGAGCTCGGGGTCGTCGAGTCGGCCCTTGCCGGCGTCGGACCGGCGCGACGATTCGAGTCGGCCGCGCTGCTTGCGCAGCCGGTCGGACGCGACGACCGGCGGGACGGGTTCGATGTGCAGGGCGACGTCGACCCGGCCCGGGTAGGACAGGATCGGCTCCAGCCACCCGGCGCCGACCTCGGCCGGGTAGCCGACCACGGCCAGGGTCGCGGAGTGGTCGTCACCGACGCGGACCGACCGGCCACCGACCTCGACAGCGTCCGGGCTGCCCGGCAGCACGCCGGGCCTCCCGGCCGTCGCAGTCGCGGAGCGGCGGCTACGAAAGCGGGCGATCAGCTTCATGCGAGGTCACCGTCTTCCAGATCGGCCGGCGGCTCGGCCGCCGGGTCTGCGATGTCGGCCGCCCAGCCGGTGATCGGGGCGGCCGGGTCGAGGCAGGCGGCGAGCGCCGCCTGCGCGTCGTAGCCGTCCAGGACCGTCGCGGCGACCTCGCACCCGGCCAGGGCCCGCACCGCCTCCCGCGCCTGATGGGCGGTGTGGGTCGGACCGCGCCGTCCCCGCACGGCGACGGTGACCTTCCGGTGCAGCAACTCGCGTTGGCTGGCGAGATCATCGAGGAACGCGACGTGCGAGCGGGCCGCATCCTCCAGCGCCGGGTGTGGCAGGGCCGGGGCGCGGTGCTCGATGCGGTCGGCAACATGGGTCAGGTCGACGCGTTGCGCCCGCACGAGGATCTGTGTCGGCCCGGCGAGGCTGTTCAGCCAGCGGGCGAACCCGGCCACGAGACCGTTCTGCTCGCCGGGGGAACGCAGCCCGAACGCCACCGTGGACGCCGACACGAGCGCGGTCGTGCCGTCCGGGCCGAGGTCGATCAGCCCGTCGACGGTGATGCCCTTCGCAGGCAGCCGCAGCGGCGCCGGGAGCGGCAGCTTGTCACCGGGTCCGTTGGTCGTGGTCACCCAGGGCGGCGCGGCGCGGATCGGTTCGTCGGCCGGGACCAGGCGGTGCGGAGCGCGGCGGTGCCGGATCGCGGCGAGGAGCCACCCGTCGAGGCTGACGCCGTCGCGGCGGCCGACCGCCAGGAAGAACGCCGCCCCAGCCACGGGGATCGACCCGGCGATGAAGTACAGCGGATTGACCACCGTGGCGAGAGCGGTCCACACCGCGTACAGGATCAGCGCGGTAACGGACAGAATGACGACCTGCCGCAGGGTCAGACCGAACACGATCCGGTCAGCCCGTTCCACGTCTGCGGGTACTCGTGCCCGCAGCGGCTCATCAGGGGTACGACGGGGCATCGGTGCTCACTCCCCTCGGGGACGGCGACGGACGGGACGCGGCGGGACGCTCGGCGCCGCCGGGCGCACCGGACGGGCGGACGGCGCCGGGACCGAAGACGGAGCCGGGCCGGGGACGGGACGGCGGGCCGGGAACGGGACCGCCGGACGAACCGACGGGGACCGGAGGGGCGGTGGGGACGGACGATCCGGCGGAGACGGCCGGGCGGTCGGGGACGGACCGGTCACCGGAACCGACTCGGGGGCCGGGACGGGACGGAGCGCAGGGGACCGGACGGACGGACGAACCGGCGGGGACGGGCGGGGCGCCGGGGTCGGTGCCCGGGTGGCACCGGTCGGCCGGTGCGCCCGTGGGGGCGTCGCCGGAGCTCGCTTCGCCGCCGTCGGACGCGGCCGAGGCGGCGTCGCCGGAGCCGCCGAGAACGCCGGCGTGACCGGTCCCGGAGGCCGCTTCGGCACGGCCTGCGCCTTCGGCGCCGCCGAGAACGTCACCGCCGGCGCCCTGGTAGAGGGCGGCGCGGAGCCGGTCACCGCGGTTCCCGGCGTCGAGGTGCTCGGCGCGTGACTGAACGGCGTCACGCTCGGCGGCGGCGCCGACTGTGCTGTGCCCGGTGTTGTGCCGGGCGCCGCCGAGAACGCGGCGGGCGGGGCCGCGCCCGCCGGGGAGGGGCTCGGCGTGGCGGGCGGGGCCGCGTTGCTGAACGCCGGGGCGGCCGTCGTCGCGGCGGGCTGCGCCAAGGGCGTATGCGTCACCGGGGCGTTGCTGAACGCGGCCGGTCCGGCGGGCGCCGGGGACGGCCGGGACGGTCCCGGCCGGGACGGGCGAGGCGGTCCGGGACGGGGCGCCCGCCCGGGACCGGGACGGCCGGGACCGCCGGGACGGGGACGGGGCGCCGCCCCGGGCCCTCGCCGGGCGGCCGTCCCCGCGAGGCCGTTCGCCGCCTTCGCCCCGCCCAGGATGCCGGCCGCCGCCCCGAGGGTCTTGACGGTCAGGACGGTGGTGATGAGCTGGCCGAGCAGACCTCGGCCCTTGGACTGGCCGAGCGGCCCGAGGATGAACATCTTCATCCAGCCCGGCAGTTTGATCTGGACCCAGAGCATCGTGAGGCAGACCAGGATGCCGAGGAGCCCGTCTTCGCCGACCGGCAGGCCGAGGACGGCGCCGCTGGACGGGGTGAGGAACACCCGGATCGTGGCCAGCATGATCACGGCATGGGCGAGCTGCATGCCGAGGCACGCACCGAACGCTCGCCACCACGTGTAGGCGAGGCCCTCGGTCTGCGGCGTGCTGTGGCAGATCAGCGCGAGCGGTGCCACGCCGACCAGCAGGATCAGGCAAGCCACTCGCACGATGAAGGTGAACAGCACAAAGATGGCCATCACCAGCACGGCGACGATCATCAACAGGAACAGGAAGCCGTGACCCATGATCGCGCCGGTGAGCGCCTGGGTAATCGCGCTCGCCGCCGCGTGGCCGTCGACGCCTTCACCGGCAATTGCGGCAGTCAAGGCGTTGACGGCCTGGAGGATCTCGCGGATCAGGACGAGTGACATGTTCGCGCCGACCCCGCCGATGATCAGGCGCGGCAGGATTTCTTTGAGGCCGTGCCGGGTCTGCAGGGTTTCCCGTGACGTGACGATGAACCCGCCGATGACCACGAACAGCACGAAGACGGCGTTGGCGATGACGAGGCACGTGGTCCAGATCGCCTTGACCTGCGGGTTGTTCGTCAGGTCCGGGGTCGACAGGACGGTCGTGCCGAGTGTGTTCATGATCGGGGTGAGGCTTGCCTCGATCATCCAGGCGAAGAAGTCGTTGATCGCCTTGCGGATCTGGCCGGGGATGTCGTACCAGGCAGGATCGTCACCGCTCGACGTGGCGGGCGGCGTGCTCGGGTTGCTGCCGGGCGTCGGGTTCGGTTGGGGTGTCCCGGTCGGGCTCGGGTTCGGGTTGCCGGTCGGTGGTGGCTCGATCGGTGTTGGCGTCGGGTTGGGGTTGGTCGTCGGGTTCTGGCCGGGCATGACCACGGTCCCGCTCGGGCTCGGACGGCTGCCGGTGTCCGGGATGCCGGGCGGTGGGGAGGTTGTCTGCCCAGGTCCGGGCATCGGTGACGGGTCGGCCATCGCCGGGGCGGTCAACGCCACGGCGATACCCGTAACCAGACCGGCGCCGAGCAGCAGCGCGAGGACCAGCCGGGCGGGGCGGCCGAGGCCCCGCCCGGCGTGCGTCGGAGTGCGGGTCATGGCTAGGCCACCCACTGCCCGACGATGGTGACGAACAGCGGCGCCAGCAGCGCGAGGGCGTACCCGAGCAACGCCGACTTCAGCTCCAGTTTGGCCTTCTCCGCCTGGCCGGGGTCACCGTTGGCGGCCATGAGCCGCAAGCTGCCAACAGTGAGGAACAAGGTGGCGACGGCGGCGATGATGCCGAGAAGCCAGAGCCGGATGTTGTTGACGACCGCCTGGATCGAGTCGGCCGCCAGCGGCACCGGCGCACCGGTCTCGGCGGCGGCAACGGCGGTGTCGCCGAGGACCGCCGCAGACGCCAGCACACCGGCCAGGACGATGCAGATCGGGACGAGGCGGGTCGCCTGGTAGAGCACCCAGTTCGAGGGGTGCATCCGTGGCCGGCGCAGCCGCCGGGAGGGCTTGCGCCGCAGTCGGCGCACTCGGTTGGGCGTGGTGGTCATGGGATTTGGCACCTCCGGGCGCAGGCCGCGACCGGCCCCGGGCATGGCGGGGCTCGGATGCGGCGCGTGGGTGGCAGAGGCGGGAGCAGACGATCCGCACGTGGTGACCTGGGATTTCCGACCGGCGCGGGGGCCGTCCTCCTCACAGAGGTCAGATGGGGCCGGGCGAACGGGGTGTCAGCGCCGTCAGCGGGGCCGGCCGGGGTCACCTACGCGGGAAGTCCCGCATCAAGGGAATACAAATCCGAGGGTCGTTTTGGAAAAGCGCAGCCCAACGCCGGTACGTCAAGGGCGACCGGGCGCCACCTCGGGCACGGTGCGCAGGGTGGCCTCGGCGATAACGTCGGCGGTCGAGTCGCTGAGGGCACCGGCCCGGATCGCTGCGACGAGCCGCTCGACGGCGGCGGTGCGCCGCTTGTAGACACCCCAGCGCGGCAGGCCAATCCGCTCGGCGTAGTCCGCGACGCTGACGTCCTCCAGGTACGTGCCGCCGATCAGGTCGGCCTCCGCGACGGTGAGCACACCCAGCCGCACCGCACGAGCGAGGACCAGGTCGGGGTGCCCGTACGGGGCCGGCGGCAGCGCCGAGCCGGGCGCGAAGTTCGCCTCCCCGGACGCGGCCGGCTCCTGCTCGCGCAACGCGGCGCGGGCACCGGAGAACGCCGCGTTGAGCAGGGCGTTCACGATCCCCGGCTGGTCGATGTCGACCTTGTTCAACGCCTTCAGGAACGCCTCGACGAGCGCGGCGTGCAAGTCCCCGGAGGACAGCTTCGACAGCAGGTGCGCCCGGTGCCGCAGCCCCGGCAGGGCCACGCCGACCGCGCCAACGACCCACCGCTCAGCCCCGGTGCGGGACTGGATGACGAGGAACCTCCACGCGGCGTCCTGGGCCGCGGTGCCGTACGAAGGGTGCATGAGGATCGCCGCCAGCTCGGGCAGCGGGATGCGCCGGTTGGGCAGGCCGTGGCCGAGCTGGCGGCCGTCGACCGCCTGCGGCTGCGGGCCTTCCGCACGCAGCCGGAGCCGGTACTCGATCGCGTCGAGCAGTGCGGCGCCGGGCAGGGCGCCCGGGTGCTCGGCGAGCTGGCCGGCGGCCGGGCGAGTGTTCGCAGACATGCAGGTACTCCCTGATGGTGAGGTGGATGCCGAACCGCGACCGGGGTCCGGTCGGCGGTGCAGCACCTACGCCACCAGGGCCTTTGAACAGATCGTGAACACTGATGATCTTGTTGCAGACTGAACACGGCCTGTTCAATGAGGGCGACGCGGACGGCCGTCAATGCGAAGGTCGAGCCCTGCGAAGCCCGCGCCGGCGGGCCTGTGCAACGTCGTGGCAGCCCGTTCAACCCCGCCAGCTTCGGGGATGGACGTCCCAGCCTGAGGCGGATAAACACCTTCGGCGGCGTGGACGCAAAAGGGCCGCGCCGGGCGGCGTGGACCGGAGGTGTTCATGGTCATCGGTGAGATTTCCCCGGCACCTGATCTTGTTCAGACCGCTCCAGGGTCGAACTGGAGGTGCTCAACCCCGACAGTGTCGATCTTGTTCAAGGTGCTGACGGGGCGCTGTCAACGAGGCGGAGCAACGATGACGTGCCATTCGGCACGAAGTCATCTTCGTCGTTCTGTCCTGCACTGGCGCCGCGCTGGTGTTCAACGTCTGACCTGCATGTTCAACCGTTCACGGATCTTGTTCATGGGAGTTGAACACGCCGCTCGGCGAGGTTTCGCGGGCGGGCGGGATTCCAAACCAAGGCCCGAATTTGTATTCCCTTAGTGTCAGCGCTTGTCGGCGGACGTGGCCACACCATCCATGCCGCAGACGCCCCAGCACACTCCCGAACCCGGCCCCGAACGCCCGCGCGTCGGGCTGTTCCTCGTCCCGACGCACCGGCGGCGCGTCCCGCTAGTCGACGCGGACGCCTGGCACGGCGTCGACCCGCATCGTCTCGCCTGGCTGATCCGGCACTACACCAAGCCCGGCGACGTCGTGCTCGACCTCGACGCACACCCGACCGTCGCCCGCGCGACCCGCTACCTGCACCGCCACCCGGCGATCCTCAACCCCGATGGCGACGCCAGCCGGGTCCGGCTCACCGACGTCCGTGCCCGGCCCGAGCGCATCCGGCACCTCACCGATCGCGGCGTCTCGCTGCTGCTGGCCGGACTGCCCCGGCCCGGCGGTGACCACCTCGGCCTGCGTGCCCTGACCGAGGCCATGGACCAGTGGCGAAAGCTGCTGCGCCCCGACGGGTTCCTGCTCACGAGGCTGCCCGCGCGAAGCCCGGAACCAGGGCGGATCTCCATGCGCAGCCTCGTCATCACCGCCGCCCGCGCCGCCGGGCTGCGCTACCACCAGCACCTCCCGGTACTGCTGGTCCCACTGCCGGAGACCGATCCGCGCAGCGACCCAGCCACCGCCGCGAGCACCCGGCCCGCGCTCCTCGACGGCCGGCACCTCCCCGTCCACCTCGACCTCCTGACCTTCGCGTCGACCACCACCGATCAGGAGGCCACCCATGCATGAGCTCACCCCCTCCACCGGACACGTCCTCAGCGTTTTGCCAGCCGACGGCGGCCCGGACCTCGCCCGGCTGTTCGAGCTGATCGCCGCGGGCGTGCAAGGGTCGGTGCTACTGACCGGGCAGACGTCGTTTCGTGGGCAGCGCAGCGGCCGCTACACCCCGGACTCGACCGCGCACCCGGCCAAGATGCTCCCAGCCATCCCCCGCTACCTCATCGCCACCTACACCGACGAGGGCGACCTGGTCGCCGACCCGATGGCCGGCGTCGGTACCACCATCGTGGAGGCGATGCATCTCGGCCGGCACGGCGTTGGCATCGAGTACGAGCACCGGTGGGCCAACCACGCCGCCGACAACATCCGCCTCGCCACCAGCCAAGGCGCGACCGGTACTGGCGAGATCTACACCGGCGATGCCCGCCGGCTACCCGCGCTCCTCCCGCACGAGATGCACGGCCGGATCGCCCTGGTGGTGACCTCCCCACCGTACGGGGACTCCACCCACGGCCGGGCCATCACCCCCGGCCCCGGTCGCGGGAAAGTCCGAAAGATCAACAACCGGTACGGCGCCGACGCCGGGAACCTCGCCTACGCCGGACACGACGAGCTGATCGACGGATTCATCCAAATCCTCACCGGCTGCGCCGCGCTGCTGCGACCCGGCGGACACGTCGCGGTGACCGCCAGGCCGTACCGGCATCGTGGAGAGCTGATCGACATCCCGGGCATGGTCGCGGCGGCCGGTCTCGCCGCCGGACTGACCCTCGTTGAGGAACTGGTCGCCTTGATCGCGGGAGTGCGTGACGGCGTGCTGGTGCCGCGGGCCTCGTTCTTCCAGCGCAAGAACGTCACGGAGGCGGTCGCCGCCGGCGACCCGCAATGGCTCATCCAGCATGAGGATCTCCTCGTGTTCCGGCTCGGCCCGGCCGTACCAGCGTCCACCGGGAACGAGACGCGCTGGTGACCAGAAGCGGTACCGACGAGCCGACCAACACGCCGCTGCTCTACACCGCAGCCCAGGCCGCGGCCCTCCTACAGGTCAGCCCATCATGGCTGCGCAGGAAGGCGACAGCCCGTGCGATCCCGTGCACCTTCGTCGGGAAGCATCTGCGGTTCTCCGCCAACGACCTAGCGTCGATCATCGCGGCGGGCGCCCATTCCCCCGCCGACCAGCGCCATCAATGATCATCGCAGTCTGTCGACCCGTGAGCCTTGACCCGCACTGACACGGGGAGCGTCCATGGTGGTCCGGCCCCGACCGCAGGGCCGGACCACCCACCAGCAACAGGAGGAAAGCCACCATGGCCTGGGCCGAAAAACGCGGCGACATGTGGCGGGTACGATTCCGCAACGCAGACGGCACCGTCGCCACCGACAGCAGCCACCCCACCAAAACAGCGGCCAACGCACGCGCCAACGCGATCGAAACCGACCAGCAGCGCGACGTGTTCATCAACCCGGAACAGGGCAAGATCACACTCGGCGCGTGGGTCGAGGAATGGCTCGATGCCCACGACGTCGGAGCATCGACATTCGAGCGGTACCGCTCGCACCTCGACATCCACATCCTGCCCCGCTTCGGCGACACCCCGCTCAACTCCATCACTCGGATGGCCGTCAAACGGTGGGTCAAAGACCTCAGCCGCAGCCGGGCCGACTCCACCGTTGCCAGCATCCTCAGCCTGCTGTCCATGATCATGGGCGAGGCGGTTGAAGAGCGGCGCATCGCAATGAACCCGTGCCGGCGGCTGCGCAACACCTCAGCCCATCGCCCAGAACGGCCGTGGGCCACCGCCGCCCAAGTCAACGAGATCGCCGGGCGCGTCACCATCCCGAACCGGGTAATGATCATCACGGCCGCGTACACCGGTCTGCGCTGGGGCGAACTGGCCGGACTACGCCGGCCCAACTGCAAACTCGGCGAGGGCCGGATCTTCGTCGATCCCGACGAAGGCGCCTTGCACGAGGTAGGCGGTCACTTGGAACTCGGCCCGCCGAAAACCCCCGCCGCTGTGCGGGACGTTCTCCTGCCGCCGTTCCTCATCGAACTGCTCCGCAGCCACCTCGACAGTCACGACCACGACCATGTCTTCACCGGACGTGACGGCGGCCTTCACCGCCGCTCCAGCTTCCACCGCCGCCACTGGCGACCAGCCACCGACGGCGACCCCGACAACGGCATCCCCGCTGTCGTGCGCGGGCTGCACTTCCACGACCTCCGACACAGCCACAAAACCTGGCTCATCGAAGACGGCGTACCGGAGGTCGCCCAAGCCAAACGACTCGGGCACCGCCTACCCGGCGTCCGCGGGATCTACAGCCACGTCAGCGCTGTCGTCGAGCAACGCCTCGTTGACGGGTTGCAGCTGCGGTGGGAGCAGACTCCCCCACCCCAACGACCGTCCGGAACGTGACAACATTTGCAGCCAGGAAGTGCTCACCGTGGGAGCGGGACAACCGTCGAACGGAAGTTGTCAGCCTTGGGGAGCGACCATGCTCCCCAAATGCTCCCAACGTAAGGACCAGACAGCAGTTGACCCGCTACCGGTGAACCGATAACGGGCCTTCTGACCTGCATGTATAGCTGGTGGGCGATACTGGGTTTGAACCAGTGACCTCTTCCGTGTCAAGGAAGCGCGCTCCCACTGCGCCAATCGCCCTAGCTTGGGGTGCCTCACCGTGGTGTGGCCTTTCCGAGGTGGGAACGGGATTTGAACCCGTGTACACGGCTTTGCAGGCCGTTGCCTCGCCTCTCGGCCACCCCACCGTGGTCACTTGTTCCCGAGCGGACGACGAGATTCGAACTCGCGACCCTCACCTTGGCAAGGTGATGCGCTACCAGCTGCGCTACGTCCGCACCGCCTGGCCTGTCTTGCACCCGGCGACGGATGCAAACTCTAGCCGACCGCCAACCGTCATGCCAAACCGGTATCCGGATCCGGCGCGTCGGGGTGGGGTCAGCCGGGTTGTGCGGTGAGGCCGGCGCAGGTCTGGAGGCTGTCGTACCGCTGGCTGAGCTTGGTGGCGGCGGCGCCGGTGAGCAGCTTGGGCTGGCCGGTGTCGGAGACGACGGCGGGCAGGAACTCCCGTTTGGTGACCTTGCGGTCCCGGACGGTCAGGCGCAGGACGCCAGTGTCGGTGCTCTTGGAGGTGCCGTACCAGAGGAAGTTGGCCATCCCGTAGGCGACGAACGTGGAGCCCAGCCAGCCCGATCCCTGCAGGGTGTGAGCGTGGGAGCCGATGATCAGGTCGGCGCCGGCGGTGGAGAGCTTGGCCGCGAAGGTCTTCTGGGCGCTGTTGGCGCAGCTGTTGCCTTCGTCACCCCAGTGGTTGAAGACGATGACGAGGTCGGCCTGGGCGCGGGCGGCGGCGACCGCGGCGGTGGCGCGGGCGGTGTCGAACGCCATGGCGATGCCGGGCTTGGCGGGGCCGGCGGCCCAGCTGGAGGCGAGCTCGCTGACCTGGTTGAAGCCGAGCACGGCGATCTTCACGCCGCGGACGGTGGTCAGCCAGGGCCGGTACGCCTCGTCGATGGTGGCGCCGGCCCCGAACGCCGGATAGCCGGCCTTGTGGACGGCGTCCAGGGTGTCGAGCAGCCCGACCCGGCCGTAGTCGAGGGTGTGGTTGTTGGCGATGCTGACCGCGTCGATCCCGGCCGCCTTGAGGGCCTCGATCGCGACGGGTGTGGTGCGGAAGTGGTACGTCTTCGGCTCCTCGGTCCCGCGGGACGTGATCGCCGTCTCCAGGTTGACGATCGTGAGGTCGGCCGAGGACAGCTGCGACGCGATCGGGCCGAAGGCGGTCGCCGGGTCCGCGAGCAGCTTGGCGGTCCGGTCCATGAAGTGCACGTCGCCGGCGAAGGCGAGCGTCAGGTCGACCGGGGTGGGCGACGGGGAGGCCGAAGCCGGCGCGGCGGTCGCCGGGGCGGACGACGGCGCCGGGGCGGAGGGCGCCGCGGTGGCCGTGCAACCGGCGATGAGCAGCAACGGCGCCGCGAACATCATGCGTCTCACGGAGTCACGCTATCGGGTGACCGCCCCCCTCGGTGAACGCCGCGCGACGATGCGCTAGAGTCTTCACCAGCAACGCGGACGTAGCGCAGCTGGTAGCGCATCACCTTGCCAAGGTGAGGGTCGCGAGTTCGAATCTCGTCGTCCGCTCCAAGGAACAGGATTCAAGCACCGCCTTCGATGGACCACGGTCCAACGAAGGCGGTTTTTCAGTAGGGCAACGCCCTCCGCCGGGCCACCGGAATCGGTGTGGAAGGCGCCTTCGCCAGCAGCCACAGCGGGTTCGAGACGCCCGCGACCGTGCCGTTCTTGAGCCGGACCTGCGAGCGCACATAGGTGCCGGGCTGCAGCAGCACCGACGTGTCGGCCGTGATCTTCGTGGACGGTGTGAGGCCGCTGCCGAGCTTGCCGGTGACGACCTCCAGCTTCGCGCCCTTCGGCAGCTTCGTCGCCGTCACGTCGACCTTCACGGGCGCCGCGCCCACCAGGACCGCGCCCATGTAGGAGACACCGCCGACGCGGAGGTCGAGGGCGCCGCGGAACGAGACGAGGTCGGTGAACCAGGCCGCCCCGGCCGACAGGGCGCGCAGCAGGTCGGCGCGGCTCTTCGACGGGGACCAGACGTGGCTGACGAAGTGGTCCTCGTTGGCGGCCCAGTCGGTGGCGTCATGGTCATCGCTGCTGCCCAGCGCGGTGAAGAAGACGCAGTTGCGGGCGGCGACGTCGTACACCCAGAGCAGATCCTCGACCGGGTCACGGCCGATCTCGACGAGGTCGGCGCCCAGGGCACCCCGCGTCACGATCAGCTTCGCCAGCTCGTCGCGCTTCGCCACGTCCATCGGATGGTTCCAGCAGACGAGGCCGCCGTGGGCGTGCAGGCGGCGGACCATGGACCCGGTCAGGTCGGGGTCGTTGTCGCGCAGCGGCGGGCTCGGGAACGGCGGGAGGGTCAGGTCGCCGCCGAACCAGTTCAGGTGCCTGACCATCGAGACCTCGAGGGCCCGGAACTGGGTGACGTCCGGGTAGCGTTTCGCGACCGCGGCGATGACCTCGGCGCGCAGCTGCTCGCCGGCCTGCCCGGCGCGGCGGGCGCGGTCGAAGGTGAGCCGGTCGACCACGAACCGGGCCTGCCGGACCTCCAGCGCCAGCCCCGTGAGGGCGTTGTCGCCGGCGGTGATGTCGGGCCACAGCGCCGCGATGTCGTCGCACAGGTCGAACGTCAGCGACTGCCACACGCCCGCCTTCACGGGGCGCGTCACCGTGCCGACCGCCTTGTCGGCCTTGTGCGTGACCAAGGTCGCGCCGCCGATGTCGTACCGCAGCCGCAGCACCCCCTTGCCCGGCTGGTCGGACAGCTGGATCTCCAGCGTCAGCGACCCCCCGGCGAGCTGCTCGGGCAGCACGTCCAGGGTGAGGGTGGTGTCGGCGACGCAGGCGTTCGCCATCGCGTTCCAGGCGATGCCCTCCATGCGCAGCGTGCCGCCGCCGGTGGCGCTCAGGCGCAGCGCCTTGCCGGCACCGTCGCGTGGGGAGTGCGGCGAGGCGACGAAGTCGGCGGCGTGACCGCGGGGCTTGCCGGCGAGGTGCTGTCTCCACGTCCAGCCGAGGCCGTGCTCGGGCTCGGAGGCGCCGTCGAAGTGCACGGCCCGGCGGTGCTCGGCCGCCGCGATCCGGAAGTCGTGGTCGGTCCACCAGACCACGTCGACCTTGTGCTTGCGGGCCTGCTCCAGGTGCGCGGCGTAACTGGCGAGGCCTTCGCTGAACGGCCCGTGAATGTGCGTAGCCATGCTGACCGGCAGCAGCGCGCCGGCCGAGGGTGCCGCCGAGGCGTCAGTGGCGACTCCCGCGCCCGCGCAGGCGGCCGCGAGCAGCACCGCGCGCCGGCTCAGCCCCGCTGCGTGATCCACTCCGTTGACGTTGCCCCGCCGCCGCCCTCACCCGCAGGTGAACAGCGAAACATCTGTGTTATGCGTCATTTGTACGATTTGAGGGCGGGACGGTCGACCGGGCCGCGGCGAACGGCGACGGTTCGGCTCCTGATAGTCTCATCGGGCCGTTCTTCCTTCGGCTTTCCTGGCTTCTCGCGGCGCATACGTGAAGGAGGAGCATGGCGGACACGACCTTGTGCACGTTCGCGGAGCTGGAGTTTCTCCTCCGCTCCGCCGCCGGCCCGCACGGTGAGCGCACGGCCGCGATGGATGGCGTCCGGCGCCGTCTCGCCCTGCAGCCCGAGGCGGCCACCGACATCGTCACCGCTGCCGGGGTCGCGTCGCTGCTGGCCCGCGGCCTGTGCACCGACGAGGGCGGCGATGTCGTGCCGGGCCCGCTGGTCCTGGGCGCGGTCGCGGCCCTGGCGACGCTGCACACGACGACAGAGGCGGCCGGGTCGACCGGCGACAAGACCATCGCGATGCACGTGTTCAGCGGCACCGCCGGCCGTGTCGCGACCTACCCGGGGCCGTTCGGGCTGTTCGGGATCGAGGTCCTCGACCCGGCCGAGCCGCTCGCGTCGCCGCTGGCCAGGTTCGTCGACCGGTGCACGGCCGGCGAGGGCGAGGCGGCCGTGGCGATCGCGTCGGACGGCGCGGGGGTCGCGATCGCCCGCGACGCCGACGGGACCTGGATGCTGTCGGCGGACGACGGCTCGGGGCCGCTGTCGCCGGTCGGGCGGGACGATGTCGTCGCCGCGCTGGTGTCGCGGTTCGGCGGCACCACGGTGCGGGCCGGTGCCTCGTGACGACGGTCCGGGCCGGCGCCGCCAGTGACGTCGGCCGGGTGCGCCAGCGCAACGAAGACAGCGCGCTGGTCGTCGACGGGGTGTATGCCGTCGCCGACGGCATGGGCGGGCACGCCGCCGGTGACGTCGCCAGCGAGCTCGCCGTCGCGGCGCTGCGGCGGCTCGCGGACCTGCCGGACCGCACCCCGCAGGATGTGCACGACGAGATCGCCCGCGCCAACGCCGACATCCTCGCCTCCGCCGTCGAACACCCCGTCCGCACCGGCATGGGCACCACGGTCACCGGTCTCAGCCTCGTGCTCGACGGCGACGCCGAGCGCTGGGCGGTGTTCAACGTCGGCGACTCCCGCGTGTACCGCTACGACGGCGAGGTCCTCACCCAGCTCACCGTCGACCACACCGCACCCCAGAGCGTCACCCGCCGCCGCGGCGTGATCACGCGGGCGCTCGGCACCAGACCCGCACCCCCCGCCGACCTGTGGGTCCTGTCGCCGGTGCCGGGCGAGCGCTTCGTCGTCTGCTCCGACGGCCTGCCCCTGGAGCTGACCGACGACGAGATCGCCGCCGCCCTGCGGGCCGAACCGGTCGCCCAGGCCGCCGCCGACCTCCTCGTGCACCGGGCCGTCCTCGCCGGCGGCCGCGACAACGTCACCGTCGTCGTCGTGGACCACCTCGCGACCGGTCCGGACGCCGGGCCGCGCACCCGTGGCGCGCACGCCGCCCCCGAGGACGAGGACACCGACCCGGGCCTCATCACCTATCTCGGCCTGGACACCGACCCGCTCGGCATCCCCACACGCCCCTGACCGCCCGCCGCGGCGGGCGGGCTGGCACCATCGGGCGATGCATCTCGGCATCGATGTCGGCACCGGCAGCACGGTCGCGGTCCTCAAGGACACCGACGGGCGGGTGGCGCCGCTGCTGTTCGACGGGTCGCCGCTGCTGCCGTCGGCGGTGCACCTCGACGTGGCCGAGGGGGTCCTGGCGGTCGGCGCCGCCGCGCTCCGGGGCGGGGCCGGGGATCCCGAGCGGTTCGAGCCGCATCCGAAGTCGCACGCCGCCGCGGAGAGCGTGCGGCTCGGCGGGGTGGACGTCCCGGTCGTGCACCTGTTCGCGGCGATCCTGTGGGCCGTGCACGCCGAGGCGCTGCGGGTCACCGGCGGGGCCGCGCTGCAGGAGGTCGCCCTCACCCACCCCGCGTCCTGGGACGCCCACGCCCGCGGCGCGCTGCTGACCGCCGCGTCCATGGCGGGGTTGCCGGCCGCCAGGCTCGTGCCGGCGCCGGTCGCGCTCGCCGGCGCCCTCGCCGCGCGGGTGCCGGTCACGTCAGGGCGGAGTTTCATCACGTACGAGCTGGGCGCCGCCACCTTCGAGACCGCCGTCGTCCAACCCTCCGCCGACGTCCCACGGATCGTCGCCTCCGCGGGCCTGGCGGGCGCCGGCGGCCTGGACCTCGACGCGGCGATCGCCGCCCACCTGCGCGCGGCGGCTCCGGGCGGCGACTCCGGCGCCTGGCGCAGGCTTCTGGACCAGGCACGGCGCGCGAAGGAGCTCCTCGCCACAGGGGTGCCCGTCACCGTCCGCGTCGCCGCCGGCGTCGACGTGACCCTGACCCCGGCCGACCTGGAGCGGATCGCGACGCCCCTGCTGCGCCCCACCGCCGAGCTGACCCTGCGCACCATGCGGGCCGCCGGCGTCGACGAGACGTCGGTCGAAGGCGTGTACCTGGCCGGCGGCGCCACCCTCCTGCCGCTCGTCGCGACCCTGCTCCACCGCGTCACCGGCATCGAGCCGGTCGCCGCCGAGCACCCGAAGCTCGCCGCCGCCGAGGGCAGCCTGGCGGTCCTGAGCGGGTTCCCCCGGCAGGCGGCCGCCCCCGCCCCCGCGCAGCCGGCGCCGAGACGGCCGGGCCGCGACGGCGCGCACCTGTGGAGCTGGCTGCCGGACCCCTGGGCGGTGGTGCCCGGCGACGTGTGGCGGGACGCGCCGGTCCACCCGCTGCACCTCGGCCTGCCCTCCGGCAGCGGCTGGACGATCCGCGCCCGCCTCACCGAACCCGAGCGGACCGTGTTCCTCGCCCGGGCCGGCGGCCCGCTGCTGTTCCGCAGCGTCGAAGGGCTCACGGAGTACCTGCTGGACGACGACACCCACGAGCTCGCCGCCGTCCCGGGCTGGGACGCCGCCCGCGACCGGTTCGTGACGCTCGTCGGCCACCCCGGCGACGAGGACGTGATCGACCTGGACCTGGTGCAGTACAACCTCGGCCACCCGCCGCAGCAGTGGCTGCCCGACCTGCTGATCGGCGCCCGGGACGTCGCCGTCGAGCTGGCCGACGCGTTCGACCTGCACGACATCGGCGCCCTCCTCGCCCCCGGCACGCTCCTCGACACCGTCGACGACCTGCTCCGCACCGCCGACCAGCCCTTCACCGCCCGATCCACCCGCCGCCGCCTCGCGACCGTCGACGCCGACACGGTCCGCGCCACCTGGCACGCCATCGCCGCCCGCCTGGACGGCGTCGCCGCCTGGTCCGACTGACCGCGGGGGCTTACGGCAGCCGCAGTCCGTACCGGTCGGCGGGATGGACCTCCTCCTCCGCGGCGCCGGTGCGCACGACCAGCACCGGCACCCCTTCCGGCAGGTCGAAGCGCTCCCGCTCGCGCCGCGTCGGCATCCGGGCCGACACGACCCCGCCCGGCGGCACGTCGAGCACGTCGTCGGGGATGCTCAGCGGCCCGCGCGTGGCCCGGCCCGCGACCGGACCGACCCGGATCGACTTGTCCGGGGCCAGGAACAGCAGCCCCTCCCGTCGGAGGACGGCGATGCCCTTCAACGCCGTGTCCCGGCCGACGCCGTGCTCGTGGGCGAGCGCACCGGCACTGGGGATCAGCGACCCCGGGCGCAGCGTCCCGGCCATGATCTGGGCCCGGAGGGCGTCGGCGACCAGCTCGTACCGTGGCGGCATGCGCTGACTGTAGCCACTAGGCCACAGGTGGGGGAAGCGTCAGTTCGCGGCGGCGCCGAGGGCGCGCAGCGCGAAGTCGGTGACCTGCCCGGCGGCGGCCTCGGCGGCCTCGGGCGACGGGCTGGCGGCCATCCGCTCCTGGAACGCCGCGGACAGCGCCGAAGTGATCGTCCGCGCGTCCGCCTCGGGGTCGGCCCACGGCAGCGACCCGTCCACGCGCCCCCGCTCCAGGATCGCGGCGATCGCACAACGGTGCGCGCCGAGCTGGCGCGCCCGCTCCGCCGCATAGCCGGCGGTGCCCATCAGCTCGCCGCACGACATGACGAGGACGCCCCGCCGGCGCCGGCTGTCGGCGGTCAGCGACAGGAACCCGGAGATCCACGCCCGCAACGCGTCCGGCGGCGTGGCGGCGGAGTCGGCGACCGCGGTCAGCTCCGCGTGGACCCGGTCGCTGTCGCGGCGGAACATCGCCAGCAGCAGCGCGTCCTTGGATCCGAAGTGCCGGTAGAACGCCCTGGTGGACAGGCCTGCGGCGGTGAGGACCCCGGTGACGGACAGGCCTTCGCCGCCGGTGTCGACCAGGCAGCGGTGCGCGGCCTCGATGATCCGCGAACGCTCGCCGGTGTCTGCGGTCACGGACATCAGCCCATGGTATCGCCTGCGCCACGGCGCGATCCGGTCATCGTGCGGTGAACGCGCCATCGGCCCGTGTCGCTGGATTACGCTGCGCCTCGTGAACCCGTACTTCGTCTGGGAGGACCACACGGCGGCGGACGGCTGGCGGCCGTTCACCGACCTGCTCACCCCGGCAGTCGCGGCGGAGCGGGTCGGGGTGGCGCGCGAGACGCTCCTGACGATGTTCGGGCTCGACCCCGCGGTGGTGCCGGTGCGGGTCGTCGCGTCGGTGACGTTCCTCGGTGTCGCGTCGCGGTTGCTCGCCCCGCCGCTGCTCGCCCCCCGCTATCCGGATCCGGGGCAGCTGTTCTGGAAGCCTGTGCCCGCCGGGCCCTGGCCGATCGCGTGCACCGCCCCGGCCGGCGGCGGCCCTCTGGCGCGCGACGCCTTCCGCGAGCGGATCCTGCTGGGGCTGGTCGCGCCGTTGCTCGAGGTGTTCCGGGCCGAGTTCCGGCTGTCGCCGAAGGTCCTGTGGGGCAACGTCAGCTCGGCCCTCGCCGGTGCCGCCGGCCAGCTCGACGACCCCGCCGTCTGGGCGTTGGTCGCCGACCTGCTGACCGCCGACCCGCTCGCCGGCACCGCCGACCTGCACGGCCGCGCGCTGCGCCGCCGCAACTGCTGCCTGTACTACCGCATCCCCGGCGGCGGCACCTGCGGCGACTGCGTCCTGCGACGGCCCTGAACCCGGCTCAGTCCTCGGCGGCGGTGCCCAGCAGATGGCCGTCGTGGTCGGGGCCGGCTCAGTCCTTGGCGGCGGCGCCCAGCAGGTAGTGGTCGGGGCCGGCTCAGTCCTTGGCGGCGGCGCCCAGCAGGTAGCCGTCGTGGTCGGAGACGGCTCAGTCCTTGGCGGCGGTGCCCAGCAGGTGGCCGTCGTGGTCGGAGACGGTGACCTTGTCGACGTTGGGCAGCTGGATCGAGCTGGCGCCCGTCACGCGGGCCGAGGCCGACGTGGTGCGGCCCCAGCACGCGGCCTGCTCCTCCTGGCCGCCGCGGCCCACGACCCGCAGCACGAACGGCCCCTCGCCCGGCAGGTCGGTCAGCTCCAGAGCCACCGACACGCCCCACTGCCGCGGCGTCAGCGTCGCCCGGCCCGACATGGCGCTGCCCGCGGCCGCGACGAACTGGACCACCGTCCCGGCGGCGGGCGACGATGACGGGGACGGCTGCGTCGACAGCTGCGTCACCGACTGCGGGACCGTCCGTGGTGTCGCCGTCGGTACCGGCGACGACTCCGGCCAAACGGCGAAGGCGACGGCTGCCAGCACGACGGCGGCCGTGGCGACCCCCGCGACCAGCCGCGCCCTCCGGCGGCGCTCCGGCAGCGCGGCCCGGCGCAGGAACGCGTCGAGGCCGTCGCGGGTCGGGGCCTCCAGCGGCACCGGCGACGGTCCGACCGGCAGCCGTTGCAGCAGCTCGGGCACGGGGGCGAGCCGGTCGACCTCCGCGCGGCACCCGGCGCAGCCGCTCAGGTGCGCGTCGACGAGAGCCTGGTCGGCGTCGTCGAGGCCGCCGAGGACGTACCCGCCGAGCAACGGACGCACCGCGTCATGTTCCCCACTCATCGCAGCACCCCCATCTCCTCGAACACCGCGCGCAGCGCCCGGACCGCATAGTAGGCACGCGACTTGACGGTCCCCTCGGGCACGGACAGGTGGCGGGCGGTGTCGGCGACGGTCCGCCCGTCGTAGTAGACCGACTCCACCACCTGCCGGTGCTCCACGGACAGCCGGTCCAGGGCGGCACGGACGAGCCAGCCCTCGACGAGCTCGTCGACGTTGTCGGCGTCGGCGACCGCGGCGATCGCGTCGGGGTCGTCGACGAGCCGGGGCCGGCGCTGGTCGGCCCGCCACGCGTTGCTGACTACGTTGCGGGCGATCGTCAGCAGGTACGCCCGCGTGGTGTCCCGGCTGACGTCGATCCTCCCGATGTGCTTCCACGCCCGCAGCAGCGTCTCCTGGACGAGGTCCTCGGCACGGTGGCGGTCGCGCTCGTACCGTGACACGAAGCCGAGCAGCACACCGTAATGCTCGGTGTACAGCGCGGTCATCAGCTCCTCGTCCCTGGTCAACCGGGTACTCCCCTCGTCCGCGCCGGTCCTTGAGAGGTGTACACCACCAAACGGTTGCGGGTTCAACCACCTGCCGCATTCCGCCTCAAGGCCGCCCCGGGAGGCTGGCGGGTGCTGGCTCTTGCCGGCCTCGCGCTCATCGTCGCCCAGCGCGGCGACGTCGACGACCTCCCGAACTTCCGCTCAGGCTGCGGCGCCTGCTGCCGCGTCACGTATGCAGCCCAGGTGCTCCGAGTGACACCGAGAAAGCGCGCACAGTCGTCCGCCGTCCACCGATCGTCAGGCAAAGTCAGTCGGTTCCATCGTCCCGTTCATTGCGTCCCACCGTTCGGCACCACACAAGCCGCCACAGCACACTGTCGATCGTGCAGGTGCATGCCGTCATTGACTTGTTCGCGATCCGGCGTCGAGTCAAGGGAGAAGATGTCGCCTGACGGGCCGCTGCGCGCCGCTCGGGGCACGCCGCACCTTGCCGCTTCGCTCCCGGCGCGGCGACCCCGGCTGCGCGAGGTCCAGCGGGCACACCGAAGCCCCGGCCATCCTCACCGCGAGGGACCGGGGCAACGTCGAGCACGGTTACGAACGTGCGTCAGACCTTGCTGCCATTGCCGACGGAGCGGGAGGCTGCGGCCGGCCGCCGCACCGGACTGCGCCAGGTCCGTCGCGTACCTTGACAGCGACTTCGCAGTCGAGGCCATCGCGGCAGCCGCAATTCTCGCGTCGCAACTGCCTGGCGGACCGACGACGGCGTCGTTGGGTGCCGACTTCATCACCGCAGATGGCGGGTTCGACGTACCGACCGATCTTCCGCCCCTCGCATTGCGCGCATTGGACCGAGTCGTCGCCGAGAACTCCGAGTGGCGCTCGCTCTGGGAAGAGAACAGCCGTTTCGAGGAACTCGTCGGCGTGCTTGCACCCATCCGGTCCGTCCTTGAGCGTGCCGGTGACTGACACCGGACGTTCCTCGTCGGCCGGCAAGGTGGTGGCGACTCCCAGGCGGTCGTTCGGGTCGCGTCGGCAGATGCCACCCCTGCCCGACTCTGGGAGAAGTCTGGGAGACGATCTTGCAGATTGATCCCGAGAACGCCCACGGAGACCGACCGGCGCCAACGCTCTGAGCAGGGTAAACAGGATGAGCACCAGTGCGTTGACCTGGGTCCGTACCTCGGGTTTCAGGACGGGCCCGACGAGACCTTCCCGCCGAGCGACCGCAGGACGAGCCTGACCACCGCGGCGCGACGCACGTCCGCCAGTGCGACTGGTCCCGCTTGCGGCTGGCAGCGTCGATCCGCCGCGACGACGCGTATGGATGAGCGCGCCTGTGATGGTGACCCGGCAGGGCGCAGTACACGAGCGGCGTCAACGTGACGTTCATGCAGGCCGACTCCGGGAAGGCGCCGATGCCACGGTGACCATGAGGAGCACCTCGCGGTGGGTGGGGTGTGGCGCAGAATGCGACCGTGGTGGCGAGCGTGGAGCGCTCCTGGGCACGCATCGTGCGGTGGCTGTCGGCCAACGCGGCGGAGCACGTCGATGCCATCGGGGCTCCGGCCGGTCCGCGGGCGGTCGAGGCCGTCGAGCGGGCCTTGGGGTGCCGCTTCCCGACGATCTCAGGCGGTGGTGGCTGCTGGCCGACGGCATCAGCGGCACGCTCCTGTGCCTGCCTCCGGGTGCACGCCACGTTCGACCACCGGGGCCCTGCGCGACAGGCGGATGCGCCTGGACGGTTGGCGCAGGGTGGGCGAGAGCACGGCCTCTGACGGTCCCGCCGGGGAGCCGTCGCTGGCCTACCTCGACCTGTTCCTCACGATCGCCAAGGACCACTGCGGCGTCTACCTGTACGTAGACCTCCGGGACGACCCACGTCGAGGCGGCGTCGGCTACTGCTCCGGCGAGGAGAACCACGACGAACCGGTGTGGGCCAGCACCGCGCACCTGCTCGAGGACGTCGCCGGCGCCATGGACGGTGCAGTGCCGTGCATGTACGGCAAGTGGCTGCCGGAGCCGGACCCGACCTTCGGGGTGGAGTGGCATCAGGTCTGACGCTGCACAGCGTCACTGGTCTCCGCATGAGCATCCCTGAACGCACCGACCAGCGGGCCAACCACCGCCGGCGAGGCAGCCGCGGTGGTCGCCCACCGGTCTTCGACGGTCCGCCACAATCACCGCGATGCGACCCGTCGCCACCCGCTATGACAAGACCACTGCGTTCCACCAGGGCGACGGGCGTCCAGATCCTTATCTATGGGTCCATGTCCTATCGTTCCGCGTACAGCGAGCGGCTAGTAGCATTACCGAAGGTCAATGCCGTTCTGGCGAATCCTCGGAGGTGGCTGTGGGCGTCGGCTGGGAGCCGGATACCGCGGCAAGATTCTTGCGTCGCTGGGGCAGGTCCCCCGAAGAGTTGGACGCGACCGGTGGGGACAACGGCTGCCCCGACATCTGGGAACTCGACAACGGCGACATTGCGATTGTCGGCCGTGACCTGACTGACCACTACCGACCACTGTTGCCTGCCGATGCAACTGTCGGACCGGGTGAGCGGGTAGTGATCATCCCACGCCGCACAATGCTGGCCGCGCGTACCGACATCCCAGATGTCTGACCTTCTTGATGGCGTCAACAGCGAGCTGTTGCCGCTAGGCGACTACTTCTCCGCTTTCGATCGGGACTTTTGGTCGATCAAAGAGGGGGATTTCTGGAAGCTGGAACGCCAACAGCACTTTCGCGAACCGGGCGATGACAGCTGGCAAGCGTTCGCCGACGGCAACTGGAGCGAGGCGCTGCGGCTGCTGGATGCTCGTCGCGACGACTTCGCCGACTACTACCGAAAGATTGCCGCACACGGCTTCGCCACCTATCGGGTCCGGGTCGTTGAGCAGCCGATCATCCCGTACCTGCAGTGGGAACTGCACCTGCTGCACGCCCGTGAGCGGACCGGCGCGTTGATCCGGGTCATCGGCCCCGACAAGATCGCTGAACTGGAATCAGACGGATTGTTGCCGGAGTTCGCCACGCTCGGCTCGACGATGCTGTACCAGCCCGTCTACGACGAGCACGGAGTCCTGTGCGCGGGCCGCAGATTCCGCGACCGCGGCCTGGTCGATCGCTGCCGGCGGCTTACTCAAACACTCTATGCCGAGGGCGAACCCCTGGCCTCATTCTTCGAAAGGGAGATCTCCCCATTGCCCCCACCGACACCCTGACCCCCGTCGTTGCATGACTGCCACATCCCCGGGTCCTTCAGCGGAGCCACCAGGTCATCTCCACCGACTGAATGCCGATCAATCTTCAGGCGCCATCGTGCAGCCCGGTCACATTCACGGCGGCGGACACGTCCGCCACCCTGGGCCAGAGGGCTTTGCGGTCATCCCGTCACAGCTGCCCGGTGACGTGTCCGCGTTCGTCAATCGGCGCATCGAACTGGCCACGCTCGACGAGGCGCTCACCGCTGAACGGCACGAATCCCACGCGATGGTTATCGCGGTCATTACCGGTACCGCAGGGGTCGGCAAGACGTCTCTGGCACTGCGGTGGTCGCACTCCGTCCGGCATTTGTTCCCGGACGGCCAGCTGTACGTCAACCTGCGTGGCTACGACCCGGGATTGCCCGTCGTAGGCGGTCAGGTCCTCGCCCGGTTCCTGCGTGACCTGGGCGTCCCCTCGGCGGCGATCCCTTCTGAGGTTGACGACCGAGCGGCCCTGTATCGGTCGGTGGTCGCCGCCCGGCGTGTCCTGATCGTCCTCGACAACGCCGCGACTTCTGCCCAGGTGCGCCCGTTGTTGCCTGGTACAAACACCTGTCTTACGGTCGTTACCAGCCGGGACCGAATGTCCGCACTTGTCGCCCGCGACGGCGCCGTCCGCATCGGACTCAACGTGCTGCACGAGGACGATGCCGTTGATTTACTGGGCATCATGACCGGCCGCTACCGTACCGACGACCGGCGCCACGAACTCGTCGAACTGGCACGGCTTTGCGCGCGTCTGCCCCTCGCGCTGCGTGTCGCCGCCGAACGCGCGGCGAGCCGGCCAATGATGCGCCTCGATGAGCTGATCGCCGATCTCCGCGACGAGTCAGCTCTGTGGGAGGCGCTCACCCCCGGCGACACTGACGACAGCGATGCCGTACGCACGGTCTTCGCCTGGTCATACCGGGCATTGCCCGAATCTGCCGCCCGCCTGTTCCGGTTACTGGGCCTGCATCCGGGCAACCAGTTCAGCGCCGAAGCCGCGGCCGCGCTCGGCAGACACGATCTGCGCACCGCCCGCCGACACCTCGACGTCCTCGTCGGCGCGCACCTGCTCGACCAGCGTGCACCAGGCCGGTACGAGTTTCACGATCTGCTGCGCGCCTATGCCCACGACCAGGCTCGCGACACCGAAGACCAGACGGAGCAGGGAGCCGCGCTGCGGCGAATCGTCAGCTGGTACCTACAAGCGGCGGCCGCTGTACTGCGCCACCTGACCGGGTTCGACACCAGCGCGCTGCTCCATTCCGTCCCAGCCGAAGCCGACCCGCTGCTGCCGATGTTGGCGACGCCCAATGCCGCGCAGCATTGGTACACCACCGAATGCGACAACCTCGCTGCCGCGACCCGCGCGGCCGCCGACGCGGATCTGCACCCACTCGCGTGGCGGCTCGCCGTGGTCCTTGGCCGGATCTGCGCTCTGCAGAACGCCTTCGACGACTGGCTCGTCACTGGCCGCATCGGCCTCACCAGCGCCATCGCGGCCGGTGACCTTGCCGGTCAGGCGTGGACGCACGCGAATCTCGGCGCCGCGTGCTTACAGTCCGGCCGCCTCGACGACGCCGCGACGAGCCACCGGTCGGCGCTGGAGATCAGGCAACACCTCGGCGACCGTCGCGGTGAGGCGATGTCCCACAACGCGCTTGGGCTGGTCGCGCTGGGTGACCGGCACCTCGACGCCGCTGTGGCGGCCTTCGTTGAGGGACGACACATCGCCGCCGACCTCGACGACGGATACTGGATCGGGAACCTCGACGCCAACCGAGCCCAAGCGCTTCTGGAACTGCATCGGCACACCGAGGCCGCCCTCCCGCTGGAGGACGCGCTGGAGACGCTGCGCCGGTCCGGCGATCGTTTCGGCGAGGGCAACGCCCTGTATCTCCTAAGCCGGCTGCAACGGGAGACCGGCGATCTCGTCGGCGCCCACGTCAACATCGGCGCCGCGATCGCCATCGCCGAGAATGCTGACAACCAGATGTGGCTCGGGCACTGGCTCGTCGAGCTCGGCCACATCCAACGCGCCGCCGGCGAACCCGGCCTGGCACTGGAGTCGTACCAGCGCTCCGCCACACTCCAGCGACGCGTCGGCGACCGGATGCGTGAATCCATCGCCATTGCCGCCGCGGGTGATGTGTACCAGGATCTCGGCCGGTTGGAAGAGGCGGTCGACTTCTACACCGTCGCCGCAGCTGCCCAGCGCGACATGCGGAGCCGATGGCACCATGCGTGCACGCTCGCGTCCTGGGCCGACGCCAGCCAGCGACTTGGCGACACTGAGGGTGCGGTGGCCCGCCGCGCAGAAGCCCTGGTGTTGTTGGAGCACTTCCATGACCCTGCTGCGACGGCGCTGCGCGACCGGTTGCAGGGTTAAGCCCGGGACGGCCGATCCGCCTCCGGGGCGGACTCGACGATCCAGATCGGCGTGTCGGCGCACTCCATGCGCAGCCCGTCGGCCTCAGCCAGCGAAGTGCGAACCACGCGCAGGCGTACACCGTCGACCACTCCGACCGGCGCCCGTCCCATGTACGCGAACATCCGCACCTGGTGGTGAATCTGCGCGGCGGTACGGCCCCAGTCGATGTTGGAGAACTCCGGCTCGATGAACCCGGCGTAGCTCGCTCCGGCGTCACCCTGCGGCTTGCCGGGCGCCCCATCGGCAATCATCGTGAGGGATTCCGTGAGCGCCTCCGCCAGCACAGGTCCCAGACGCGACCACAGCAGCGCCGGCGTGACCCACTCATCAAGGACGATTCCATCACGTTGCACGAGGGTCGGGCCGGTGTCGAACCCCTCATCCATCCGATGCACCGTCAATCCGATGCTCGGGTCCCCCGCACGGATCGCCGCCAACACCGGCGCAGGTCCACGATACTTCGGCAACAGCGACGGATGGGCATTGATCGCCCCATATGTCGCCATCTCCAGTACTCGCACGGGCAGCCGCCAGTTGAAGCCGTGCACAACCACCAGATCCGGCCGGTAACCGACGAGTTGACGGGCCAGTCCATCGCCGCTCGCCGGCACCAGAAGGTCAATGTCGTCCGGCAGTTGGGTCACGATCTTTGAAAGCGATTCAGCCATCCACGCGTCAACTGATGAACGGGGACGCATCGACCTCGATACCACGTATGCAACCGGTTCATGGCCCGCCGCCAGGCACGTGTCGCGCAGCAGGTCGAACTGCTCAGCCCCGCTGGCGGCGAGCACCACGCGCATAGGTTGGGGCATCGGTTCACCATATCGGGCGGTCGTGTCCGCGCTGGTGGCGTAGGAGGCGGTCAGCGCTGATCCGTTGTGGTTGATGTCAGGCGGCGGTCAGTTGCCGGCCCAGGGGGCTGGGTCCCGTCTGGGTCTTTGGGCCCAGGCGCGGGGGCGGGTGCGCCGTTAGCGTCCTGGCCGGTGGGTGCCGGGCGGCGGTGCCCCGGGCCGACGCAGGAGACGTGCATGACATCCCTTCGACGCGCGCCGCGGTCGCGGCTGTTCGTCCTGGCTGGTATCGCGGTCGCGCTGGCCGGGTTCCTCGGCTGGTTCGCGACCGGGCCGCTGCACCTGGCGAGCGCGGGCGACACGCCGCTGTCGCAGGGGAAGCCGGCGACGGCCTCGTCGCTGGAGGGGCAGGGCTATCCGGCGAAGGCCGCGTTCGACGGTGATCCGAAGACCCGGTGGTCCAGCGCGTTCAGCGACCCGCAGTGGATCCAGGTCGATCTCGGCGCTCCGGTGGCCATCGGCAAGGTGGTGCTCACCTGGGAGCGGGCCTACGCGACGGCGTTCGAGGTGCAGGTGTCCGTCGACGGGGCGAGCTGGCGCACGACGTACGCCACGACGACCGGCACCGGAGGTGTGCAGAGCCTCGCGGCGAGCGGCCTCGCGCGCTACGTGCGGATGTTCGGGACCAAACGGTCCAGCGGATACGGCTTCTCGCTGTGGGAGTTCCAGGTGTACGGGTCGGGCTCGGCCCCGGCCACCGCGACCGTGAACCCGCCGACGACGGCACCCCCGACCAGCCCCCCGGTGAGCCCCGGGGGCAACGGGGGCAACGGGGGCACCGGCGGCACCGGCTGGATCGACGCGCCCAACCCGGTGACGAACGTGAAGGCGTCGCACGAGGTGCCGCCGAACAAGGGCGGGTTCCACGAGTTCCAGGCGAACTGCTCGGTCAGCCGGACCAACCTCGGCGACGACCCGATCGTGTTCCCGGGCCTGCCCGGAGCCTCGCACCTGCACACGTTCATGGGCAACACCACCACGAACGCCGGCACGACCATCGAGTCGCTGGCGAAGGGCCAGACGACCTGCAAGGCCAAGGGCGACCTGTCCGCGTACTGGATGCCGACGCTGTTCAACGGCGACACCCCGGTCAACCCCGAAGGCCTGCAGGTCATCTACTACAAGGCCGGCGTGACCGACTACCGCAGCGTCCGGCCGTTCCCGAAGGGGCTGCGGTTCGTGGTCGGCAACGCGAAGAACACCGACGCCGACAAGTTCCTCGCCGCGACCGAGGAAGGCTTCGAGTGCGGCAACAGCTACAAGAACAAGAACATCCCGCTGACCTGCTCGTCGGCGCGGGACGTGAAGCTCAACATCCGGTACCAGGCACCCAGCTGCTGGGACGGGCGGCACCTGGACTCGCCGGACCACCAGAGCCACATCGTGTACCCGGTGGACAGCCACACCGCGTCGGGCTGGGTCTGCCCCGACAGCCACCCGGTCGCGGTGCCGAAGCTGGAGTTCAAGATGGCCTGGCCGGTCAACGGTGACATGTCGAAGGTGCGCTTCGCCAGCGGCGCCGGCCCCACGTTCCACTACGACTTCATGAACGCGTGGGACGAGCGGACCCTGGCCGCGATGGTCGACGGGTGCATCGTGGCGGCCCGGCAGTGCGACCCGCGGGGCCACGACGGCCGCGACGACCAGCAGCCGGCCCCGTACGTGCTGAACGAGAACTACCTGCTGCCCTGACCCCCCCACAGGGCACCCGGCGCCGCCGTCCAAGGCAGAGGACGGCGGCGCCGCCGTCTGTCCAGACATGTGCCGTAGGGTCCGTCCGGGACGGGTGAAGGAGTGCGGTTGAGCCGGCGGCAGTGGCTGGGTGTGACGGTGGTCGCGGCCGGGATGGCCGCGGCGACGGTGCTCGTGCCGCCGCTGATCGCCCCGGACCGGGACACCGACGGCGGGAAGCCTGTCGTTTCAGCGCCTCCTGTACGGGGTTCGGCGGCCGTGCCCGGCAGCGCGCCGGCGAGCTTCGCCCCGATCGTCGTGGAGGCCGAGGACCCGGGCAACCGGCTGACCGGCGGCGCCGCCGTCACCGCGTGCGGCACCTGCCACGGTGGCGCCCGGGTCCGTTACCTGTGCTTCACCTGCGTGCTGGAGGTGCGTGCCGTCCTGCCCACGGCGGGGTCGCGGACGGTCACGGTCGGGTACGAGGTGGACGGCCCGCGCGCGGTGAAGGTCCGGGTGAACGGGGCGGCGCCGCGCACGTTCCAGGTGACCGGCCCGGCGTGGACGGTCCCGCGGTCGTTCCAGTTCACCGCCGACCTGCCGGCCGGGGAGCTGCGGCTGACGCTCTTCAACGACGACACGCCCGCGCCGGACATCGACGTCGTGACGATCACCTGACTTATCGGCTGATCAACATGGGCTGAAATCCGGCTTAGGCGCCTTGCCGGGGGTTCGGCGGCCGCGGCACGGCGGGTAGCGTTCGCTGTCGCGATCGCTTCCAGCACAGGCGGGTGTCCAGTGATGCAATCGGCGGGCCGGGAGATCGCCGCTGCGGCGTTGACCCGGGCGGTGCTCATCGCGCGGGCCGCGGCGACGATGAGCGCGGCCGCCGCCGGACTGCTGCTCGTCGACGACCCGGGCCCGGTGATCGCGGTCCTCACGCTCGTCGCCGTCGCCACCGCCGCCCAGCTCGGCGTCCTGGCCCGGTGGCCGGGGCTGGTCGCCCGGCCGGTCGTGGTCGTCGCCGCCGACCTCGCCCTGGTGTTCACGGTCCTGGCGGTGAGCCGCGGCGGCATCGCGTACTTCTGTTACGCCGCCGGCGCCGGCGGGCTCGCCGGGGTCGTGCTCGGCATGCGGGCGCTGCCGGTGTGGGTCGGCCACGCCGCGCTCAGCTTCGCGGTCACCGCCGAGGTGCTACGCCGCAGCGACCCGCCGGCGGAGATCGCCGCGTTCGTCGTCGCGTTCCCGATGGCCGGCGCCCTTGCCGGGCTCGGCGCGGTCGTCGCGACCAACGCCCTGGCCCGCCACCTGGAGCTGTCGACCAGCCTCCTGGTGGCCGCGCAGCGCTCGGCGGCCGCGTCGGAGCGGGCCCGGCTCGCCCGCGAGCTGCACGACTCGGTGGCCAAGACGCTGCGCGGGGTGTCCCTGGCGGCGCTGGCGCTGCCGTCGTCGCTGCGCCGGCAGCCGGCGCTCGCCGAGCACCTCGCCACCACCGTCGCCGCGGGCGCGACCGCGGCCGCCCGGCAGGCCCGCGAGCTGCTGCGGGAGATGCGCTTCGACGTGCCCGACCAGGATCTCACCACGAGCGTGGCGGAGGTGTGCGCCGCGTGGAGCGCCACGTCCGGCATCCCGGTGCGGACCGAGCTCGGCTCCGTCCAGCCGCCGATCATGGTGGCGTACGAGCTGATCCGGATCCTGCGGGAGGCCCTCGCCAACGTAGCCCGGCACGCGTCCGCGCGGCACGTCGTCGTCCGCCTGGCGCCGGTCCGGCGGGGCGCGCTGCTGGAGATCAGCGACGACGGGGTCGGGTTCACCGTCCCCGACGACCTGTCCCGGCTGCAGTCCGCGAGCCACTTCGGCATCGTCGGCATGGCGGAGCGGGCCCGGATGGCGGGCGGCCGCCTGCACCTCGACTCCGCCCCGGGCCGCGGCAGCGTCGTCGCCGTCCATGTACCGCTGGGTGCCGCATGACATTTCCCGTCGGGGTCCCGGTCGGGATTCTGGTCGTCGACGACAACCCGATCGTGCGCGCCGCCGTCCGCGGCATCCTCGACGGCGACGACGGCCTGCGCGTCCTCGGTGAGGCCGCCAACGGCCGCGAGGCGCTGGCCGCGGCCCGCCGGCTGCGCCCCGCCGTCACCCTGCTCGACCACCGGATGCCGGTCGCCGACGGGCTGTCGGTGATCGGCGTCCTCGCCCAGCACTCCGCCGTGCTGGTGCTGACCAGCGACGACCACCCCGACCTGATCCGCGGGATGCTGCACCAGGGCGCCCGCGGCTACCTCGTGCACGGCGAGTTCAGCCCCGCGGAGCTGCTGCGCGCCGTGCACGAGGTCGCCCGGGGGCGCGGCTGGCTGTCCCCGGTGGCGGCGTCGGTGGCCGCGTCCGTGGTCGCCTCGGTGGGCCGCGACCAGCACCGGCGCCGCGACGGCCGGTCCCGGTTCGGGCTCACCGACCGCGAGGAGGACGTGATGGGCCTGCTGTGCCGGGGCCTGTCCAACGCGGCGATCGCCCGGCAGCTGCTGCTCACCGAGAAGACCGTGAAGAACCACCTGAACCACGTCTTCGCCAAGCTGCACGTCCGCAGCCGCACCGAGGCCGTCGTACGCTGGACGACCCCCGACCCGTAGCCGGCGCCGTCAGTCGACCGTGGCGTACAGGATGACCATGGCGATGGAGAACAGGATGCCGAAGGTGCCGCAGAGGACGCCGGCGATGGCGAGGCCGCGCCGGTTGCCCGCGCCGCCGGCACCGAGCAGGGCGACGACGCCGAGCACGACGGCGACGATCCCGGCGATCACACCGACCGGGCCGCAGGCGGCCGCGGGAAGCGAGAAGATGCCGAAGACGAGGGCGAGCACCGGCGCCACCGGCTGCGGGTCGGCCTTCGGCTGGGCAGGCGCCGGCAGCGGGGGCAGGTCGCGGACGATCCGCAGCAGCTCGCCCCAGGTGCGGGCGGCGTACGTGTGGCGCGTGAGCGCGTCGAACTCGGACAGGCTGAGCCGGCCCTCGGACAGGCAGGTGCCCAGGTGCGCCACGACGGCCTCACGGTCGGCGTCGGACGCCCGGAACGACGGCGACGGGTACATGTCATCGACCGTACTGCGGTCGGACAACAACGGAGGGTGACCGGGATGGCGGCATCAGGCGGTATGTGGGTGCCTTCCGAGGATGAGATCCGCGCGCTGCACGAGCGGCACGCGCCGGACCGGGACACGTTCGACCTGGTGTGGGCGCACTGCGTGACCGTGTGGCGCATCGCCGAGCAGCTGCTGCCGAGGACGGCCGGCGTGGACCCCGCCCTGGTCAAGGCCGGTTGTCTGGCGCACGACATCGGCGTCTACCGGCTGCGCGGCGACCCGTACATCAGGCACGGCGTCCTCGGGCACGAGCTGCTGCGCGAGGAGGGGCTGCCGGAGGCCCTGTGCCGGTTCTGCTCGTGCCACACGGGGGTCGGGATCACCCGCGCCGACGTGGCCCGGCAGGCGCTGCCGATCCCGCCCGGCGACTACGTCGCGGTGAGCGAGGAGGAGCGGCTCGTCATGTACGCGGACAAGTTCCACACGAAGAGCAGCCCGCCGAGGTTCGTGACCGCCGACGGCTACCGGCGTGACGTCGCGCGGTTCGGCGTGGACAAGGTGGTGTGCTTCGACGCGATGGTCGCCCGGTACGGCGAGCCCGACCTCACAGCGCTTCGACCGTGACGTCCAGCTCGCGCGGGGTGCGGGCGTCGACGGTGTACCCGAGCTCCCGTAGCGCCGTCGCGAGGGCGGCCGGGGTGCGCGGCCGGGCGCCCGCCAGCACCAGCGCGCGGACGATCCGGCCCTTGGTGGCCTTGTTGAAGTGGCTGACGACCTTGCCGCCGTGCAGGACGCGGACCGTGACGCCGTTGTGCGGGGTCCACGTCGAGGCGTACGCGGAGGAGCGCAGGTCCAGCACGAGGGCGTCGCCGGCGAGCTCGTCGAGGACCGGGGGCAGCGCCGTGCGCCAGTGGGCGGCGAGGGGCCCGGCGGTCGGCAGGCGGACGCCGATCGAGCAGCGGTACGACGGGATCCGGTCGGCCGGGCGGACCGCGCCCCACAGCCCGGAGAAGATGAGCAGCTGCTTGCGGGCCCGGGCCAGCGCGGGCCCGGTCAGCGACGCGAGGCCGAGCGCGTCGTAGAGGACGCCGGTGTACAGCGCGGCGGCCGGGAGGGTCGGCGCGGTGCGCAGCGCCTCGTTGCGGGCGGCCTCGTCGGCCAGGCCCGGGGTCAGCCCGAGCGTGGTGAGGGCGAGCGCCGGGTCGCCGCTGAGCTTCACCAGGTCGTCGACCACGGTGGTGCGGGCGTCGGACAGCGCGGGCAGCGACAGCCGGTCGAGATCCAGGGCCGCGCCGCGCCGCGGGGCGGCGGCCTTGCCCTCGGACGGTGGCAGCAGGATCAGCACCGCCCGAGGGTACAGCCGTCCTTACGCGTGCCGGCCCGACTGGACGAACGGCATGCCGTGGTGGTTGGTCTGGGCCAGCCGGCTGTTGAGGTTGCCGGCATTGGCGATCTTGTCGTGGTACGCCTCGCGGCGGCGGGCGACGCAGCCCGTCGGTTTGTCGCTGATCGAGACCAGATCCGGGTCGAGGTGCGTGTTGAGGCCGTCGCGCAGCAGCATGAGCGCCTCGGCGCGCAGCTGCGACACCCGCGACTCGGTGACGCCCAGGTCGTGGGCGATCTCCATCATGGGCCGCTCCTGGAAGAAGTACCCCTTCACGACCTTCCCGAGCCGCTCCGGCAGCGCCTCGACGGCGTTGTGCAGGTAGCCGATCCGCTCGCGGTGCAGGATCAGGTCCTCCGGGCCGGCGGCCCGCTCCGGCACCATGTCCTCGGCGCTGCCGGCCGCGAAGCCCTGCAGCGACAGCACCGCCGCCCGCTGCACGTCGTCGTCGATCGCCTGGAGCTCGTCGACGCTGACGCCGAGCGCCTCCGCCAGCTCGTGGTTGGTCGGGGTGCGTCCGAGCGCCGCGGTCAGCTCCTGTTGCATCGCGTCCGCCTGCCTGGCCCTGGCCCGCACGGATCGGCTCGCCCAGTCCAGTCCGCGCAGCTCGTCGAGGATCGCGCCGCGGATTCGGGTCGTGGCGAAGCTGCCGAACGGGATGCCCCTGCTCGGGTCGAACGCCTTCGCGGCGCCGGCCAGGGCCGCCATGCCCGCGGAGACGAGGTCCTCGCGGCTGACGTGGGCGGGTAGGCGTCCGAGCGTCTGGCGCACCAGATGCCCGACGAGTGGCAGGTGCTCGCGGATCAGGTCCTCGAGCTCGCGGCCTTCCAACTGGACCTTGAGCGTGGCACCCTCAAGGGTCGCTGTCATCGGTTCCCCCTCGTGTCTGTGGTGAACCCCGTGCAGGCGGTCCACCTGCTGACACGAAGAACTTTCGACTACGAAGGGTGCTGACACCGTCACTTTCGGGTGCCTTTTGGTTGCGAGACGGTGAGAGTGCTCAGATTCGGCGTGTCGCGACAACTCGCTCAGCGCGCCGATGCATTCGAACACCGGTACAGTCGCCCGCGATGAATCTTGTGCCGCTCGCACCCCGCCTACGCCGCGCCGCCCGCCAGCACTTCGGCTGGGACCAGTTGCGCGCAGGACAGCTTCCGCCGATGCGCGCCCTGCTCAAGCGGCGGGACGCGCTCGTGGTGTTACCCACTGGTGGCGGAAAATCAGCTATCTACCAGGTTCCGGCGATGCTGCTGCCCGGGCCCACTGTCGTCATCTCACCACTCCTCGCGTTGCAGCAGGACCAGATCGCCGGACTGAACCGCCGGGTCGCCGGGCAGGCGGTCAGGATCAGCTCGGCCGAGACGCCCAACCAGCAGCAGGCCGCGCTCGAGGCGCTGCGGGCCGGGACGGCCAGGTTCCTGTTCATCACGCCGGAGCAGCTCGGCAACCCGGCGCGCCTGGCGGAGGTCAAGGCGCTGCGGCCGAGCCTGGTCGCCGTCGACGAGGCGCACTGCGTCTCCGCGTGGGGCTACGACTTCCGCCCCGACTACCTGCAGCTCGGCCACCTCATCCGGGAGCTCGGCGACGGGCGGCACCGCCCGGTGATCGTGGCGCTGACCGCGACCGCGTCGCCACCCGTACGGGCGGACATCACCGAGACGCTCGGGCTGCAGGACCCGTTCACGCACGTCGCCGGCCTCGACCGGGCCAACCTGGAGCTGTCGGCGGTGCACTGCACCAGCGACGAGCAGCGCTGGCAGCGGCTCCTCGCGCAGGTCCGCAAGGAGCCGCACCCCGGGATCGTGTACGCGCCGACGCGGGCGATCGCCGAGCAGTACGCGACCCGGCTCACCGAGCACGGCGTCGAGGCGGTCGCGTTCCACGCCGGGCTCGCCGCCGGCGAACGCAACCGCCGGTACACCGACTTCATGGCCGACAAGATCCCGGTCATGGTCGCGACCAGCGCCTTCGGGATGGGCGTCGACAAGCCCAACATCCGCTGGGTGCACCACGTGGCGCTGCCCGACTCCCCCGACAGCTACCTGCAGGAGATCGGCCGCGCCGGCCGGGACGGCGCGGCGTCGCGCACGGTGCTGTTCTTCCGGCCCGAGGACGTGTCGCTGCAACGGTTCTTCGCCTCCGGCGCGCCCGACGGCCACGAGCTCACCCAGCTCGCCGCCGCCCTGCGGGAAGGGTCGGTGAGCCGGACCGCGCTCGCCACCCGCAGCGGCCTGCCGGCGCGCAAGGTGACGTCGCTGCTGAGCCTGCTCGAGCAGGTCGGCGCGGTCGAGGTCCTGCCCGGCAACAAGCTCGGCACGCCCCGCTACGCGCCCACGCCGGCGGAGGCGTCGCGGCTCGCGCTCGCGCAGTTCGAACGCCACCAGACGCTGCGGCGGTCCCGGATCGACATGATGCGCCAGTACGCGGAGAGCGCCAACTGCCGCGGCAACGCGCTGCTCGCGTACTTCGGCGAGCAGGCCGAGCGCGCCTGCGGGCACTGCGACAACTGCGCCAACGGCACCGTCGTCGTGGATCCCGTGGTGCCGCGCGTGCCGTGGTACCGGCGGCTGTTCCGGCGCCCCGCCGTGGCGGTGGCGGCGGACGAGGTCACGGTCGTCGACTCCGGCCGGCCGTTCCCCGTCTCCAGCGAGGTCCGGCACACCGCGTGGGGCACCGGCACCGTGATGGCCTACGAGCAGGACCGGGTCGTGATCCTGTTCGAGGAGGTCGGCTACAAGACGCTGTCGGTGCCGATCGTGCAGAAGTCGAAGCTGCTGGAGCCCGCGTGACCCCGGCGCCCGCCTTGGTCGGCGGGCGCCACGGCGGCCGCGGTTGCCGGGCGCCACGGCGCGGCACCGTCGCGGCACCGTCGCGGCGTCGGCCGCGGTTGGCGGGCGCCGCCGCCGGGCACCGCTTAGGCTGGTCGCATGACCGAGCTGCCCGTCGACCAGCGTGCGTACAACCGCGAGCTCATCGCCGAGTTCCGGGCCTCAGGGCGGCGGCTGGGTGACCGGCCGCTGCTGCTGCTCACCACCTCGGGCCGCAGGTCCGGCGCGCCGCACACCAGCCCGATGATGTTCATCCGGATCGACGACAAGATGTACGTCATCGCCTCCAACGCGGGCGCCGTCAACGACCCGGACTGGTTCCGCAACCTGGTCGCCGAGCCGGCCGTCACCGTCGAGGCGGAAGGCGAGGAGTACGCCGCCACCGCCCGCCCCGTCGCCGACGAGGACCGGCCCGTGCTGTGGACCAGGATCTGCGAGCGGTATCCGTTCTTCACCGACCACCAGAACGGCGTCGACCGCAGGATCCCGGTCGTCGAGCTGGTCCGCCCCTCGTACTAGGCGGGGCTGATCACCTTCTCGGGCTCGACGAACTCCCGGTCGGTCCCCGTCGCTTCCCCGCCCGTCCACCAGGAGTCGTCGCGGAACTCCTCGGGCAGCTCGTCCTCCCACGGGTCGAGGCCGCGCACCTCGACCGCGTCGAACCACGCGTCCCGCCGCGATTCCGGCAGCCGCCCGCCGCACCACGGGCAGTACCCGATCACGACCATCGACGTGCCGCCGTCGCGGACGGGCAGCCCGTATTCGTCGAACCTCGCGTCATGGACGACGACCACATCCGGGTCGTCCTCGCCGGCCTCGGACTCGGCCAGCGCCAGTTGGGCCCGCATTCCGTCGCAGCAGTGTTTGCGCACGGCACGCAGTATGGCGGGCGCGTCCTGTCGGGTGTCCGGCAGGCCCGCAACTGTCGTTTGAAGGATAGTCCAGGCCGCTGAGCACGGTATACGCTCGGTTCCACGGCAGTTGAACGGCTGGCACGTTTCCAGGATTCGACGCCCCCGACGGCGCCTTAGCGTCATCTGCGACACCGAACACCGAATCGCAAACACCCCCATCGCAATACCGAGAGGACCCACCATGAGCGAGTACGACGGCGGCGACACCGGCGCGGAATACGGCCACGTCGAGGCGGGCGAGAACCACGAGTCGCTGGACCAGCTGCACCAGGTCGACGCGAGCCAGAACAACTACGACTCGCAGTTCGGCGTCTACGAGCAGGACCACGCGTCGGCCGAGTCGACCTCGTTCGACCAGGGCCACCAGGTGTCGTACACCGACGCGAGCGGCGCGACGTACCAGGAGTCGGACTTCACCTCCTACGACCACTCCGCCGCCGAGACGGACCACGTCTTCGCCGCCGAGGGCTCCGAGTCGGCGTCCTCCAGCGAGTTCCACCAGCTCGACGCGATCCGGGCGCAGCTCGACTCCGCCTTCAGCGAGGCCACCGTCATCGACACCGACACCCCGCCGTCGATCGCCGCCGGCTGATCTTCTCTGCTGTCGCTGTTCTCCGGCGCCGGCCCGCGGACCTTCCGCGGGCCGGCGTTCTGCGTCCGGCCCGTCTGGCGGCTGTGCGAGCCGGCGTCCGGCCCGCCCGGCGGGTGTGCGGGCCGGCGTCCGGCCCGCCCGGCGGGTGTGCGGGCCGGGTGCGGGGCCGGGCAGGATGGCGGGCATGACCAACGCAGCGCTGTTCCGCTCCCTGCACGACCCCGCCGACCCGCTCGTGCTCGTCAACGCCTGGGACGCCGCCTCGGCGCGGGTCGTCGCCGCCGCCGGTGCCCGGGCGGTGGCGACCACGTCCGCCGGGGTCGCCTGGACGCTCGGCGTGCCCGACGGTGACGCGCTGACCCGCGACGCGATGCTCGCGCACCTGCGCCGGGTCGTCGCCGCGGTGGACGTGCCGGTGACCGCGGACGTCGAGTCGGGCTTCGGCGCCACCCCGGACGAGGTGGCGGAGACGCTGCGCGGGGTCGCGGACGCCGGCGCGGTCGGCGTGAACCTGGAGGACACCGTCCGCGGGGAGCGGCCCGGCCTGCGTGAGGTGGCCGGCCAGGTGGCGCGGATCGCCGCCGCCCGGGCCGCCGCACCCGACGTCTACATCAACGCCCGCATCGACACGTACCTCCGCGGCACCGACGACCTCGAGCAGACGATCGAACGGGCACGCGCCTATCTCGACGCCGGCGCGAGCGGGATCTTCGTGCCGGGCGTGGTGGACACCGACACCATCGGCAGGCTCGCCGCCGCGATCCCGGCGCCGCTGAACATCCTGGTCGGGCCGGGCGCGCCGACGGTCGCGGAGCTCGGCAAGCTGGGCGTGGCGCGGGTCAGCCTCGGCTCGTGGGTGGCGGAGGCGGCGTACGCCGTCGCCCGTCGCGCCGCCGAGGAGGCGTTCACCACCGGCACGTACACCAGCCTCGACGGCGCCATCGAATACTCGGAGCTCAACCGTCTGATGGGCTGACCAGCGCCGCGAGAATCTTCTCCAGCCGGCGCTGCCGGGTCGCGTCCGTCTTCGCGCCGTCGAGGGCGAGCACGTGCTGGCGTTGGCCACTGTACGAAAGTGCCTCGAACCTCGCCTTCGCGGTCGGATCCCCGGCCAGGGCGGCGGCGAGATCGGCCGGCACCACGACGGTGCGGGGCGCGGTGTCCGGCTCCAGGTCGACGTCGATCTCGTCGCCGGCCTCGACGCCCGCCCCGGCGCGGACCTCGGCGGAGACGGGCACCATGAACTGCCCGTCGCGGACGGCGACGGTGCTGCGGTACGTGTAGCCGTTGATCGTGACGAGCACCTGGGGCTTCCTGCCCTGCCCGAACGACTCGACGACCTCGGCGGGGACCGTCATGCCCGTGGCGGTCCTCCCGCCGAGGACCAGCGTCGCGCGAAACCTCATGCCCTCATTGGAGCAGCTTCAGCGCCGTTCTGACGGGCAGGCGCTCGACGGTACGTTCGAACGACATCTCCCCGAGGCAGAACCGCTCGAACATCCGCCACCCCGGCGGGGTGCGCAGCATCGCGTGGAAGAGCCCGGGCCGGCGGCTGAACGTGTCCAGCAGCCGCCGCCCGGCCGTCATCGCCGGGGCGAGCCGCTGCTCGACGGCGGTGACGTAGGCGTCGAGGTCACCGGCGGCCGCGGCCGCGCCGGCCAGGGCGCCGGAGCGCACGGCGAAGCTGATCCCTTCGCGGGTCCACGGCTCGAGCAGACCGGCCGCGTCGCCGGCGACGAGGACGCGGCCGGTGCGCAGCGGGGACGTGGCGGTGCGGCAGCGGGTCAGGTGGCCGGAGTCGTGCACGGGCTCGATGCCGTCGAGGCCGAGCCGGGTCACGAAGTCGCGCAGGTACCGCTTGGTCCGCTCGCCCTGCCCGCGGGACGCGATCACGCCGACGGTGAGCAGGTCGTCCTTCGGGAACACCCACGCGTAGGAGCCGGGCAGCGGACCCCAGTCGATCAGCAGCCGCCCCTTCCACTTCGCGGCGACGTCGGCGCCGACGGGCAGCTCCACCTCCAGGCCGAGGTCGACCTGGCCGTACTCGACGCCGGCGTGCCGCGCCGTGATCCCCGACGACCCGTCAGCGCCGATGGCGGTGCGGCCGGTGACGGTCGAGCCGTCGGCGAGCCGGACCACGACCGCGTCGCCGGTCTGTTCCAGGGACCGGGCCGTCGCCGACTGCCGCACAACCGCGCCGGCCTTCTCCGCGGCGAGCCGCAGCGCGTCGTCGAACCTGGGCCGGCGGACCATCTGCAGCAGCGGGCCGCGCCGCGCGGACCGGGCGAACGCGCGCCGCCCGTCGTGGGTGAACTCGACCCGCGTGATGTGGTCGTCGGCGGGGATGTCGATGCGGTCCTCGACCGACTGGACGGTGAAGCCGATCAGCCCGCCACCGCAGGTCTTGTACCGGGGGTGCACCGCCTTCTCCAGGACGAGCGTCCGGGCGCCGGCGGTCGCCGCCGCGTGCGCCGCCGACAGCCCGGCGGGCCCGCCGCCCACGACAACCACGTCCCAGCTTGCTGCGCTGTTGGGTTCACTCACCCGAGCAGACTAGAGGTCGGGGTTCACAGGTGAGATTGGCCTCGTGTGACGCAGACGTCATCCGAATGAGTGACCGATCTGTTTGACTGGCGGAATGTCGGCGATCGACCACCTCATCCACGCCAACGAGCAGTACGCGATCACGTTCCCCGGCCCCCGGCCGGTGCGTCCGAAGCTGCGGCTGACCGTCATCACCTGCATGGACTCGCGCCTGGACCTCTTCGGTGCGCTGGGCCTGGAGATCGGGGACGCGCACCTGATCCGCAACGCCGGCGGCCTGCCGACGGAGGAGGTGCTGCGCTCGCTCGCGATCAGCCAGCGCCGGCTCGGCACCCGCGAGGTCGTGCTGATCCACCACACCGAGTGCGGCATGCAGGACTTCGACGACGACGAGTTCCGCGCGACGCTCACCGCCGAGACGGGCCGGGCGCCGGGCTGGGACGTGCCCGGCTTCACCGATCTGCACGAGACGATGCGCTCCTCGATCGAGACGGTCCGCCAGTGCGCCTGGCTGCCGCACCGCGAGGACGTGCGCGGCTTCATCTTCGACGTCGCCAGCGCCAAAATCGAAGAAGTCCGCTGACGCCGGTGCGGTCCTACGTCGTGACGGGCGGCGGCCGCGGTGTCGGCCGCGCCGTCGCCGAGCGGCTGCTCCGCGACCCCGGCACGACCGTCGTCGTGCTGGAGCGCGACGCGGATGCCCTGACCTGGATCACGCCGGGCGGGCGGGTCGAGGGGGTCACCGGTGACGCCGGGGACGAGGACGTCACCGAGCGCGCCGCCGACCTCGCCGAGGCGCGGGGCCCGCTCGCGGGCTGGGTCAACAACGCCGCGGTCTTCCGCGACGCCTGGGTGGATGCCGTACCGGCCGGCGAGGTGCTCGCCCTGATCATGGCGAACCTCGCACCCGCCGTGACGGGCAGCGCCACCGCCGTGCGGCGCTTCCGCGCGGCGGGCCACGGGGGCGCGATCGTCAACGTCTCCTCGCACCAGGCGCAGCGGGCCGTGCGCGGCGCCCTGCCGTACACCACCGCCAAGGCCGCGATCGAGGGCCTGACCCGCGCCCTCGCCGTCGACCACGGCCCGCACGGCATCCGGGTCAACGCCGTCGCCCTCGGGTCGATCGGGACCGAACGGTCGGCGGCCTTCCTGTCCGCCCGCCCACCGGACGAGGCCGCCCGCATCGTGGACCAGCTCGCCCACCTGCACCCGATCGGCCGCGCCGGCGACGCGGCCGAGGCCGCCGAGGCGGTCGCGTTCCTGCTCTCACCTGCCGCGTCGTTCATCTCCGGCGCGGTCGTCCCGGTCGACGGCGGCCGCGCGGCCAGGGGCGACGACCCCGAGTCCCGCTGATACCGGTCGCTTTCGCGCCCTTGGGGTGCGTTCTTCGCGAGTGGGATGCAAACAGCAGGGGTCCCCGCGAGGGGGGCAAGGGGCCTCACAGACGCCGGGTCATGTTGCACGATCGATCCCATGCGATACGGGGGGCGGCTGAACCGCATCGAGTTCACAGCGCTGATCGACCAGCGGGCGAACCGGATCCGTGCGAGCGCCGCCGCGCTGCCGTTGTACGGGATGGCGGGCTGGAGCGGCCCGTGCCGCATCGGCGCCTGGACCTGGGACGAGGACCGGCTCGTGCACGCCGGCCTGACCTTCGGCGACCCGGCCGCGGGCGGTGGCTGGGTCGAGGTCGTGACCACCGCCGGCCCGCCGCTGCCGCTGCTCATCGACATGCGCGTCGCCGCCGTCATGCCCCAGCCCCCCGAGGACCGAAAGACGTACGAGCGCAACCTCCGCGCCGCGTCGACCCCCGCCCCGCACCGCGTGGGCATCACCGTGGACGGCGTGCCGAAACCCTTCCAGCGCTGGCCCGACCAGCAGGTCACCGCCGGGCAGCGGGGCTGGCTCGCGGTCCTCGACGAGGTGCCCGGCCTGCTGCTGCGCGTCTCCAACCTCGCCCCGGCCGAGATCAGGCTCGCCCGCGTCGGCGACCTGGAGCCCCACCTGGTCGGCACGAGGACCCAGCTGCTCGCCGGCTACGACGACCACGCCGAGGACCCGGCGCCCTCATAAACGCGTCTTTCTTGCCCACGACGGCTGGAGAGCCGCGCGGGCCGACGCCGTCTCGCGTGGGGCGGTTCAGTACCGCGAGGCGAGCGCCTGCGCGAAGTTCACCCGTTGCAGCGCCTCCGCCGCGTGCTGCGGCGAGTACACGACCTCCCGCGCCATGTAGTGGTACTGCCCCGCCTGCACCGACACGATCATCGGCCCCGACATCGTGTGCGTCTTCGCCGTCAGGAAGAACAGCCCGAACAGCAGGAACAGGCTCAACCCACACGTGAACGGCGCGAACACCACCCCCAGCACCGTGAACGTCACCCCCAGCGCGATCCCCCACCCCGCCGTCGTGACGACCGGCATCGGCTGCGAGATCACCATCCACCGGCTGCCCTGGATCGGCCACACCCCGACCGGCGTGTAGATCGCCCTGCCGTCGACCCGCACATCCCCGATCTGTACTTCCGGCCCGTTGTACGCGGGCACACTCCCGCCACCGCCGCTGTAAGGGATGGGCAACGTCACGTCAGCATTGTGCCGCCTCCCCCACCGCTCCGGGGACCCCCTCGCTGGTTCCATCCCGTCGGCTGAACAGTCGCCCCTCAGCCGCCGCCCCTGGCGGCGAGCCCGGTGAGGTCCTCGGCGCCCGAGACCGGGTGCGGCTGCTCGCGCCCCTGTCCCGGGACCCGGCCACTCCCCCATCCAGCGCACGACTCGTCCCGCAGCGAGCGCGCCAACCCAGCGGTCAACTCCCCGCCTTCAGCGCACGACCGCCCCGCAGCGCACGCGACGCACCTGAGGACCCCGGGCCCAGGCCTGGGGCCTGGGCCGCACAAAACGACGCCGTAGGAACCGCCTCGCATGGCGCGACTCGCCCCTCCGACGGGACCGGCCGAGAGCAGAACCAGCCGGCTCAACGTCACCGAGACACCGCTGGTCCGTCGCTCAGCCACAAGCAGGCCCGTCGCAGCCAGGCCCCGTCACGTGGTGCACGAGACCATCCAGCAGCGACACCCGCTTCTGTGGAACTCGGAAGCAGTGCGCCCGACTGCCGGAACACACCACTGCGGCCGGGGCCGGGGCAAAGCTCGCCGACTCCGACTTCGACTCCCACCCCGACCTCAACTCCGACCTCGACTCCCACCCCGACCTCAACTCCCACCCCGACCTCAACTCCGACTTCGACTCCCACCCCGACCTCGACTCCGACCTCGACTCCCACCCCGACCTCAACTCCCACCCCGACCTCAACTCCGACCTCGACTCCCACCCCGACCTCAACTCCGACTCCGACGCCGACGCCGACCTCGACCGTGGCCGCCGGGTCCCCACCCCGCCGCGGTTTCAATGCTCGGCAAGGTGCTCCGCCAGCCGGTCGAAGAAGTGACGCCAGCCCGCCGCGGCGCCTGCGGCGTGCTCGGCGTCCGTGTTCACACCCTGCTGGCGCATCGTCATCTCGGTGCAGCCGTCGCCGGTCGGCTTGAACATCACGCTGACGGTCGAAGCGACGTCGCCGGTCGTGTTGTCGGGGTCGCCGGTCGTCATGACGAGCCGGGCGGGTGCGTCGAGCTCACGGTAGAAGCCGCCGAGCGGATACTCGTTGCCGGCGTCGTCGAGCATGACGACCTGCCACGCGCCACCCGGCCGGGTCTGCATGACGATGCGGTCCTCGGGCGTGGTGAACTCCCGCGGCCCGAACCACTGGCTGAAACCGGCCGGCGTCGTCCACGCCATGTACACACGTTTCGGCTCTGCGGGGAGCCTGCGGGTGATCGAATACTCAACGGTGTTCACGGCGTGCTCCTTGCGAGAGTGGAGAGCCGGCACGTCGCCGGCCCTCCACGTGCGATCAGGCGTAGACGGCTGCGAGCCACTCGGACCAGGTGCCCTCGGCGGTCGCCTGGTCGATGTCGGCGAAGATGTGGTGGCCGGTGAGGATCATTCCGCCGCCGCCCACGAACCGCAGCAGCGCGTCGTCGGTGCGCACGCCCAGGAACCCGGGCTCCAGGGCCACGTCGACCACGCCGACGATGTCCCGCCCGCCGACGGTGAACTGCGCCTTGTCGCCCTCGCTGACCGGCCCGGTCAGACCGACGGCGCCGACGATGCCGGCCCACGCCTGCTCCTGGTCGGACTGCTGCGGTCCGAACGCGGTGACCGGCACGGCGGCACGGCCCGGGAAGTGCACCAGGTACTGCTCGAGCGTGCGCAGGTAGAGCGGGTTGCCCTTGCGCAGCGCGTCATACTGCTCCTCCCAGTCGCCGGTCATGATGCCGCTGTGCACCAGCCGCAGTGCGGTGCTCCCGCCGTCGCGGCCCTCGACGAGATACTCGAACGCCATGAACGCGCCGTCTTCGGCGGGCGCGCCCTTGTACGCGAAGCGGTGCGGAGGCTCCCACGCGGTCACCGTCGACTCGGCGGTGAACCCGGGCATCGTGAGCGTCCCGCGGCCGCCGACGCGCGGCTCGACCTCGGTCCTGCCCATGAACCAGGAGTCGATGCCGGGGCCGGTGGCGATCGCGTCCCAGACCTGCTCGGGCGTGGCCGCGATGGCGATGTCGTGGGTGAGCTCGAATTCGTGCGACATGTCAGGACTCCTCGGTCTGTGAGCGGTGCTGGCTTTCGATCTGGACGTCGATGTCGGCGTCGACGGCTGCCACGTCCATCGGACGGCCGCCCTCCGGACGCAGGCTCGGATGGATCGCGACGATGACCCTGTGGTCACGGCCGCCTTCGGCGTGCTCGTCGTGATATCGGCTCACCAGCGCGGCGACGGCCGCGGTCAGCTCCTGGGCGAACGCGGCCCGGTCGGCCGCGGAGGCGAACCGCACGGTGCCGTCGAGCGCGAAGGTGGCGACCGGCTTGCCCGCCCGGGCCGCCCCGGTGATGAGCGTGCCGACCTCCTTGACGAGCCGGGCCGCGACAGCGAGCAGCCATCGCGCGGACAGCCTGTCGGGCGACTTCGCCGGGTCGGGCGCCACGGCCGAGAGCGCCGTCGGCGAGATCACGAACGACGCGGCCGCGGCTCGCAGCACGCGCTCCGTGACGTTGCCCTTGCGTCGCTCCTCGACCAGCTCGACGAGCCCGTGCGCTTCGAGCGTCTTGAGGTGGTAGTTCACTTTCTGCCGGGGCAGGCCGACGATCGCCGCGAGGCTGGTCGCCGAGTGCGGCTCGACCAGCAGCGACAGCAATCGCGCCCGGATCGGGTCCAGCGCCACCTCTGCCGCGCTGGCCTCCTCGATGACTCCCACTTCGAACATGCGAGAACCGTACCCGCCGAAAACTCGAACTGTCAAGACAAGAAAAATTGTCGGACCCCATCGCTACAGTGACCGCTGTGACATCGCAGGTGCGGGGACCGCGGGTCTCCACCATCGAGTTGTTCTTCGACCTTGTCTTCGTCTTCACCGTGATGCAGCTGGCCAACGTGTTCGTCAAGCATGTGGACGCGACCTACGCGCTCCGGGTGCTGCTGATGCTCGGCATCATCTGGTGGATGTACGGCGGCTACGCCTGGCTGACCAACGCGGTCGCGCCCAGCAGCACGCTGCGCCGCACACTCCTGCTCACCGGGATGGCCGGCTTCATGGTCATCGCCCTGTCCATCCCGTATGCGTTCGACGGCGACGGCTGGGCCTTCGGCGTGGGGTATGCCCTCGTCACCGTCGTCCACTCCGCACTGTTCCTGCAGGCCGACGACAACGCCTCGATCGGCACCGCGATCGCCGGGCTGGCCCCGATCAACGGCACCGCCGCCCTCATCGTTCTCGCAGGCGGGTTCCTCGGCGGCGCTTGGCAGTACGGGCTGTGGACCGCGGCGCTCGTGCTGGTCGTCGCCGCGCCGTACCTGCAACGCAGCATGGGGATCTGGATGATCGACGCGGGCCACTTCGCGGAACGGCACGGGCTGGTCGTCATCGTCGCCATCGGCGAGTCGGTCATCTCCATCGGCCTGGCCTTCGCCGGCATGCACATCGACCCGGCGGCGCTGCTCGTGGCGTTGCTCGGCCTCTGCATCGCGTACTACCTGTACTGGAACTACTTCTCCGGCGACGAGACCCGCGCCGAGCACGCGCTGCACGCCATTGCCGAGCCCGTCCGCAAGGCCCGGGTCGCCTGCAGGGAGCGCAGCAGCACCACCTGCTGCGCGGTCGGCAGGTCGATGAGGGCGCCGGCGGGGGACGGCAGGTGGCAGGCGGTGCGGATGCCGGTCTCGGCCGCCAGGCGGGAGAGCTGGCGGCGGACCGCGGCGACGAGGCCCGCGGTGTGCAGGTCGGCGGGGCTGAGGGCGGCGACGAGGGCGCGCGCCTCGGCCAGGTTGTCGCGGGCGGTGCCGACCACCTGCTCGAGGCGGCGCGCGGTCTGCGCGGGGTCGGCGGCCGCGGCCTGGGCGAGGGTGATGATGCTCGTGAAGCCCTGCGCGAGGGTGTCGTGGATCTCGGCGGCGAGGCGGGCCCGCTCGGTGAGCACGCCGGCCTCGTGGGAGAGGCGGGCGACCTCGGCGCGGCTCGCGGACAGCTCGGCGATCATCGCGGCCCGCTCCTCGTTCTGGTCGGCGAGCCGGTCGATGTACGTGCCGGAGACGATCGCGAAGGCGAGGCCCAGCACGGTGAGCGGGATCAGGCCGTGGACCCGGGTCAAGGTGCCGTCGCGCAGGTAGGCCAGCGGCACCGGGACCAGGTCGAGGACGGCGACGACCGCGATGGCAGGGCGCAGCGGGAGCGCGGCGAAGAGCATCGCGGCCCATGCGAAGAGCGCGAACGCCGCCGTGTGGTCGAGCCAGACCGCGGTGAGGTGCAGCAGCGCCAGCACCGCCACGAAGAGCGGCGTGGCGAACTGCACGAGGCGGAACACGAGATACCAGCCGAGGCACGCCACCACCAGCACGCACGCGAGCACGGAGCCGGGAGGGTCGGCCAGCATGAAGCCGACGACCGACCCCACGACCGCCACGTGCAGCGCGTCCCACAGGCCGAACGTCACCGGCGCGACCAGCGGAACGTCAGCAGGCTCAGAACCAGGCCGATCAGGCACCACGCCCCCAGGACCAGGGCGGTCTTGCCGGGCTCCCATGAACCTGCCACCTCCTGCGCGGCGAGGGCGTCGGGCAGGAACACCGAGCGAAATCCCTGCCCCATCCACTTGACGGGGAACAGCGCCGAGACGTTGATCATCGCCGATGGCAGCGCGGCGATGTGGACGAAGATGCCGGACGTGAACTGCAGGACCAGGACAGGCAGGTTGAGCACCGCCGGGGCGCTGCGGGCCGAGCGGGCCAGCGACGACGCGGCGATGCCCAGCAGAGTACAGGCGACCACCGACAGAACCAGGAGCCAGCCGAACGTCAACCAACGATCAACACTCAAGGACACCCGCAGGTCGAAGAGCAGCACACCGACCAGCAGGAGCAGCAGCACCTCGAAGAGGGCGGCGAAGAAGACCAGCACGATCTTGCCGATGAAATAGGCGCCGGCGGTGACGGGCGTGCCGCGCAGGCGTTTGAGGGTGCCGTCCTCGCGGTCGACGGCGATGCCGACGCCCATGGAGATGAACGCGGTGGACAGGATGCCGTAGGCGATCATGCCGGCGGCGAACACCTGGCTGTGCGTGGTCGGGGACCCCGGCGAGACGGGCGTGTCGAAGATGAGCCCGAGCAGGATCGTGAGCAGCGCCGGGAACGCAAACGTGAAGATGACCGCGTCCTTCTGCCGGATCAGCTGGAGGACCTCGACGAAGCCGCGGGAGCGGCCCATGGCGAGCGTGGACGGCATGGTCATGACCGGGCTCCGATGAGGTCGAGGTAGACGTCTTCCAGGCTGGGGCGGCGGATCTGGAGGTCGAGGGCGTCGGGCGGCAGCGCGGCGACGACGCTGTTGGGCGAGTCGGTGCGCACCTCGTGCAGGCCGGTGCCGTCGCGCCAGGTGACGGTGGCCTGCGCCCGGGCCAGTCCGCCCACAGTGGATGGTGTACCGGCGGCCACGATCCGCCCGCCCGCGATGATGGCCAGCCGGTCGGCGAGCGCCGCGGCCTCTTCGAGGTAGTGGGTGGTGAGCAGGACCGTGGTCCCGTCGGCGGCGAGGGAGCGGATCAGCGCCCAGAACTGCCGCCGCGCCTCGGGGTCGAAGCCGGTCGTCGGCTCGTCGAGGAAGACCAGGGCCGGGTTGCCGATGATGCCGAGCGCGACGTCGACGCGGCGCCGCTGCCCGCCGGACAGCGTCCGCACCCGGGCGCCGGCCTTGTCCGACAGCCCGACGAGGTCGAGCACGAGCGAAGGGTCGCGCGGAGCAGGGTAGAAGCGCGAGTAGTGCCGGACGGTCTCGCGAACCGTGAGGTCGGCGGCGTCGGTGGCGGTCTGCAGCACGATCCCGATCCGGGACCGCCACCGGCGGCCGGCGGAGAACGGGTCCTCGCCCAGCACCCGTACATCACCGGAATCGCGGCGACGGTGGCCTTCGAGGATCTCGACGGTGGTGCTCTTGCCCGCGCCGTTGGGCCCGAGCAGGGCGAAGATCTCCCCGGGCCCGACGGCGAGGGAGATCCCGTCGATGGCCGGGATGCCCCCGTACGCCTTGCGCAGCCCGTGCACTTCGATCGGTGTCATGAGGACATCGAAACGCGTACACACCCTGCCGCGGGACGACCGGAGGACTGAAGCCGGCTGTCAACCGGTCGGTGGACAAGCGCCGAGCCGGAGGACCTGGGCGGGTAGGTCCTCCGGCTCGGCAGGGGATAAAGCGCTAGAGGCTCGTCACGTAGATGATCTGGTTGGCCGTGTTGGCCGGACCACCCGTGTTGTTGATGACGTGGTTGATCGTGCCGACGCCGCCGAGCGAGACGCTGACCATGTTGCGCAGCGCGACGCCCGCCTTGACCGGGACCTCGAAGGAGCGTTCGCCGACGACGGCCGGGTTGGCGTTGAAGTAGCAGTAGCTGCCCAGCCCGTACGCCTCGTGCGTGGTGACGGCGTCGGCGACCTTGTAGGCGGCCCAGCCCCGGGTGGAGCCGTTCATCCAGGCGGCCTGGTTCGGCGGGTCGTAGGGCATCTCGTTCTGGAAGAAGTACGTGCGGCCGCCGTTGCCGTTCCAGATGACCTGGTACTGCTGGTAGTGCTCGACGAACAACCCGTACATCGTGACGTTGTTGCCGTTGACGACCATGCCGTTCTGGCCGGTGTTGATGTTCCAGCCGTAGGTGCCGGCGTTGCCGTGGTCGGCGCGCCAGATCCACATGTGGTCGCCGATCACGTTGTTGCTGTTGACCTGCAGGCTGACGGTGGCCTTGCCGACGTGGGCGCCGCCGACGCGGAAGTACACGTCGTGCAGCGAGGTCGGGTTCGCGGCGTGCGAGGCCGAGGAGCCGGCCGGGCCGAGCTCGACGAGGGTCGGCGAGTTGACGGTGCCGGCGTCGATGAGCAGGCCGGCGAGCTTGACGCCGTCGACGTCGGCGACCTTGATCGCGGTGACGCCGTTGTCCGGCACGAACGTGGCGAGGCCGAGCCCGAGGACGACCGTGTTCGGGTTGTTCACCTGCAGCGGCGCGTTGAGGTGGTAGACGCCGGGCGTGACGAGCAGGTGCCGGCCGGCGGCGAGCGCCGCGTTGATCTGCGCGGCGGTGTGCCCGGGGCGGACGATGAAGAACTGGTCGAGGGAGATCGACGAGCCCGCCGGAGTCTTGCCGAACCAGCTGGTGCCGGTCGTGTTGCTCTGCAGCGCCGGGACGAACACCCGGTAGGTGCCGGTGCCGTCGATGTAGAGGAACGGCTTCTCCCGCTGCAGCGGCGTCTGGTTGATCACCGTGTGCGACGGGTTCGGGAAGTGCGGCGGCGGGGCGCCCTGCACGCCCTGGAAGACCATGTTCCACACGGAACCGGCCCAGCTGCCGAGCTCGCTGTTGCGGGTGTACCACTGCTGCTGCGAGCCGGACACGACGCGCCCGTCGACCTTCGTGTCGGCCATGAGGCCGCCGGAGGACCAGCCGTCGCCGCCGTTCCAGAGCTGGATCTCGTTGTTGCCGCCGCGCAGGTGCATGCGGCGGTACTGCACGGCCTGCGAGACGGCCCAGCGCTCGACCTGCACGCCGTTGCCGGTGTTCGGCAGGGTCACGGACAGGTTCTCCGCGCCGCGCCAGAAGTTCTGGGTGGCGTTGCCGCCGAACCAGGTGGCCTCGGCCCGGACGTGGCCGTTGATGTTGACGTCGTCGGGCGAGAACCCGAGGCCGGCGACCTGGGTGTAGAAGCCGACGTTGGCGTCGACGGTGTGGTTGCCGGGCTTGAACAGCACCGCGTAGCGCTCGGTGCCGAACTGGTTGGTCTCCTGGCCGGCGAAGATCTGGTTGAGCCGGGCCTGCGCGGCGGCCTGCTGCGACGGGTCGAAGACGGAGACGTTGGGGCCGAAGTTGGGGTTCTTCGGGTCGGGCGTCTCGATCGGCCCGCTGCTCGTGGGACCGCTGCTCGACGGGCTGGCGCCGCCCAATACGTACACCTCGAACTCCCACAGCGAGACGCCCCACTGCGTGGCCTTGGCGGTGGCGTTGACCCGAACATAGCGGCCGGTGCCGGTCACGTCGATCGTCTGGACCCCGCCGGTGCCGGTGGTGGTCGAGTGGATCGTGGTCCAGACGGCGTTGTCGCTGGAGACCTGGATCTGGAAGGCGTTGGCGTACGCGGCCTCCCAGCGCAGGACCACCCGGCAGAGCTGGTACGACGCGCCGAGGTCGACGGTGATCCACTGCGGGACGGAGGCGGCGCTGGCCCAGCGGGTGCCGGTGTCGCCGTCGACGGCGGCGCTGGCGGGCGTGCCGGCGTTCTCGGTCGAGGAGGCGGTGACCGGGCGCGTGATCGCGCGGTTCGTGGGGCCGCAGGTCTGGCCGGTCGGCGAGGACTCGCCGTACACCTGGAACTCCCACAGCGAGTAGCCGTAGGCGGTGTTGCGCTGGGTGCCGTACATCCGCACGTAGCGTCCGGTGCCGGTGACGTTCAGCGTCTGGGTGCCGCCGGCGCCGGTGGTGGTGCTGTAGACCTGCGTCCAGGTCGCGGCGTCGTTGGAGATCTGGATCTGGAACGCCTTGCCGGACGCGGCCTCCCAGTTGAGCACGACCTGCGACAGGGCGGCGGGCGCGCCGAGGTCGACCTGGATCCACTGGGGGTCGGCGAAGGCGCTGGCCCAGCGGGTGCCGGTGTTGCCGTCGGTGGCGGCGGTCGCCGGCGTGCCGGCGTTCTCGCTGGAGGAGGCGGTGGTGGGCTTGCCCTGCGACAGCAGGGTGGGTGCGGCGCTCGCGTTGGGCAGCGCGATCGCGGCGACGGCGGTGGAGAGCATCAGGGTGGCGGCGCCACCGAGCAGCCAGCGGCGCAGACCGTTGCGCCGCGGTGGCGCATCAGCGGGCGCATGCGCCGCGGGATAACGCGACAAACGCGGAAATTTCATGATCCTGCCTGTCAGTCGGGGGACGTGGCGGGGCCGTGAGCTGGGCGGACGGAACCGTGGGCGGTGACCTGTCGAGGCAAGGCGGTGCGTCGACGGTCGTCGACATTTTCATGTCGGGAGCCACACATGAGAGAGCGCTCTCTCAGAACCACGAGTGTTACGCCGAGGTTGCACCGGCGTCAAGACATACTTCGATCGCGACGTAAACAATCCCGTTTTGTCCGATTCCACGGACCGCCGGAACCGCCTCCCGACCTTGACGTCCAGGTGACGCACCACTTTAATGACGACATTATTTAAGTCCCGACAGAAACCAACTGGTCGCGGCAACACCCCGTTCGGCTGGGACCAGCACCACCTTCACCCCCCTGTCGAGCGTGCGACCGTCACGCCGCAGCCCCAACCCCTGCGGTCGCTTCGGCACGCCGGTCGGCACCCATCGAAAGGGCAGACACGTGCCGAGACGAAGGCTCGCGTTACTGATGGCGGCCGCCCTCCTGACCGGTTCGCTCGCCGCGTGCGGCAACCCCGTGGCGGACGCCAAGACCCTGACCTACTGGGCGAGCAACCAGGGCAGCAGCCTCGAGTTCGACAAGCAGACCCTGGCCCCCGTCCTGGAGCGCTTCGAACAGCAGACCGGCATCCACGTCAAGGTCGAGGTCGTGCCGTGGTCGGACCTGCTCAACCGGCTGCTGGCGGCGGCGACGTCGGGGCGCGGCCCGGACGTGGTCAACATCGGCAACACGTGGTCGGCGTCGCTGCAGGCGACGAACGCGCTGATCTCGTTCGACGCGGCGGCGTTCGACCGGATCGGCGGCCGGGACCGGTTCGTGCCGGCGGCCCTCGCCTCGGCGGGCGCGCCGGGCAAGGCACCGGCGGCGGTCCCGCTGTACTCGCTGTCGTACGCGCTCTACTACAACAAGCAGATGTTCGCCGACGCGGGCATCAGCAAGCCCCCGGCGACGTGGGAGGAGCTCGTCGAGGTCGGCAAGCGCCTCACCAACGGCAAACAGTGGGGCCTGGCGATCGAGGGCGCGAACCTGTCGGAGAACGCGCACCATGCGTTCACGTTCAGCCAGCAGTACGGCGGCGAGTGGTTCGACCTGAGCGGCAAGCCGACGTTCGACACGGACCAGAACGTCAAGGCGATCAAGCGGTACATCGACCTCATGGCCGTCGACAAGATCGTCAACCCGAGCAACGCCGAGTACGCGAAGAACGAGTCGCTGTCCGACTTCGCCAACCGCAAGGCGGCGATGCTGCTGTGGCAGGCGGCCGGCTCCGCGTTCCAGGCGCAGGGCATGCGCCCCGAGGAGTACGGCATCGCGCACGTGCCGTTCCCGGCGAACCCGCCCGCCGGCGGCCGGAAGGTCAACAGCATGGTCGCCGGGATCAACATCGCGGTGTTCCGGCACAGCAGGAACCTGGAGGGCGCGATGGAGTTCGTGAAGTTCATGACCAGCGACGACGAGCAGGTCGCCCTCAACAAGGTGTACGGGTCGCTGCCGTCGGTCAAGGGCGCGCTCACGAACCCGGCGTTCCAGGCGCCGGAGCAGAAGATCCTCGCCGAGGTGCTCGCCTCGACGGCGTCGCCGCTGCCGCAGGTGACGACGGAGAGCCAGTTCGAGACCCTCGTCGGCGCGGTGATGAAGGAGCAGTTCGCCAACGCGGCGAACAACAAACCGATCACCGAGGCCGCCATCCGGGCGAAGCTGAAGGCCGTCGAGCAACGGATGAAGGCATGACCGCGCCACGGTCGGCCCGGGGGTCGGCGACCGTCCCCGTCCGCCGGCCCATGCACGCCGCGCCGGACGTGCGGCAGCACCGCGGCTCCGCCCCCAACGCCGCGCCGCGGCGGGCGAGCACGCCCGCGCAGCGCCGGAGGCGGCGGCTGCGGTCCAAGTACCTGCCGTACATGCTGGTCCTGCCGGCCGCGTTCCTGGAGATCGCGATCCACGTCGTGCCGATGCTCGTCGGCGTGTGGATGAGCCTGCTGGAGCTGACCCAGTTCCACATCCAGGACTGGTCGACGGCGCCGTTCGTCGGGTTCGGCAACTACAGCGCGACCCTCGACGTCAACAGCGAGACCGGCAAGGCGCTGCTGCACTCGTTCGGCATCACCGTGCTGTACACGACACTGTCGGTGGCGATCTCGTGGCTGTTCGGCCTGTCGGCGGCGGTGTTCCTGCAGCGGCCGTTCCGTGGCCGGGCGCTGCTGCGCACGCTGTTCCTCACCCCGTACGCGCTGCCGGTCTACGCCGCCGTCATCACCTGGGGGTTCCTGTTCCAGCGGGACACGGGCCTGGTCAACCACGTGCTCGTCGACCAGCTCGGGCTCGTCGACGGGGAGCGGCCGTTCTGGCTCATCGGCGAGAACAGCTTCTGGGCGCTGCTGGTGGTGTCGGTGTGGCGGACGTGGCCGTTCGCGCTGCTGTGCATCACCGCCGGCCTGCAGAACGTGCCGACGGAGATGTACGAGGCGGCCGCGATCGACGGCGCCGGGTTCTGGCGGCGGATCACCTCGGTGACGCTGCCGTCGCTGCGGCCGATCAACCAGGTGCTGCTGCTGGTGCTGTTCCTGTGGACGTTCAACGACTTCAACACCCCGTACGTGCTGTTCGGCGGCTCCGCGCCGCCGGAGGCGGATCTCATCTCGATCCACATCTACAACAGCTCGTTCAGCACCTGGGACTTCGGCACGGGCTCGGCGATGTCGGTGGCGCTGCTGCTGTTCCTGCTGCTGGTCACGGCCGTCTACCTGTTGATCACGAACCGCAGGAGGATCCATGCGTGAGGGCCGGGGCGAGCGGATCGCCCGCTGGATCGTGCTGACCTTCCTGGCCGCGTTCGTACTGACGCCGCTGTACGTGATGGTGAGCTCGGCGTTGAAGCCGCTGCAGGACGTGCAGGACTACTTCACCTGGTTCCCCTCGACGCTGACGTTCCAGGCGTTCGTCGACATGTGGAGCACCGTCCCGCTCGGCAACTACCTGCTCAACAGCGTGATCGTGGCGTCGGTCGCGGCGGTGTTCTCGGTGGTGATCGCGGTCTTCGCGGCGTTCGCGATCAGCCGGTACCGCTTCCGCGGCCGGAGCGTGTTCTCCGTCGCGGTCCTGTCGACGCAGATGTTCCCCGGCATCCTGTTCCTGCTGCCGCTGTTCCTCATCTACGTGAACCTCGGCACGGCCGGCGGCGTCGACCTGTACCAGACCCGCCTGGGCCTGGTCATCACGTACCTGACGTTCTCGCTGCCGTTCTCGATCTGGATGCTGGCCGGCTACTTCGACTCGATCCCCCGCGGCCTCGACGAGGCGGCGCAGGTCGACGGCGCCGGGTCGATGCGCACCCTGTTCACCGTCATCCTGCCGACCGCGGTGCCGGGGATCGTCGCGGTGACCGTCTACGCGTTCATGACGGCGTGGGGCGAGGTGCTGTTCGCCTCGATCATGACGGACCAGGACAGCCGGACCCTCGCCGTCGGCCTGCAGGCCTACTCCACCCAGTTCCAGGTCTACTGGAACCAGGTGATGGCCGCGTCCCTGGTCGTCAGCGTCCCGGTCGTCGCCGGGTTCCTGGCGCTGCAACGGTACTTCGTGGCCGGCCTCACCGCCGGCGCGGTCAAGTAGGGCACCGCGCCGGCGGCACGGTCACGCGAGCCGCCGGCGCGGCCGAGCAACGCGCAAGCAGCCCCCGTCCTCAACCACCAAGAGGAGAACCGTCCCGTGCTGGATCTGTCCAACCTCCCACCGAACTTCATCTGGGGGTCCGCGACCGCGGCGTACCAGATCGAGGGCGCCGTCACCGAAGACGGCCGTGGACCGTCCATCTGGGACACCTTCAGCCATGCGCCGGGCAACGTCGACAACGGCGACACCGGCGACGTGGCCTGCGACCACTACCACCGCTGGCCGGAGGACATCGCGCTGATGCGCCGGCTGGGCCTGGCGGCGTACCGCTTCTCGGTGGCGTGGCCGCGGGTCATCCCGGCCGGGACGGGCGCGGTGAACGAGGCCGGCCTGGACTTCTACGACCGGCTCGTCGACGGGCTGCTCGAGGCGGGCATCCGGCCGTTCGCGACCCTGTACCACTGGGACCTGCCGCAGGCGCTGCAGGACCGGGGCGGCTGGCCGGAGCGGGCGACGGCGGAGGCGTTCGCGGACTACGCGGCGGTCGTCGCGGGCCGGCTCGGCGACCGGGTCGCGGACTGGAACACGGTCAACGAGCCGCTGTGCGTCTGCTGGATCGGGCATCTCGAGGGCCGGATGGCGCCGGGCGAGCGGGACCTGACCCGGGCGGTCCGCGCGTCGCACCACGTGCTGCTCGGCCACGGCCTGGTCAACCAGGCGATCCGCGCGTCGGCGCAGCTGCCGCCGGCGGTCGGGATCGTGCTGAACCTGAGCCCGACGGAGCCCGGCAGCGACCGGCCGGAGGACGTGGCGGCGGCGCGGCGCGCCGACGGGCACATCAACCGCTGGTGGCTGGACCCGCTGCACGGCCTCGGCTACCCCGCGGACATGCTCGACACGTACCGGGTGGAGGTGCCGGTCCGCGACGGCGACCTGGAGCTGATCGCGGCGCCGACGGAGTTCCTCGGCATCAACTACTACTTCCGCCAGGTCATCGTCGACGACCCGGGCTCCCACGCGCCGAACGTCGCGCAGATCCCGGTGCCGGGCTCGATCGAGACGGCGATGCCGTGGGAGGTCTACGCGAAGGGCCTGGAGGACATCCTGGTGCGGGTCGCCGAGACGTACCGGCCGCGCAGCATCCTCGTGACGGAGAACGGCTCCGCGTGGGCGGACACGGTCGAGCCGAACGGCGACATCCAGGACAAGGAGCGCGTCGACTACCTGGAGCAGCACCTGGACGCGGTCCGCAACGCGGTCGTCCGGGGCGCGCCGGTCGACGGCTACTTCGCCTGGTCGCTGCTGGACAACTTCGAGTGGGCGTACGGCTACGACAAGCGCTTCGGGCTCGTCCGGGTCGACTACGACACGCAGCAGCGCACGATCAAGGCGAGCGGCCACCGGTACGCGGAGCTGATCCGGAGCCACCGGGCCACTCATCAGTCCGGTCAGCAGGCAGGGCACGATCCGGTGATTTAGGGTCGAATGTGGCGCTGCCGGGTATGCAACACGGCAGCGCCACGCCACCTGCGACCGAGGAGACGTGATCATGAGCTCTGAAACCGCGAGCTGGGACCCGGCACCGGACGAGGAAGGCCAGCTGTCGGCCCAGGACACCCTGTCGGACCGCGGCCTGGACGACGCCCTCGACGAGGGGTATTCGCCGCCGGAGAAGCCGCTCGGGTTGAACGCGTTCGGGGTCACCCAGGCCGAGGCGCAACGGGGCGAGTCCTGGGACCGCCGCCTGCGGCAGGAGGAGCCGGACCCGGTGGCCCGGCCCGACCTCGACGACTACGGCACGACGACCGAGTCCGGCGAGTTCTTCGACGCGGGCGAGGTCGGCGACCGGCGGGCCGGGCGGCTCGTCGCCCCCGACGAGGGCTGGGGCGAGGACGAGGAGAAGGACGAGATCGGCTCCGACGTGGGCATCGACGGCGGCGCGGCGTCGGCCGAGGAGGCCGCCATGCACATCATCGAGCCCGACCTGCGCTGACGCCGTACAGTGGCGGCGAAATAACCAAGAGCGACCATCGCCACCGCGCCCGGCCACAGCACATACCATGCGGTGAGGGCGAGCAGCCCGACCACACACAGCAGCGCCACGACCGCGACGCGTCGGGACCAGCTCCCGACCGGCAGCAGCTTCACCGCGGCCGCCGTCCCCAGGACGTACACGACGACGAACGACGCGGTCGTGGCCAGCAGCAGCGGCTTCGCCCCGACGCCCAGCGGCCCCGCGACGGCGAGGCACGCGCCCGCGAGCCCGGCGACCACGGCCAGTGACCGGCGGGGCACCTCCCCCGCGCCCGCGCCCTTGGCGAGCCACGCGGGCATCGCCCCGTCACGGCCGAGGGCGGCGCCGAGCTTGGCGGCGCCCGCGAAGTAGGCGTTGACGGCACCGGCGGTGAGCAGCAGCGCGACGACCGCGGTGAGGATCTTCACGTCGCGGCCGAGGCCGATGGTGAGCAACTCGGCGAGGGGCGCGGCCACGGTGCCGGCGCGCGGGCCGAGGACCAGCTGGCTGGTGGCGGCGACGAGCAGGTAGAGCACGCCGACGACGGCGACGGCGATCCAGGTGGCGCGGGGCACGTCGCGGCGCGGGTGGCGGTAGTCGGCGGCGAGCGACGTGAGCGCCTCCCAGCCGGCGAACCCCCAGACGAGCACGGCCATCGCGGGCCCGATCGCGAGCCAGCCGTGCGGGGCGAAGGGCCGCAGGTTGGCCAGGTCGGCGTGCGGCAGCGCGGTGCCGACGGCGAGCAGCAGCAGCGCGGCGAGGATGCCGGCGAGCCACAGCTGCGCCTTGCCGGACACCTTCACGCCGCCGAAGTTCAGACCGGCGACGACGACGATGAGGGCTCCGGCCGTGAGCAGCGTCGTACGGTGGCCGCCGCCGACGACCGCGGTGACGTAGGCGGCGCCGAAGCCCGCGGCGGGCAGGAACCCGACGGGGACGGCGGCGTAGAAGATCCACCCGACGACGGCGGCGGCACGCGGGCCGAACGCCGCGCCGACGTACGTGGAGACGCCACCCGCGTCCGGATACCTGGCGCCGAGCGCGGCGAACGTGGCGGCCAGGGGCGCGGACAGCACGACGAGGGCGAGCCACGCGACGAGCGAGGCGGGGCCGGCGACCTGGGCGCCGAGGGCGGGCAGGGCGATCACGCCGGTGCCGAGGACGGCGCCGACGGACAGGGCCGCGCCTTGCTTGACGGTGAGCATACGATCGACGCTAGGCCCGGGTTTGGCCCGGTAGAAGTACCAATATCCTCCTACTTGGAGTGGGCCAAGTTGGATCTGCACATCACGCTCGGCGGCCGGGGTGACCAGGCGACCCGCATCTACCGGCAGGTCCGCGACGCGATCCTCGACGGGCGGCTGCGGGCCGGCGAGCGGGTCCCGCCGAGCCGGGAGCTGGCGCGGGACCTCGCGGTGTCGCGCAACACGGTCGCCGTCGCCTACGACCGCCTCGTCGGCGACGGGTTCCTGGAGGGGCGGGCGGGCGCGGGCACGTTCGTGGCGATGCCGCCACCGGCGTCCGGGTCGCGCCGCGCCCCGGTCGGCGCGCTCCGCCCGTCGCCGCGCTTCACCTTCCGCGAGCGGCCTTCCGTCGCTCCGGCGCGGTACGACCTGCGGGCCGGCCACCCGGACGGGGCCCTGTTCCCCCTCGCCACGTGGCGGCGCCTGCTGACCCGGTCGCTCAGCGCGTCCCCCGTCTACGGCGAGCCGGCCGGCCTGCCCGCGCTGCGGGCCGCGATCGCGCGGTCGGTGGGGCTGTCCCGGTCGGTGCGCGCGTCGCCGGAGGACGTGCTCGTCACCAACGGCGCCCAGCAGGGCCTCGACCTCGTCGGACGGGTCCTGATCGAGCCGGGCACGGTCGTCGCCGTCGAGGAGCCCGGCTACCCACCCGCGCGCGAGGCCTTCGAGTCGCTCGGCGCCCGCGTCGTGCCCGTCCCCGTCGACGGGTCGGGCCTGGTCGTCGACGCGCTCCCGAGGTCGGCGCGGCTGGTGTACGTCACACCCTCCCACCAGTACCCGCTCGGCGTCCCGATGACGATGCCGCGACGGTCGGCGCTGCTCGGCTGGGCCGAACGGCACGGCGCGGCGATCGTCGAGGACGACTACGACAGCGAGTTCCGTTACTCCGACCGCCCCCCTTTCGCGGTGCTGGAGCCGCTGCAGAGCCTCGACCGGGCGGGCAGGGTCGTCTACGTCGGCTCGTTCGCCAAGACGCTCCTGCCCGCGCTGCGCCTCGGGTTCCTGGTCGCACCCGCGTCGCTGCGGCCCGCGCTCGTCGCGGCGAAGCGCCTCACCGACTGGCACGCCGAGCCCGCCGCGCAGGCCGCGCTCGCCTCGTTCATCGACGACGGGCAGCTGCGGCGGCACGTGCGGTCGGTGACGCGGGTGTACGCCACCCGCCACGACCTCGTGACCGCCGCGGCGCGCGGGGTGCTCGCCGACCGGTTCACGCTCGTGCCGTCGTCGGCGGGCCTGCACGTGACGCTCCTCGCCGCCCCGCACGTCGACGTGCCGCGGGTCGTCGCGCGGCTGCGGTCCGCGGACGTGGCGGTCGAGCGGCTCGCCGGCTTCTTCCTGGAGCCCGCGCCGGTGGACGGGCTCGTCGTGGGGTTCGGCATGATCGGCGCCGACGACCTGCCCGTCGCCCTCGACCTGCTCGACCGATGCTCCTCTGACCGGCCGACAGACCTCCCGTGACGGCTCCGCTATCTTGGACGGATGCTCGTGCGCCGCGCCGCCGCCCTGACCGCGCTCACGATCTGCCTCACCGGCTGCGGCTCCTCGCCGTCGAAACCGGCTCAGTCCGCCGCCCCTTCGGCGTCGTCGCAGGCACCAGCCTCCGCATCGCCGTCCGCGGAGGCGGCCGCGCCCGCCTCCGCGGCGCCCGCCCCCGCCGGCATCCCCACGATCACCTACACGAAGGCCGCGACCGGGTTCCCTGCCGACCCCGACCAGTCCTCGACGGTCCCGCTGACCGAGGCGGCGCACCCCACGGCGAAGCTCGCCGCCTACGACGCGCCCGGCGGCACCGCCCGCGCCTACCTGACCCCCGACATCAGCGGCGTGCCGCTGGTCATGCCGATCGTCGCCCGGCGGTCCGGCTGGGTCGCGGTGCTGCTGCCGTCGCTCAACCGCAGCATCGGCTGGCTCCCCGAGGGCGGCTGGAACAGGGTGCCGCTGCACGACCAGCTCATCGTGCGGCGCGGCGCGTTCACGCTCACCTGGGTCCGCGACGGCGCCGTCCAGCAGACGTGGACCGTCACCATCGGCGCGCCCGAGACCCCGACGCCGCTGGGGCGCACGTTCGTCCTGGGGCGTTCGTCGCTGCCGAGCAAGGTGTACGCGGGGCTCGACGTCCTCGCCCTCGGCGCCGTCCCGGACGACAAGGGCGCCGTCGCGGAGGGCCTGGCGGACGCGCACACCGGCATCCACGCCTGGTACCGCAACGAGTTCGGCTTCCGTCGCTCCAACGGCTGCGTCCGGATGCCGCCGGCCGCGCAGCAGGCCCTGCTCGACGCGGTCCCCGCCGGCACCAGCGTCGTCGTCCTGCCCTGATCCTTGCTCCGCCTTCTCTGATCGGTCGGCTTCGCTCGGTCGGCTTCGCTCGGTCGGCTTCGCGCGGTTCACTGGCGCTTCACTCGCGACGGCTTACCGTAGGGAAGGTGATCCGTACAGTGGCACTGATTGGTATCGACGGCGCCGGCAAATCCACCCAGGCCCGGTGGCTCGCCGACTGGCTCGACGCGAGCGGCACCCCCGCCCGCTACCACCGCAACGCCGCCGGACGGGTCTTCTTCGGCCGGCTCGCCCAGCGCCTCGGCCGCCGCGACGCCGAAGACCTGCTCGGCGTGCGGCTCTTCCTGCTGGTGGAGACGCTGCTGCGCGGCCTGGTCATCACGAGGGCGCTCCTGGTGTCCCGGCTGACCGGCACGGTGGCCGTCATGGACCGGTACACCTACTGCCAGTACACCAGCATCACCGTCCGCAAGGGCAGGCTCTGGCCCGCGCGGCTGCTCTTCCGCCTCCTGCCGCAGCCCGACCTGGTCTTCTACCTGGCGGTGCCGCCGCCCGTGGCCCAGGCCCGGGTCGAGGCGCGGGGCAAGGACCACGAGGAGCTGGACTACCTGACGGCCTGCGACGAGGCGTACCGGGCACTGCCGGAAGCTCCCCGGTTCACGATCGTCGACGCCGGCACCGACCCGTCGACGGTCCAGACGACCCTGCGCGCCGCGCTGCGCCCCGACCTGCTGCCCGGCGCGACCCAGCAGCCCCCGGCCCGCAGGACCTCCCACCTGCTTCCGATCGGCTGACCACCCGCACCCCTGCTCCCCACGGGCCTGGCCTGCCCGGCACGGATCTTCGGCGCTGCCGGCCGGTCCACCGTCGCGGCGCCTCGCGGCCGGTCCGCCAGCGCGGCGTTTCGGTGGACGCCGCCTCGCGGGCCGCCGCTCGCACGGCTGTCCCGTTCGGGTGACCTGCTCGCCTGTCGGAGAGCCGGCAGCTCGGACGCCGGTTAGCGTCGATGTCTCGGGCCCCGCGGGCATCCGAGCACGACGAAAGGAACGCGCGTGTTCTCCACCGGCGACGATCCCGCGGCGCGACTGCGACACGAGCTGCACACCCCGTTGACGTCGATCCTCGCGTACACCCGGCTGCTGCGCGACGACCTCGCCGGCGCCCCCGCCGCGGAAGCCCTGCGCGAGGGCGTCGCCTGCCTCGACGCCATCGACCGCAACGCGGTCCGCCTCCAGCGCTACGTCGACGGCGTCATCCTCCCCCTGGCCGCCGTCGACGAAGACCCCACGGGCACCCACCGCGCCGGCGCCACCGACCTGGTCGCGGTGCTGCGCGACGCCGTCGACCTGGCCCGCCGCGTGGCGGTCGCGGCAGCGGTGAGCATCCACGCGGACGCGCCCGCTACGGTCCCGGTCGCGGTCGACGACCTCGTCTGCCGGCACCTCGTCGGCCAGCTCGTCCTGTGGCTCGCGACAACCGCACCGAGCCGCGCCCACATCGAGATCGCCCTGCGCGCGGACCCCGTGCCGGCCATCGACGCGAAGATCGTCGCCCACGGCGAGCTGACCGCGCCGCACCCCCGCCCCAGCGACCCGCAGAAGCCCACCGACCTGCGCGTGGCGAGCGCCGTCGCCAGCCTCTGCGGCGGCGAGGTCCGCCTGGACGAGACCTCGTTCCGCCTCACCCTGCCCGCCAGCGTCCTCGCAACAGCAAGCCGCCTGTCCCCGTAGCGCGCGACTCCCCGTAGCGCGGCTGGCCGCCCTCTCGTGTACCTGCTCGGTCCGGGCTCCCCGCAGCGCGGCTCCCGCAGCGCGGCTCCCGCAGCGCGCGACTCACGTCGCTGTGGCAGCAGTTCACCGGGGCGATGGACGGCAGCTGCCCCATCCGTCTGTGCCCGGCCAAGCGACCGTCCGCTCCAAGACCTTCCTCGCCGGCCTCCCCGCAGCGCGCAACTCCCCGCAGCGCGCAACTCCCCGCAGCGCACAACTCCCCGCAGCGCACAACGCGCGGGCGTCACGCAGGCGACCGTCGCGCACAGCGCGTGCGGGCGTCGCGCTCGCGCACAACGTGCGTCGCGCGGGCAGGCGTCACATCGATCGGGGGGTCACCTGAGTCCGTGGCTGGGCTGCTCGCTGGCGGCGCCTGCTGTCAGGCACAGGCTCGGGTCCGGTGACCGGCGGGCCTTCTTCGTCGACCGTAACACTGCCCACCAAATCATGGATGCGGAGCGAATCCAGACTGTCGCTTCCCGTCACGAACCGTTCGGAACCGCAGGTCAGAGGTCGACGATGCCGTCGAGCTCGCCGATGGTACGGCGGACCGTGGGGCCGTGGGAGGTGAGCAGACGGGCCTCGTGGCGGTGGGCCTCGGCGACGGCGTGGGCCAGGCCGAGGCTGCCGTTGAGCCGGGACGCGAGCCGTCCGAGGCCGACCGCGTCGCCGCCGTCGAGCGGGGCGACCGTGGCCGTGCTGAGGAGGGTGTCGAGGCGGGCGAGTTCCTCGGCGTACGCGAGCTCACTGCGCGTCTCGGCCAGCGACACCGCAGGCACCACGACCGTGCCGCCGTCGGCGAGGACGAGGCTGACCAGGTCGGCGACGCCCGTGTCGCCCTGCGTGTACGCGAGCACCGCCGCAGGGTCGAGCACCAGCCCGACGGGGCCGCTCATGACCAGCCCATGAGGTCGCGGACCTGCTCACGGGACTCGGTACGGGCCTCGGCGGTGACCTTGGCGCCCGCGTCGTCGAGCCGCTTCCTGGCGCGGGCGCGGCGCTCCCGGTCAGGTCCGGAGTCAGGTCCGGACTCGGCGGCGGCACCGGCACCAGGGTCGATCTCGGTCATGGCGTGACCGTACCCCTTAACATCGATCGCCGCGGTCCCCCGAAACGCCGATGGCCCGTAACGGCCACCGGGCCACCGAAGCGGGCGGGTGGGACAGCGGCAGGTCGGGTCAGCGGCTGTGGGAGCGGAACGCGACCGGGTCGAACCGGCCGTACAGCAGCGGCGCGAGCCAGTGCGCGGCCTCCCGGCGGAACAGTGCCGGGGCGAGCGACCCCGCACCGTCCGGCACGGCGCCGACCAGGTCGCCGTCGAGGTCGTGCAGGTTGGTCCGGTGGACCAGCTCCGGCTCCGCCGGCCACGTGCCGAGGACCACGACCGCCGGTACGTCCCGGTGGGCGAGGGCCTGCAGTGTGAGCGCCGCGTGGTTGAGGGTGCCGAGGCCGGGACGGGCGACGACCACGGCGGTGGCGCCGAGCGCGGCGGCGAGGTCGAGCATCGTCCAGCCGCCCTCCCCCATCGGCACGAGAAGCCCGCCGGCGCCTTCGATGAGGGTGACGTCGTGCTCTTCCACGATGGTACGAAGGGCGAGCTGCGCCATCACCGCCGTCAGCGGGTCGTCGCCGGCGACCCGGGCCGCGGCCAGCGGGGCGAGTGGGTCGGGGAAGCTGGCGAGCGTCCGCACCGTGACGGGCTCCGCGAGCCGCGAGACGGTCGCGGCGTCGGGCTCGTCGCCGTCGGCGGTGCCGGTCTGCGCGGGCTTGACGACCGCGACCCGCCGCCCCGCAGCGGTCGCGGCGGCGGCGATGGCGGCGGTGACGATGGTCTTGCCGACGCCGGTGTCGGTGCCGGTGATGACGACGGCCCCGGTGATGGGCTCGGTCTCCGCCGGGGTCACGTCCTCCGACAGCACCGCCTCGGAGCGCAGCGCCTCCGACAGGAGGGCCTCAGCGGGCGAGACGTCGTGGTCGGCGATGCGCGGATCGCTCAAGGCACGTCCTTCACGGGCGCCGGGGGGTGGCGCGGTTCGGCCGGCACACCCTTCAGGGGCGGTTCGGCTGGTCGGCACGCCCACACAGGGCGCTTCAGGTCAGCGTGGCAAAGGGAACGCACCGGCCGCCTCGCAAGCCGCTCGGGCCGGCCAGCACGGCAGAGCGGTGGACCCGGCGGTCGGCACGCCGTTCAGCGGCGCCGCTGACGGCACCACCTCTCAGTCGCCGGCGGCTCAGGTCACGGGCCGCCCTTCAGCAGTGGCCGCGGCGCCTGCCGGGAGCGTGCGGGGTCGGCCGCGCGCCGCCCGTCAGGGGCGCTCCTTGACGACGATGTCGAGCGCGTGCTCGAACGCCGCCGGTGGCACGCCGACGTTGACGGTGAGCCGAAGGCGCGACCGACCGTCCGGTGTGGACGGTGGGCGGAAGCAGCCTACCGCGACCCCCCGCTCACGACAGGCGGACGCCCACGCGAACGCCTCGTCGGCGCTCGGCGCACCGACGGAGATCACCCCGCCGGACGGGTCGGAGACCTCCAGGCCCTCGCCGCGCAGGCGGCTGACCGCGGTCGCGGCCCGGGCGGCGAGCTCGGCCCGCAGGTCGTCGCCGGCGACGAGGAGGTCGAGGGCCGCAAGGGCGCCGGCGGCGACGGCGGGCGGGAGGGCGGTGTCGTAGATGAACGTGCGGCCGGTGTCGACGAGCTGCCGCCCGAGCTGGTGCGGGCCGGCGATCACCCCGCCGGCGGCGCCGAGCGACTTCGACAGGGTCGCGGTGACGATCACGCCGGGCAGCCCAGAGAGGCCGGCGGCGGCGACCCCACCCGCACCGCGGGGACCGATGACGCCGAGGGCGTGCGCGTCGTCGACGAGCAGCAGCGCGCCGCCGGGGTGCGTCTGGCAGGTGGTGTACAGCGCAGCGAGCGGCGCAAGGTCCCCGTCGACGGAGAACACGCTCTCGGTCACCACCACGGCGGGCCGGTCGGGCGAGGCGGCGAGCAGCACCCGGACGGCGTCGGGGTCGGCGTGCGGCGCGACGACGGTCTCGGCACCCTTCGAGGCGCTTCCGGCGCAGGCGAGCCGGCAGCCGTCGACGATCGAGGCGTGGTTGTGCGCGTCCGACACCACGAGCGTGCCGGGCCGCACCAGCGCGCGGATGGCGCCGAGGTTGGCGAGGTACCCGGACGAGTACACGAGCGCGGTCTGCGTGCCGAGCAGCCCGGCGAGTCCCGCTTCGAGGGCCTGGTGCGCGCCGGTGGAGCCGCGGACGAGCCGCGAGCCGGTCGCCCCGAGCCCGTAGTCGGCGAGGGCCCGGGCCGCGGCGGCGAGCACGTCGGGGTGCCGGGACAGGCCGAGGTAGTCATTGCCGGCGAGGTCGATCACGTCGTCGTCGGCGCCGCGCGGGCGCAGCTCCCGGCGCAGCCCGGCAGCCTGCCGACCGGCGGCCTCAGCGTCCAGCGTGGACAGCCAGGATCCGTCGCGCACTCCCGCACCCTCCCGTTCTCGTTGTAGAACCTCTACGATGCCGTTTGTGCGATGTGCACAACATAGCCGACCACCTTCGGGCGGACCGCCCGACCCTAACGTTTTGTAAGGTACGAGCATGCTTGATGCTGCCAAGGCTGTCGTGGACACCGGAGTCGGGCTCGACCTCGAGGGCGTGCTCGCCGTGCTGCGCTGCTCCGACGAGGAGCTGCCCGACTATCTCGCGATCGCGCACGAGGTACGGATGACGTGGTGCGGCCCGGAGGTCGAGGTCGAGGGCATCGTCTCGCTCAAGACCGGCGGCTGCCCCGAGGACTGCCACTTCTGCTCGCAGTCCGGCCTGTTCACGTCCCCGGTCCGCGCCGTCTGGCTCGACATCCCGTCGCTGGTCGAGGCCGCGAAGCAGACCGCCGCGACCGGAGCCACCGAGTTCTGCATCGTCGCCGCCGTCCGCGGCCCCGACCAGCGGCTCATGACGCAGCTCGCCGACGGCGTCGCCGCGATCCGCGCCGCCGTCGACATCAACATCGCCGCGTCGCTGGGCATGCTGACCCAGGAGCAGGTGGACCAGCTCGCGGAGTTGGGCATCCACCGGTACAACCACAACCTCGAGACCGCGAAGTCGCATTTCCCACAGGTCGTCACCACCCACACCTGGGACGAGCGGTGGGACACCCTGCGCATGGTCCGCGACGCCGGCATGGAGGTCTGCTGCGGCGGCATCCTGGGCCTGGGCGAGACGGTGGAGCAGCGGGCCGAGTTCGCGATCCAGCTGCAGGAGCTCGACCCGCACGAGGTCCCGCTCAACTTCCTCAACCCCCGCCCGGGCACCCCCCTCGGCGACCAGCCCGTCCTGGACCCGAAGGACGCGTTGCGGGCCATCGCCGCGTTCAGGCTCGCCCTGCCGCGCACCCTGCTGCGGTACGCCGGCGGCCGCGAAATCACCCTCGGCGACCTCGGCACCCGCGACGGCCTGCTCGGCGGCGTCAACGCGGTGATCGTCGGCAACTACCTCACAACCCTGGGCCGCTCCGCCGACCAGGACCTGGCCCTGCTCGACGAGCTGAGCATGCCGGTCAAGGCCCTGTCGGCAACGCTGTGACCGCCCCCGTGCCGAGCATCGACACCGCCACCTGGTGCGACCGCTGCGGCGAGTCTCTCACCACCGCCGCCCCACACCCGGCATGCGCGGCGGCCCGGCAGCTGGAGCCACCCCGCTTCTGCCCACAGTGCCGCCGCCGGATGAAGGTCCAGGTCCTACCCCAGGGCTGGTCCGCCACCTGCGTCGAACACGGCGAAACCCACAACTGACCCCAGACCCCGACCCCCAGCCCGGACCAAGCCCCCTGGCTCGGCCCACCACTGCGGCGAGACCCTCACCGCCGCCGCACCACACCCGGCGTGCGCGGCGGCCCGGCAGCTGGAGCCACCCCGCTTCCGCCCACAGCGCCGCCGCCGGATGAAGGTCCAGGACCTACCCCAGGGCTGGTCCGCCACCGCCGACACAGACGTTGATCAATGCCCGACTTTGCGGCATTTGTCACATCGACGCTGCGCGATCCACCCCCAAAACGATCACTGAAATCGCGGTGGATCGCGCAACGTCTATGGCGAAAATGGAACATATTCGGGCATTGACCAACGTGCGTGCCGGGGGGCGCGCGACACGCCAGAAGGCGGCCCGACGGAGGCCAAGAGGGCGTCCGGCCCAGGTCAAACCAAGGGCAGGCCGAGGTCGGGAGGAGATCAACCGGAGGCCGGAGTGGCGGCCAGGATCAGGGCAAATCACACAATGCCATGGCGCAACAGGGCATTCCAGGGTATTGATCAACGTGCATGCCGAGCGGCGCGTGACACGCCAGAAGGTGGCCCGACGGAAGTCAGGAGGACGTCCGGCCGAGGTCGAGCTGAGGGCAGGATGAAGATCAACCGGAGGCCGGAGTGGCCGCCGGAATCGAGATAAATCGCACAATGCCGTGGCGCAGCAGGGCGCTTCGGGCATTGACCAGCGCGCATGCTCGGCGCCGCCAGTCGCCACGCCAGGAGGGTGTCTGGCCGAGGTCAGGCGGAGGTCGGGCCTGACCATTCGGCGGCTGCGGCGGCGGCCTTGTCCAGGGTGCGGGGGTTGGCGCGGCCCAGGGCGGCGCCCACGGCGCGGCTGGTGAGGCCGCCACGGGGGTGCAGGACGGCGGACGCCTTGCGGGTCTGCTGCAGGACCCTGGTCACCCTGGGGCGGCGCAGGCGGCTGTACTCGTCCAGGGCCGGCGGGAGGGCCCCCCGCGAGGCGGTGAGGACGGCCTGCAGCGTGGCGACGTCCTCCAGGGCCAGACAGGCGCCCTGGGCGAGGTGGTGCGGCATGGCATGGGCGGCGTCGCCGATGAGGGCGTAGCCGCCGCTGCCGGCCCTGACGCCGAACGTCTCCGGCAGCGGGGTCAGCTCGCCGATGGGCTCCTGGACGAGGTCGTCGGGCTCGGTGGCGGCGAGCAGCTGCGGGATCGGGGCGTGCCAGCCGGCGAACCAGCGGCGCAGCAGCGCGAGCTGGCCGGCGGGCGGCTCGGGGCGCAGGGCTCCGGGGACGGTGGCGACCCAGGAGATGCCGCCACGGGTGGAGCCGCCGGACGAGCCGCGGTCGCCGAGCGAGGCGTGGCTGAACCGGTGGCCGGCGTCGAGGGTCTCGCCGTGGTCGGGGAGGCCCGGCGGCAGGTCGGGGACGCGGTACCAGGGAATGACGGCCCGCCAGGCGGCGACGCCCGCGCTCGCGAACGACGTGGTGGGTGCCAGCCGGCGGCGGACGGCGCTCTGTACCCCGTCCGCGGCGACGATCAGGTCGGCCTCGAACGTGACCCGGCCGTCGCCGACGGCGGGCCGCTCGCGGTGGACCCTCGCGGGCTGCACCTCGATGCCGCTGCGGATGTCGACCTGCTCGCCGAGTCCCGCGATGAACGCGTCGTGGAGGTCTTCCCGGTGTACGACCACCGGCGGCGACTCGACGTCATCGGCGACCGAGCCGGGACGGACGAGCCACTGGCCGTCCGGGCGGCGGATGCCGACGGGCGGGACGGGGGTGGCGATGCCGTCCAGGCCGCCGGCCAGGCCGAGGCCCCGCAGCGCCCGGACCCCGTTGGGCCACAGGACGAGTGCGCCGCGGCCCGGGCGGAGCCGGTCGTCGCGTTCGAGGAGGGTGACCTGCCAGCCGGTCCGGGCGAGCGCGCCGGCCGCGGCGATCCCGCCGATGCCGGCGCCCACCACGACAGCGGTGCGCATCCGCCCGGTACCTCAGCCCTTACCGGACGTGCTGGCGGACGAGCTGTCCGAGGCGCTGTCCGAGGCGCTGTCCGACGGGTCGTCGGCGTCGCCGGCCTCCGGCTCCTCGTCACCCACGGTATCCGACGAGTCCGATGTGTCCGACTTCACCAGTGACGGGCCCTCGGACGACTCAGCCGCATCCGACGGGTCCGAACCCTCGGCCGAGTCCGAGGCGTCCGACGAAGCCGGCGCGAGCGCGGCGGAAGGCTCGCCGGTGACCGGGGTGATGTGGCCGTTCTCGTCGTACGTGACGCGCTCCTGCGGCCCGCGCACCCGCAGGAAGTACACGAGGGCGGCGGCGAAGACGATGAGCGACGTCCAGTTGTTGAGACGCATGCCCAGGAAGTGGTGGGCGTCGTCGATGCGCAGCGCCTCGATCCAGAACCGGCCTACGCAGTACAGCGCCACGTACAGCGCGAACGCCCGCCCTCTGCCCAGGGACAAGCGCTTGTCGACGTACCAGACGACCGCGGCGACGCCGAGGCACCACAGGAACTCGTAGAGGAACGTGGGGTGGAAGGTGCCGAGCTCCATCGGCTCGCCGTTGACCATCTGGGCGTGGCCGGCCTTCGCGTCCCAGGTGTAGACCTTGAGCGCCCACGGCAGGTCGGTCGCCTTGCCGTACAGCTCGTTGTTGAACCAGTTGCCCCAGCGGCCGAGCGCCTGCGCGACGGGCAGGCCGACGGCGAGCGTGTCGGCGGCCATCGCGAAGGGCAGGTTCATCCGGCGGCAGGCGATGTAGGCGCCGACGGCGCCGCCCGCGATGCCGCCCCAGATGCCGAGGCCGCCCTCCCAGATCTTGAACGCCTTGATCAGGTCACCGTTCTCGCCGAAGTACGCCTCGGGCGAGGTGATGACGTGATAGAGACGGGCGCCGATGATGCCGGCGGGGACCGCCCACACCGCGATGTCGAGGATCACCCACGGCTGCGCGCCGCGGTGGCGAAGCCGCCGGTCGGCGATGAAGCACGCGGCGACGATGCCGAGCACGATGCACAGCGCGTAGGCGCGCAGCGGCACCGTTCCGATCTCCCAGACGCCCTGCGTGGGGCTGGGGATCACGGCCAGCGGGGTAAGAGCAGCATCCACGGGTGCACACGCTACCGCCGATCCGCCGAAACGCGATGCCCTGGGTTCGCCCAATTCGCCACCCCACGCCCGACGGAAAGCCACTCCGACCGGCGAAGATCACCACCAGCGAAGGTGTCGCAACGGTCCGCTATGGCGCCTAGAGTGCGAATATGAGCTACGAAGTCACGTCTGCCGTCGCCGCGATCATCGAGGATGCCGCCGGCCGCGTGCTGCTGTGCCAGCAGGCCGGCGGTCACCAGCTGTGGGGCCTGCCCGGAGGGCGGGTCCGTGCGGCGGAGAGCCCGGTGCACGCCGCCGTCCGCGACATCTTCGAGGAGACCGGCCTGGAGGCCCAGATCGTCGAGCTCGTCGGCCTGTACGAGGTGACGGGCGACGGCTGCGGCGAGGCGATGCCGGATCTGTTCGTCCACGTGTTCCGCGGCCGCCTGGACGGCGGCGGCGGGCCGGCCCTGAACGCCCCGGGCCGGATCAGCCGCCTGGCCTGGCACGACCCGGCCTCACTGCCGGAGCCGCTGACCGCCACCACGCGGACCGCCATCGCCGACGCGGGCGCGGGCCGCACCGGGGTGATCCGCCAGATCAAACGCGACATCCAACGCGAGGTCGAGGCCGCAGAGGCCGTCGAAGCCTGAGCGGCCCTGAGCGGCCCTGAGCGGCCCTGAGCGGCCCCGGAGCGGCCCTGAGCGGCCCCTGAGCGGCCCCGGAGCGGCCCCGGAGCGGCCCCGGAGCAGGCACTAGAGGCCCCGGAGCAAGCACTAGAGCAGGCACCGGAGCAGGCACAGGAACGGCCCCCGGACATGTCCGCTCCGCGAACATGTCCGACATTTCGGTTATGTCGGGGAGCGTAGCGAGTCGACATAACCGGGGCGGCCACCGACACGACCGAAGCGCCCACCGACACGACCGAAGCGGCCGTCGGCACGACCAGAGCGGTGGCGCGACGGCTGGGTCACCGGCGGCTGAAAAATTCACGGGACCTAAATGATGTACTGGTCCCGTGGCCTACTACGCGCTCGGCGACTCCATGTCCATCGACGAGTATGCCGGCGGCTCCGGGCTGGGTGCCGCCTCGCTGCTCGCCGACGACTTCGGCATCGAGCTCACGCTGCTCGCCCGCGACGGTGCGACCAGCGACGACGTCGTGCGCTTCCAGCTGGACAAGGTCGAGGGTCGGCCCGCCTTGATCACGCTGACGATGGGCGGCAACGACCTGCTGGAGACCCTGTTCAGGGCCGGAGCGGACCGCGAGGTGGCGGAGCGCGCCCTCGCCAAGATCGCCGGCAACTTCGAGGTCGTGCTGCCCACCCTCGCCGCGACCGGGGCCCGTGTGATTGTCAGCACGGTGTACGACCCGACCGACGGCACCGGCGACCTGACCTGGGCGGGGCTGCCGTCGTGGCCGGGTGGCCTGGAGATCCTGGCGGCGCTGAACGGCGCGATCCGCGACGCGGCGGCCCGGCACGGCGCGGTGGTCGCGGACCTGCACGCCGCGTTCCTCGGCCACGGCGCGAAGGCCGGCGACGTGACCGCCGCCGACCCCCGCCCCACCAACCGTGACCTGTGGCTGTGCGGCCACATCGAGCCCAACGCCTGGGGCGCCGAGGCGATCCGCGACGCCTGGCGGGCAGCCCTGCGTTAACCCCAGCCGCGACACCCGGAGAGGCGCCCCCACGCCAGACTTAGCCGCGACACCTGGCAAGGCCGGCCCGCGGCTAAGCCAACCGCGGAAACACCGGGTCGGGGGTGCCGACCCGGTCGCCGGAGCCGAGCCGCACGGCGAGCCGGGACGCGCCGGACGGCAGGAACGGCGCCAGCTCGCGGCTCACCTCCCGGCAGAGGGCGACGAGCTCGCCGAGCACCGCGTCGAGCTCCGCGTCCCGCCCCTGCTTCGCGAGCTCCCACGGCCGGGCTGTCTCGACCAGCCGGTTGCCGCCGGCGACGGCCACGCACAACACCTCGGTCGCCGCCCGGAAGTCGAACCCCGCCAGGGCCCGGTCCACCGCCGAGGACAGCCCGGTGTTCTTGACGGTGGACCCCGTGACCACCCCGGACCGGAACCGCCGCACCAGGCTCACCGTCCGGTTGACGAGGTTGCCGACCCCGTTGGCGAGGTCCTGGTGGTACCGCTGCCGCAGCCGCTCCTCGGTGAAGTCGGTGTCCCCGAGTGGCGCCACCTCGCGCAGCAGCCACCAGCGCAGCGCGTCCCCGCCGAACCGGGCGGCGAGGTCCCCCGGGTCGACCGCGTTGCCGGCGCTCTTGGAGAGCTTGGCGCCGCCGACCGTCAGGTACTCGTGGACGAAGATCGTCGTCGGCAGCGGCAACCCGGCGGACAGCAGCAGCGCGATCCAGTACACGGCGTGGAAGCGCACGATCCCCTTGCCGATCACGTGGACCCGCTCGGCGGCGTCCTGCCACCAGTCGCGGTAGAGGTCGGGGTCGTCGAGCGCGGTGACATAGTTGGCGAGGGCGTCCCACCAGACGTAGACGACCTGCGACGGGTCGCCCGGCACGGGGATGCCCCAGCCGCCGGCGCGGGCGGCGGGCCGGGACACGCTGATGTCCTGCAGGCCGGCCCGGACGAACGCGAGCACCTCGTTGCGTTTCGCCGCCGGCTCGACCCGGACCTCGCCGGACTCCAGGGCCGCCAGGACGCGGCCGGTGTACGCCGACAGCCGGAAGAACCAGTTGGACTCGGTCACGACCTCCAGGGGCGCGTCGTGCTCGGCGCACCCCTCGGACGGCTCGTAGAACTGCTCGCAGCCCTGGCAGTACAGGCCCTGGTAGTCGCGCTGGTAGAAGTCGCCGTTCGCGGCGGTGCGCCGCCACAGGGTCTCGACCCCCCTGCGGTGTCGGGCGTCGGCGGCGGTACGGATGAAGTCGTCGAACGACAGGTCCAGCACCGGCCGGAGCGCGGCGAACCGGTCGGCGTTCGCGGTGACGAACGCGGCCACGTCGACGCCCGCGGCGGCGGCCGCCGTGACGTTCTTCAACGCGTTCTCGTCGGTGCCGGTGAGGAACCTGACCCGTTGCCCGCGCAGCCGCCGGTGCCGGGCGAGGACGTCGGCCTGGACGAGCTCCAGGGCGTGCCCGAGGTGCGGGGCGGCGTTGACGTACGGGATGGCGGTGGTGACGTAGAAGCTCATGTCGGATCTCCGGTCTGTCTTGACGGGACGACCTGATCCGGCTCGCCCCGGGACCAAGGGGCGAGTGGTGAGCGGATTTAGCGCACGCCGACGGACCCCGTGACGGGGCGCATCATTCGACCGGCGTACATGGGGTCAGCGTACCCCGAGCGCGAACAGCTTTTCGAGCGCCGCGAAGTACACGTGGTCGCCGGACAGCAGCAGCGGCTCGGCGCCGTGCAGCGCGTCGAAGGCCAGCTCACGGCGCAGCAGGAGGGTACCGGCGGCGGCGTCGAAGGCGAGCAGCTCGCTGCGGTGCACGGGCGCGCCGTCGCGGATCGCGAACTGGTACACGACCGCGTAGAGCACGCCGCCGCCGGTCACCGGCGCCCAGTAGGACGTCGCGACCTCGGCGCCGGCCATGCCCCAGTCGCGGGTCCAGCGGACCGCGCCGTCGCGGACCGCGAACCCGGCGGCGCGGCCGTGCGCGTCGAGGACCATGAGGGTCTGCCCGTCGGTCGCCGCCGAACGCGGGTCGGTCAGCGTCGTGGTGTCGCACCAGCGGCGGGCGCCGTCGGCGACCGACACAGCGCACACGCCGCCAAGGCCGGTGGTGTAGGCGACGCCGCCGGCCGCGATCACCCACGGGCCGCTGACGTCCTGCCGCCACACCCGCGCGCCGGTCCGCAGGTCGAACGCGGCCAGCCCCGTGCCGGTGCCCGCCTCGAACGGCTGCAGGGCGACGCCGGCGTCCGCGACGGGTGGGTGCAGGCCCGCCTCGCCGTCCAGGGGCGCGGTCCACGCGACGGCACCGCCGTCCAGGCGCAGCGCGGTCAGGGTCGCGCCCGATGCGCGCAGCACCAGGTCACCGACGACGGTGAACCCGCCGGACACCTCCCCGGGCAGCGGCGTCTCCCACTGTTTGTCGCCGCGGCCGGTGTACGACGTGAGGTAGCGCGCTCCGAGCTCGCCGGACGGCACGTCGATCGCCTGCGACTCGACCAGCAGCGTGCCGCCGGCGCCGCCGGCGCTGCCCGGGACCGACGCGAGCTGGCCGAACCTGCGGCCCGGGGCGTCCACGACCGGGCCGAGGTCGGCGCCCGTGACCGCGTCGTACCGGCGGATCTGGCCGGTCGGGCCGCCGGAGGAGCGCAGCAGGACGCCGTCGGCGACGACCGCGCCGCCGACCTGCTCGTCGGGGCGGGACACGGGCGCGGTCCACACGGTGTCGAGCCGCGCGGCGGACCGCGTGCCGAGGTAGGGGGTCACCGGCTGGTACCCGCTGCGGCCCGGGCCGTTGCCGTCCTGCCGCCAGCCGGCGTCGACGACGGTCGCCGCCGGACGTTCCGTGCCCGGGACGGCCAGGGCGAGGCCGGGCGCCGCGGAGAGCAGGAGCGCTACAGGTACCAAACGGAAAAATCGCCGCACGCCCGGCTCAACGACTCCGGTCGGGCGGAGTGACTCAGCGGCGCCACACGCCGTCGGCCGGCCCGCCGCTCAGCGCGGCTCCGGACGGGTCGGCACTCAGCGCGACTCCGGCCGGACGTGACGGCTCAGCAACGCCGCGCCGCCGGACAGCCCGCCGCTCAGCACGGCTCCGGACGGGTCGGCACTCAGCGCGACTCCGGGCGGACGTGACGCCTGAGCAACGCCGAACGCCTTCGGCCAGGCGTGACGGCCTCAGCAACGCGCCGCACGCCTCCAGCCCGACGTGACCGGCTCAGCGGCGGCGCACGCCCTCCGCCAGGTCGGCGCTCAGCGCGGCGACGGCGGCGACGCCCTCGGCCGGGGTCGCGGCGTCCAGCAGGCACCGCACGAGGGCGCTGCCGACGATGACCCCGTCGGCGAACGCGCCGACCTCCGCGGCCTGGTCGCCGTTGGAGACGCCCAGACCGACCGCGACCGGCACGGACGGGTCGGCCCTGCGGACCCGCTCGACGAGGGCCGGAGCGGCGCTGCTGGTGCTGCTGCGGGCGCCGGTGACGCCCATGACGCTGGTCGCGTAGACGAACCCGCGGCACTTGCCGGCGGTCATCGCGATCCGGGCGTCGGTCGACGACGGCGACACCAGGAACACCCGGTCCAGGCCGTGCGCGTCGGACGCGGCGAGCCACGGCGCCGACTCGTCGGGGATGAGGTCGGGCGTGATCAGCCCGGCGCCGCCGGCGGCGGCCAGGTCCGCGGCGAACCGGTCGACGCCGTGCCGCTCGACCAGGTTCCAGTACGTCATGACGAGGATCGGCGCGCCGGCCGCGGCGACCGCCTCGACGGTGCGCAGCCCGTCGGCGACCCGGAAGCCGCCCGCGAGGGCCGCCTCGGTGGCCCGCTGGATCACGGGGCCGTCCATGACCGGGTCCGAGTACGGCAGACCGACCTCGACGATGTCCACCCCGTTGTCGATCATCGCCTTGATGGCGTCGATCGCGCCGGGCACGGTCGGGAACCCGGCCGGCAGGTAGCCGATGAGCGCGCTGCGGCCCTCCGCGCGGGCCTTCTCGAACGCGACGGAAACACTCACTGTCGTCACACCCCGAAGAAGTCGCGCGCGGTGTCCATGTCCTTGTCGCCGCGGCCGGACAGGCAGATCAGCACGACCGGCTCCCGGCCGAGGTCGGCGGCGAGCTTCGGGACCACCCGCAGCGCGCCGGCGACCGCGTGGGCGCTCTCGATCGCGGGGATGATCCCCTCGGTCCGGCACAGCAGCTTGAACGCGGCCATCGCCTCGGCGTCGGTGACCGGCTCGTAGATCGCGCGGCCGGTGTCGTGCAGGTACGCGTGCTCCGGGCCGACGGCCGGGTAGTCCAGGCCGGCGGAGATGGAGTGCGACTCGATGGTCTGCCCGTCCTCGTCCTGCAGCAGGTACGTGCGGGCACCGTGCAGCACGCCCGTGGAGCCGCCGGTGATGCTGGCCGCGTGCCGGCCCGTGTCGACGCCGTCGCCGCCGGCCTCGAAGCCGTACAGCTTGACGCCCTCGTCGGGGACGAACGCGTGGAACGCGCCGATCGCGTTGGACCCGCCGCCGACGCACGCGGCGACCGCGTCGGGCAGCCGGCCCGCCTGCTCCAGGATCTGCTTGCGGGCCTCGACGCTGATGCCGCTGACGAAGTCGCGGACCATCGCCGGGAACGGGTGCGGGCCGGCGGCGGTGCCGAGCAGGTAGTGGGTCGTGTCGACGTTGGTGACCCAGTCGCGCAGCGCCTCGTTGATCGCGTCCTTGAGCGTCTTCGAGCCGGTCGTGACGGGCACGACGGTCGCGCCGAGCATCCGCATGCGGGCGACATTGAGCGCCTGGCGGCGGGTGTCCTCCTCGCCCATGTACACGATGCACTCGAGGTCGAGCAGGGCGCAGGCGGTGGCGCTGGCGACACCGTGCTGGCCGGCGCCGGTCTCGGCGATGACCCGGTGCTTGCCCATCCGCTTCGTCAGCAGCGCCTGGCCGAGCACGTTGCGGACCTTGTGGGCGCCGGTGTGGTTGAGGTCCTCGCGCTTGAGGAACACGCGGGCACCGGCGTGCGCGGACAGCCGGTCCGCCCGGTACAGCGGCGACGGGGTGTTGGCGTAGTCGCGCAGCAGCCGGCCGAACTCGGCCTGGAACGCCTCGTCCGCCTGGGCGTGCCGGTACGCGGCGTCGAGGCCGTCGAGCGCGGCGATGAGCGCCTCGGGGACGAACCGCCCGCCGAACTCGCCGAAGTGCCCCGACTGGTCCGGCAGCAGGCCCGCGGCGGACAGGAACGCGTTCACCGGGCGGGCCGCGGCGTCGCCGGGTGGCTGCCGGCAGTGACGAGCTCGGCGACCGCGTCACGCGGGCTCTTCTGCGTGACGAGCCCCTCACCGACCAGCACCGCGTCGGCTCCGGCCGACGCGTACCGGATCAGGTCGTGCGGCCCGCGGACCCCCGACTCGGCGATCTTCACGACGTCGTTGGGCAGGCCGGGCGCGATCCGCTCGAACACCGTCCGGTCGACCTCGAGCGTCCGCAGGTTGCGCGCGTTGATCCCGATGACCCGCGCGCCGGCCTCCAGGGCGCGGTCGGTCTCCTCCTCGTCGTGCACCTCGACCAGGGCCGTCATGCCCAGGCTCTCGATGCGGTCGAGGAGTCCCGACAGGGTGTTCTGGTCCAGCGCGGCCACGATCAGCAGGACGAGGTCGGCGCCGAACGCCCGGGCCTCGTGCACCTGGTAGGACGACACGACGAAGTCCTTGCGCAGCAGCGGCACGTCGACGGCGGCGCGCACCGCGGCGAAGTCGTCGAGGCTGCCGCCGAACCAGCGGCCCTCGGTCAGCACGCTGACGGCGCGGGCACCGCCCGCCGCGTACTCCTTGGCCAGCTCCGCCGGATCCGGGATCTCGGCGAGCTGCCCCTTCGACGGCGACGCGCGCTTGACCTCGGCGATCACCCCGACACCGGGGGCCCGCAGTTTGGCGTAGGCGTCGATGGGCGGTGCCGCCTGCGCCGCGGCTGCCTTGATCTCGTCCAGGGGCTTCTGCGCCTCGCGGATGGCCAAGTCTTCGCGCACGCCGGCGAGGATCTCGTCGAGCACACGGCCAGATTCCGCGTTGATCAAGGAGCTCCCCTCTCCGGTGGTCATGCGTCCGATGCTAGGAGCCCCCCGGTCAGTGGATGGCCGTGGGGGTATGGCCGACGTCACCTGATGGACTAGGGCATAATGCGTTGCCGTTCGTATGGTTGAGTGCATGAGCGTCACTGCCGCAAACACCCTGACCTCGCGTTGGGCGGCCGCCTCCGACGGCCCGGCGGTCTTCTCCGGCGCGGGGGTCTACCCGCTGCTCAGCACCCTCGCGGGCGTCGCCGCCGGCCCTGCCCGCGACGAGCTGCTCGCGGTCGCGCCGTCGCCCCTGCCGCTGCCGCCCGGCTTCGCGGCCGGCGTCTGGACGCGGCACGACCTCCCGCTCACCCCCGGCTGGGATCCGGGGACCCGCCTGTCCGGCGACCCCGCCGCCGACCAGCGGCGCCTCGACGCGTGGGCCGCCGAGCGGACCGGCGGGCGCATCACGGCGCTGCCGGTCGCCGTCGACGGCGACACCGGGCTCGTGCTCGCGTCCGCGCTGTCCGTGGTCACCGAGTGGGTCCAGCCGTTCGGCGACTCGACCATGACCCCGGCCGCGGGCCCCTGGTCCGGGCGCCCGCTGCCCGCCCTGTTCCGCAAGCACACCGCCGCCGACGCCCTCGAACCGCTGCGCCACGTCGACGGGGTCACGCTGCTCACCGTCGCGGGCACCGGGGACATCGACGTCGTCCTCGCCCTCGGTACCGACGCCGCCACCCCCGGCTCGGTCCTGTCCACCGCCATCGACGGCCGGCACCGGGCCACCCCGTCGACCGGCGGCCCCGGGGTGACCGTCCAGGACGTCGACTCCGCCACGCCGGAGCCCGAGCTGGTGGTGAGCCTGCCGTCGTTCGACGCCACCGCCCACCACGACCTCCTGGCCCTCGACCGGCTCTTCGGCCTGCGGACCGCGGCGCGGGACGGCACGTTCCCCGGGATCAGCCCCGTCGACCTGGCCGTGTCGTCGGCCCGCCAGCAGGCCGTGGCGTCGTTCACCGCCCTGGGCTTCCAGGCCGCGACGGTGACCGCCCTCGCCGCGTTCCCCCTCGCCTACCACCCGCTGACCACCCGCAAGCTGCGGGTGACGGTCACGTTCGACCGCCCGTTCGGCTTCCTCGCCGTGCACCGCCGGACCGGCCTCGTCCTCGTCGCCGGCTGGGTCGCGACGCCATGACCCCCTAGCCGTCGTGTCGTAGGGGCCACGATCATGGGCCGTCCCGCGACATACTGCGGGCATGCGGAAGGGCGTGGCGACGCTGGCGGTCGCGGTCATCCTGGCGGGATGCGCGCCGGCGGGTGGTCAGCCGCCGGCGGCCGACCGGGCGTGGACCGCGGTGGCCCAGGCGCCGCTGGCGGCGCGGAACGACGCGCTCGGGGTGTGGGACGGACGGCGGTTCGTCGTCGTGGGCGGATCGGCGGAGCCGCCGTGCCCGCCCACCGCGTCCTGCAGGCCGGTGACCGCCCTGACCGACGGTGCCGCGTACGACCCCGCCGACGGCACCTGGCGGCCGATCGCCGCGGCGCCGGTGCCGCTGGGCGTGGGTGACCAGCTCGTGGCCGCCGGAGGTCGCGTGTACGCGCTGACCCCTTCGGGCTTCCTCGTGTACGACGGCGACCGCTGGACGAAGCTCCCTCCGCCGCCGGGTGCGGGGACGCTGCTCGACGCGGGCGGCACGCCGGTCGTCATCGCCGGGACCGACGAGCACGGCCTGACCGTGGACGCGGCGTTCGACGTCGCGACCGGCGCGTGGCGGGTCCTGCCCGACGACCCGCTCGGCCCGTCCTTCGACCGTACGGCGGTGTGGACCGGCGACCGGCTGCTGCTCGGCGCTAAGGATCTCGTGCCGGACCCCGGCGCCACGAAGCCGTCGCTGCTGCGGCTGGCCGCGCTCGACGCCGCGCTGACGACGTGGGCGGCGCCCACGACCACCGAGATCCTCGGCGGCAGCGTGACGACCGCGGGCGGCGCCGTCGTGTGGACCGGCACCGGCAGCGCGGACGGCGGGCAGGTCGGCAACTGGGGCCGCGCCTACGCCGAGGGCGGCATCCTCGCCTTCGCCACCGGCACCGGCACCTGGCGGCCGCTGCCGGCGGCGCCGCGGCGGGCCGGTCCGCTGCCGATCGACCCGCCGCTCAGCACCGGCAGCCGGGTCACGGTCGGCGGGCACCTGCTGGACCCGGCGACCGGCGAGTGGCTGCGCCTGCCGGACCCGCCCGGTGGCAGGCGCTTCGCCGCGACTGTGGTGGCCGGCCCCGACATGGTGCTCCTGTGGGGCGGCGCGGTGGAGCGCGACGCCGGGCGCAACCTCGGCGACGGCCACCTCCTGCGCGTCTAGGTCGCCGGTTCCTCTTCGTTCGCAGGGTCCGCGGGGCGGCGCCAGCGGGCCGGGGTCTCGCCGCGGGCCTGCATCTCCTTCCACTTCGCGAACGGGTCGTAGTCGACCTCCAGGGGCTCCTGCGCCGGGCGGTCGGCCTCAGGGACGTGCACGAGGTTGAGCCGAATGCGGGTCCACAGGCTGTTGACGCCGCGCATCGAGTCGACGAGGACGTCGGCGGGCTCCAGGAGCGGCCAGACGGCCGGGTGGCGGGCCTTCCAGCGTTCGAGGCCTTCGAGGGCCTCCTCCTTCGTCGCGGCGCGGGCGATCTCGATCAGCGGCATGGTCGGCACGCGGCGGCCCGTGCCCTTCTTCGCCGGGGTCTTCTTGAAGGTCGCGGCCAGCTCCAGCAGCGGCGTCAGGTCGCCCCGGGCGTCCTCGATCCCGGCCCACGCGTCCGGCCGGCCCTGCACCGACTCCATCGTGTAGTCGGCGGGGTCGCAGCCGGGCACCTCGTCCCAGGTGAGCGGGGTGGAGACCCGCGCCTCCTCGGACGGCCGGACGGAGTAGCCGGAGGCGGTGGTGTGGTCCTTCGCGTTCTGGTTGTAGTCGACGAACACGCCGTGCCGCTCCTCCTTCCACCACGCCCCGGTCGCGATCTCCGGCGCCCGGCGGGCCACCTCCCGGGCGAAGCCCTCCGCGGCCCTGCGGACCTCGGCGAACGTCCAGTTGGGGTGGATCCGCGCGTACACGTGAAACCCGCGCGAACCGGAGGTCTTCGGCCATCCGACGAGGCCGTGGTCGGCGAGCACGTCGCGGGCCACCAGCGCCACCTCGACCACCTGCGACCACGGCACCCCGGGCACCGGGTCCAGGTCGATGCGCAGCTCGTCGGGGTGCTCGACGTCCTCGGCGAGGACCGAGTGGGTGTGCAGCTCCAGGCAGCCGAGGTTGACGACCCAGGCGAGCTGGGCCGCGTCGCGCAGCACGACCTCCTCGGCGGTGCGGCCCGACGGGTACCGCAGCTGCGCCGTCTCGATCCAGTCGGGGCGCTTCTCGGGCGCGCGTTTCTGGAAGAACGCCTCGCCCTCGATGCCGTTGACGTAGCGTTTCAGCGCCATCGGCCGGCCGCCCGCGCCGCGCAGGGCACCGTCGGCGACGGCGACGTAGTAGCGGACGACGTCGAGCTTCGTGCGGCCCGACTTCGGGAAGTACACCTTGCCGGGATTGGTGACGGTCACCTCGCGCCCGGCGACCTCGATGACTTCCTTGCTGCTGCTCGCCGCGTTGCTCGCCATAGGCGAAACCCTACTTGTCCGCGGTCGGATCCTCGCCCCGATCGAGGGCGTCCCAGAGCTCCGTCTGTGGTGTCTTCGCGGCGGTACGGGCGGTGGGCCGGTCGTAGCGGGCGCCCATCTCCGGCCACGTGTCGCTGCTGCGGATGGCGACGCCACCGGCGACCACGACGACGAGGGCCGCGACGATCGTGACGATCGGCCAGCCCACGTCGATGTGGTGCTGCAGGGCCTCGGTCACCGCGCCGACGATGCCGATGCCGGCGAGGGCGAGGAGGCCGCCGACGATCGTCCTGAGCCGGCCGCGGGTCGCGAGCAGGGCACCCGCGCCGGCGAGGCCGACCGCGCCGAGGGCGGGCAGCCACGGCGACAGTTCGCTGCCCGTGCGGTACTCGGTCATCGGCGGCAGCGGCGACACCTGATGCGTCATGACCGCGTCCCAGTGGCGGGTGGCGGCGAACAGCACCACCGCCGAGGCGGCCGCGGTCGCGATCGTGGTGACCGCCAGCCCCCGCCGGCCGTGCGTCGGGCCTTGTTTCGGATCGGCCATGGGGCTTTGTCCTGGATCGGTCGTGGGGCTTTGTCGTGGACCGGTCGTGGGACTTTGTCCTGGACCGGTCGCGGGGCTTTGTTGTGGATCGGTCATCGCGCTGGCCGCAGGGTCTCGGCGGTCGCGATCGCGGCGAGGACGGCGGCGGCCTTGTTGCGGGTCTCCGTCTCCTCTGACAGCGGGTCGGAGTCGGCGACGATGCCGGCGCCGGCCTGCACATACGCCATCCGGTCCCGCATGAGCGCGGTCCGGATCGCGATGGCCGTGTCCATGTCGCCGCCGAAGCCGAAGTAGCCGACGACGCCGCCGTACAGGCCGCGCCGGGTCGGCTCGAGCTCCTCGATGATCTCCATGGCCCTGACCTTCGGCGCCCCGGACAGCGTCCCCGCCGGGAACGTCGCGGCGAGGGTGTCGAACGCGGTCCGGTCGTCCTTGAGCTCGCCGACGACGGTCGACACGATGTGCATCACGTGGCTGTACCGCTCGACGGTCATGAACTCCGGCACCTCGACCGTCCCGGGTTTGCAGACCCGCCCCAGGTCGTTGCGGGCGAGGTCGACGAGCATGACGTGCTCGGCGCGCTCCTTCGGGTCGGCGAGCAGGTCCGCGGCGAGCGCGTTGTCCTCCTCGGGCGTCGCGCCCCGCCAGCGGGTGCCCGCGATCGGGTGCAGCAGCGCGCGCCGCCCGTCGACCTTGACGTGCACCTCCGGCGACGAGCCGACGACGTCGAAGCCCTCGAAGCGCAGCAGGTACATGTAGGGGCTCGGGTTCGTGGAGCGCAGCACCCGGTACACGTCGAGGGGGTCGGCGTCGGTGGCCCGCTCGAACCGCTGCGCGACGACGATCTGGAAGCACTCCCCGGCCCGGATCGCCTCCTTCGCGACCTCCACGGCCTTCGGGTACTCCCCCGCCGGGGTCCGGCTGACCACCTCGCCCGGCCCCTGCTTGTCCACTGTGGACACCAGCGGCGGCGTCGGCCTGGACAGCGCCGACGTCATCGCGTCCAGGCGGCCGATGGCCTGGTGGTACGCGGCCCTGACGGTCGCCTCGTCGGCGTCCTTCTCGGGCAGGACGGCGTTGGCGATGAGCAGCGCCGTGCCCTCGAAGTGGTCCAGCGCCACCAGGTCGGTCGCCACCATCATGCCGAGCTCGGGGTGGTGCAGGTCGTCCTCGGCGAGCTGCGGCAGCCGCTCGAAGCGCCGGACCGCGTCGTACGACAGGAACCCGACGAGACCGCCCGACAACGGCGGCAGGTCCAGCCCCTTGAGGTCGGCGTCGTCGCCGGTGAGCGCCTCGACGGTCTGCTTGAGGACGTGCGTGGGGTCGCCCGTGGTGGGCAGGTTGGCCGGCGGCTCGCCCAGCCACTGCGCGTCACCGTCCCGCTCGACGAGCGTCGCGACGCTGCGCACGCCGATGAAGCTGTACCGCGACCACACCGCACCCGCCGAGCCGGCGCCCTGCTCCGCGGACTCCAGCAGGAACGTCCCCGGGCCGCCGGCGAGCTTCCGGTACACCCCGACCGGCGTCTCACCGTCGGCGAGCAGCCGCCGGGTCACCGGCACCACCCGCCGGGTCCTCGCCAGCTCGCGGAACGTCGCCTCGTCCGGCGCCACCATCCCGGTCGTCATCGCGTCACCTTCAGGTCCGTGTAGAAGCAGGTGTGGTTGCCCGTGTGGCACGCGGCGCCGGTCTGCTCGACCGTCACCAGCAGCGTGTCGCCGTCGCAGTCGATCGCCACCGACCTGACGTGCTGCACGTGACCGGACGTCTCGCCCTTCACCCAGTACTCGTTGCGGCTGCGCGACCAGTACGTCGCCCGCCCCGTCGTCAGCGTCCGATGCAACGCCTCATCGTCCATCCACGCCAACATCAACACCTGCCCGGTCCCGTGCTCCTGCACGACCGCAGGCACCAACCCGGCCTCGTTACGACGCAGACGGTCCGCAACTTCTGGATCAAGGTTCGACGACACCCCCCAATTCTCCCGCACGGCCCTCTCCCGCCAGTTTGGGGTCTATGGCTGGCCGTGTTTGCGGAGTACCTTGACGGTGCGCCGCACGGAAGTCTGGGCGGTCGCTCATCCCTCCCCGCCTGCCGTCGGCCGACCCTCCTCGCCGGGGGCCCCGCCTGCCGTCGGCTCGGTGGCTCCGGGCCGGGCGCCGTTTGGCCTCCCGGCGTCCGCGACCCCAGCGCTGAGCCCACAGCAGTCTGAACGGGTGGCCCTCTCCCCCCGTTCCGACCGAGCGGACGGAGGACCTCCTCATGCACCCCAACGTCAACGACCAGACCGGCCCTTCCCCTGAAGTGACAACCCCACCGGGCATCCCCGAGCAGCGCCAGCCCGTCGAGGACACCGTCCCCCTGGTCTCGGCCGCCGCCTCCGCCGCGGGCGCCGACCCGGCCCCCGCCCCGCCCACGGACCTGACCTCCGACCCGGCCACGGACTCGGACCTGGCTGCGGACTCGGCTGCGGATTCGGGTTCGGACCTGGCTTCGGATCCGGCCGACGCCGCCGAGTCACCGGCCGCGGAGTCACCGGCCATCGACTCGCCGCTCGCGGACGACGCCGCCATCACCGTCGCCGTCCCCGACGACATCTCCGACATCGTCGGCCCCGCCGACGAGGAGTCCCCCGCCTCCACCGACGAGGAGCCGGCCGCTGGGGTCGACGCACACGCCGCCGAGTCCACCCCGACCGCCGACCTCCAAGCGACCGACACCCCCGCCGAAGAGGCAACCGCCGAAGCCACCACCGTCGAGGAAGTCTCCGCCGAGACCACCTCCGACGACGAAGAGGCTGCCGAGCCCGAGGCCGTGGACGCCGCCACCGAGGCCACCGCGGACGACGTCGCCGAAGAGGCCGAAACGGTCGAAGACGTCACCGCCGAAGCCTCCACCGCCGACGACGCAGACGCCGAGCCCGCCGCCGAAGCCTCCACCGAAGAGGCCGAGACCGTCGAAGACGTCACCGCCGAAGCCGACACCGTCGAGGAGGTCGCCGCCGAGACCACCTCCGACGACGACGCAGCCGACAGCGAACCCGAGGCCGTAGACGCCGTCGCCACCGAAGACACCTCCACCGACGACGAACCCGCCGCCGAGGCTTCTGCCGACGAAGGCGACGCCGAGGATCTCGAGACCCTCGAAGAAGTCGCAGCCGAAGCTGCCGACGACGAAGAGCCCGCCGCTGAGGCCTCCGACGCTGACGCCGAAGCCATCGAGGAGGTCGCCGCCGCAGACGACGACGCGGCCGAGACGGTCGAGGAAGTCGCCGCAGAGGCAACTGACGACGAAGCCGGCGAGGCGGACGCATCCGAGGACGCAACCGCCGAGAACGACACCACCACCGACGCCGTGACGGAAGAGCCCGCAGCCGAGTCGGACTCCGACGACGAGCCGGAAGCCGTCGAAGAGATCGCCGCCGAGGACACCTCCACCGACGACGAACCCGCCGCGGAAGCCACCGCCGACGACGCCGAAGAGGCCGAGACCGTCGAAGAGGTGGCCGCCGAAGCCACCGACGACGCCGACGAGACCGAAACGGTCGAAGACGTCGCCGCCGAAGCCGACACGATCGAAGAAGTCGCCGCCGAGACCACCTCCGACGACGACGCCGCCGAGGACACCTCCACCGACGACGAACCCGCCGCCGAGGCTTCTGCCGACGAAGGCGACGCCGAGACGGTCGAAGAAGTCGCCGCAGAGGCCACCGACGACGAAGCCGGCGAGGCAGACGCATCCGAGGACGCAACCGCCGAGGACGACACCACCACCGACGCCGTGACGGAAGAGCCCGCAGCCGAGTCGGACTCCGACGACGAGCCGGAAGCCGTCGAAGAGATCGCCGCCGAGGACACCTCCACCGACGACGAACCCGCCGCGGAAGCCACCGCCGACGACGCCGAAGAGGCCGAGACCGTCGAAGAGGTGGCCGCCGAAGCCACCGACGACGAAGCCGGCGAGGCGGACGCATCCGAGGACACAACCGCCGAGAACGACACCACCACCGACGCCGTGACGGAAGAGCCCGCAGCCGAGTCGGACTCCGACGACGAGCCGGAAGCCGTAGCCGACGAGGCCACCGACGACGAACCCGAAGCAGCAGCGGCCGACGACGAGCCTGACGCGGTTGCTGATGAGGTGGTTGCCGATGAGGAGGCCGCCGAGCCCGAGGCGGTCACCGAGGACGAGCCTGTCGCCGAAGCCGACGAGACCGACGCTGCCGGCGATGAGCCGGAGGCCGGGGTCGCCGTCGAAACAGCCGCCACGGACGACGAGGCCGGCGACGACGAGGCCGCCGAACCCGACGCCGAGGCCACCGTCGAGGACGAGGTCGCCGAGGCCGACGCGGAGGCCGTCACCGTCGAGGACGAGACCGCCAGCGACGAAGACGAAGCCGCCGAGCCTCAGGCCGAGGCCACGGACGAAGACGCAGCCGCCGAATCCGAGGCCGATGCCACTGCCGAGGACGAGGCTGCCGACGGCGGCGACGAAGCTGCCGAGCCCGACGCAGAGGCCACGGCCGAGGACGAGGCCGCCGAACCCGACGCAGAAGCCACCGTCGAGGACGAGGCTGCCGACGAGCCCGAGGCCGAAGTGGCAGTGGACGACGAAGCGGTCGCCGTCGAAGCGGTCGCCGTCGAAGCGGCTGCCGAGGACGCGCCCGGCGAGGACGAAGACGGCGGCGAGGCGCCGGAGGCCGAGGCCGTTGTCGAGGGCGAAGAGGTCGCGGCGGAGCCGGAGGCTGAAGCGGCCGCCGAAGAAGGTGCCGCCGAGGACGAGGCCGGCGATGACGAGGCTGCCGAGCCCGACGCCGAGGCCGAGGTCGCCGAGGACGAGGCCGCTGAGAGCGAGCCGGAGGCCGAGGCTGCCGCGGAGGACACGGACGGTGACAGCGCCGAGGACGTCGCCGCGGAGGCCGAAGCCGAGGTCGACGCCGAGGCGGACGCGGACGCGGACAGCGACGACGAGCCCACCGCAGAAGCGGAAGCGGACGACGACAGCGACGACGAGGCCGCCGGCGACGCTGAAGCCGAGGTCGACGCCGAAGCCGAGGTTGAGGTGGAGGAGCCGGCCGCCGGCGAGGAGGACGACGCCGAGGTCGAGGCTGCCGCAGCAGCGGAGGACGCCGAAGCGGAAGACGCTGCGGACGATGTCGAGGAGATCGCGGCCGAGGCTGCGGACGACGATGACGCCGCTGATGCCGAAGCCGACAGCGACGACGAGCCGGCCGCGGAAACGGACGCGGACGACGAAGCCGACGACGACGAGCCCACCGCAGAAGCAGAAGCAGAGGCAGACGCGGATGCGGAGGACGACGAGGACGAGGACGACGAGCCCGTCGCGGAGGCTGACGCGGAGGACGAGGACGAAGACGCGGACGGCGAGCCGGTCGCGGAGGCCGACGCCGATGACGACGCTGAGGACGAAGCGGCCGACGACGAGCCGGTGGCCGAGGTGGAAGCGGACGACGACGAGGAGCTCGAGTACGCGACCGCCGGGCCCCTCCCGCTGCGGCCCGGAGACCTCGCCGAGCAGCGGATCGTGTTGTGGAAGCCGAAGCGGGCGGACAAGTTCCGGTCGCGGCTGGTCAAGGCGGAGTCCAAGTTCGTCGACGACCCGGTGAAGGCGCTGACGCGGGCGTCGGCGGTGGTGAGTGACGCCATCGAGACGCTTGCCGAGAAGTTGCAGGAGCAGCAGCTGGCGATCGACCCGCACCGGTCGGCCAAGAACCCCGACACCGAGGCGCTGCGGGTGGCGTTGCGGCAGTACAAGGAGTTCCTGGAGCGCGTGCTCGCGTTGTAGACGAGAAGCGCGAAACGGGGCGGACCGCACACATCGGTCCGCCCCGTTTCGTGTTTGACGCACGTTCAAGATTTCATCTACCGTTGAGTTCATCAGTCGTTGAGTTTCAGGGAGTGACCGGAGGAATCCAAGATGGCCAACGCGATCGAGGTCGAGCACCTCGTCGTCGCGCGGGGCAAGCGGCGGGTGCTGCACGACTTCACCTGCACGGTGCCCAGCGGGAGCGTCACGGGGCTGCTCGGACCGAGCGGCAGCGGCAAGACCACGTTCATGCGGGCGGTCGTCGGCGTGCAGAAGATCGTCAGCGGGACGGTGACGGTGCTCGGGCACCCGGCGGGGTCGAAGCCGCTGCGCGACAAGGTGGGCTACCTGACGCAGGCGCCGAGCGTCTACGCGGACCTGACCGTCCGGGAGAACGCGCGGTACTTCGCCTCGCTGTACGGGCTCGGTGCCGCCGCGGCGGACGAGGCAGTGTCCGACGTGGGGCTGGGCCAGGCCAAGAACCAGCTCGTCGGGACCCTGTCGGGCGGCCAGCGGGCCCGGGCGTCGCTCGCCTGCGCGATCGTGAGCAAGCCGCAGCTGCTCGTGCTGGACGAGCCCACCGTCGGGCAGGACCCCGTGCTGCGCAACGAGCTGTGGCAACGGTTCCACGCCCTGGCGAAGGCCGGCTCGACGCTGCTGGTGTCGAGCCACGTGATGGACGAGGCGGGCCGCTGCGACCGCCTCCTGCTGATCCGCGAGGGGCTGCTCATCGCAGACGAGTCGCCCGCCGCCGTACGCGAGCGGGCCGGCACGGAGGACCTGGAAGAGGCGTTCCTGCGACTCGTACAGGCGCAGGAGACGGAGAAGGAGAAGGTGGCCTGACATGTCCGCACGTCTGACGTTCGCGACCGCCGGGCGCATCCTGCGGCAGCTCCGCCACGACCGGCGCACGATCGCGTTGATCCTCGTCGTGCCGACGGTGCTGCTCACGCTCCTGCGCTACCTGTACGACACCAACCCCCAGCTGTTCGACCGCGTCGGGCTCGTCATGCTGGGCGTGTTCCCACTGGTGATCATGTTCCTGCTGACCAGTGTGGCGATGCTCCGCGAACGCACCACGGGCACCCTCGAGCGGCTGCTGACCACGCCGATCGGCAAGGTCGACATCCTGCTGGGCTACGGCATCGCGTTCGCCGTAGCGGCCGCGGTGCAGGCGACGATCGCGTCGGCGCTCGCGTACCTCCTCCTCGGCCTCGACACGCTCGGACCGGCGTGGCTCGTCGCCGTGATCGCGGTCGGCAACTCCGTGCTCGGCATGGCGCTCGGCCTGCTGGTCAGCGCGTTCGCCAACAGTGAGTTCCAGGCGGTGCAGTTCATGCCGGCGGTGGTCCTGCCGCAGGTGCTGCTCTGCGGGCTGCTGCAGCCCCGCGACCAGATGGCCGGTTGGCTGCAGGCGATCAGTGATGTCTTTCCCATGTCGTACGCCGTGCAGGCGCTCACCGAGCTCGGCACGCACACCGAACCGACCGGCCTCGTGTGGAGGGACCTCGGCATCATCGTCGGCTGCGTCATCGTGGCACTCTTGCTCGGGGCGGCGACGCTGCGCCGGCGCACCCCGTAAGCCCCTGAAGCAGACGCACAACGGGAAAGCAGGCTCATGGCACGCACCGGACGACGCCCCGGCAACCAGGACACCCGCCAGGCGATCCTGACCGCCGCCCGCGAGGCGTTCGCCGAGCGTGGCTACGACGGGGCGTCCATCCGCCAGATCGCCACCAGCGCCGGGGTCGACCCGGCGCTGGTACACCACTACTTCGGGGCGAAGGACAAGCTCTTCCTCGCCACGATGGACGCGCCGATCGACCCCGGCGAGATCGTGCCCAGGGTCTTCGAGGGCGACCTCGACGGCGTCGGCGAGCGGCTCGTCCGCACGTTCCTCGGCGTGTGGGACTCCCCCGCCGGCTCGTCCGCGGCGGCCCTGTTCCGCAGCGCGATGCAGCACGAGTGGTCGGCGCGGATGTTGCGCGAGTTCCTGGTGAGCCAGATCCTGCGCCGCGTGGTCGCGCAGCTCAAGCTCGACCCGGCGGAGGCCCCGAAGCGCGCCGCCCTGGTCGCGTCGCAGATGGCGGGCCTCGTCATGGTCCGCTACATCCTGAAGATCGAGCCGATGACGACCATGTCGCAGGACGAGATCGTGTACAGCGTCGCGCCGACCATCCAGCGCTACCTCACCGAACCCCTGCCGGCCCTCGCACCGGCCACCGCACCGGCGTCTGCACCGGCCTCCCCACCGGCCTCCTCACGGGCCTCGAAACGCTGAACCGCCACCGCGCCCGGAGCACCAGATGCCGGCGCCGGAGCGCCGTTGTCGCCCGGTTCGCCGGGCGGCGCGAGGCCGGATCGGCTAGTCGTCGACGTCGGCGCAGTGGTACCGCGCCTGCGGGGTCAGCAGCAGCGCCACCAGCACGCCGGCGCAGCAGACCGGCACGACCGCGAACGGCAGCGGGGCCGGCAGCAGCCACGTCAGCAGCGGCGCCATCGCCCCGACGAACGCCCAGAACACCAGGCTCGCCAGCCACGCCCAGTGCTCGCCCCGCTTGATCCGCGTGCCGAGGAACACCAGCACCACCGCGAGGGGGAACAGGAACAGCACGGCGTTGAAGAACAGCACGAAGTCCAGGTAGCCGGTGCCGCCCTGGTTGGCCGGGTCGACCTGCATCCCGGACAGCAGCACGCCGAGCGCCGCCAGCGCGAGGGTCAACATGACGCCGCCGATCGCGTTGAACCCCGTCACCGCGACCCGGACCTGCATCGGCACGTATCGACGCCCCCCGGCTGGCACACCGCAACTGTAGGTCCTCCGCCGCGGTTCACCACCCCCGACGCGCGGTCCCCGACCGGTCCTCCGCCCGGGGACACGCGATGGCCGCCGTCAGCGGGTCTGTTCGAGCCACGACGCGTACAGGCGGCCGTAGATCGAGTCCGGATCGGCGACGAGCTCCGCGTGCGGGCCGCGCTGCACGACGTGCCCCTTGTCCACGACGATGACCTCGTCGGCGCTCTGCGCGGTCGACAACCGGTGCGCGATCGCGATCGTCGTCCGCCCCCTGGTGACCGCGTCGAGGGTCCGCTGCAGCCGGACCTCGGTCGCCGGGTCGACGGCGCTCGTGGCCTCGTCGAGCACCAGGAGGTCGGGGTCGGCGACGTACGCGCGGGCCAGCGCCACCAGCTGCCGCTCACCGACCGACAGCGCCTCCCCGCGCTCGCCGACCTCGGTCTGCAGGCCGTCGCTGAGCCCGTCGACCCAGTCGAGCAGCCCGAGCTCGGTGAACGCCAGCTCCAGGTCCACGTCGCTCAGGTCGGGCCGGGCGAACCGCACGTTGTCGGCCACCGTCGCGTCGAACAGGAATCCGTCCTGCGGCACCATGACGACCCGGCGGCGCAGCGAGCCGAACCGCACCTCGGTCAGCGGCACCCCGGACAGCAGCACCTCGCCGGTGGTCGGGTCCATGAGCCGCGTCAGCAGCTTCGCGAACGTCGTCTTGCCGCTGCCCGTCTCCCCGACGACCGCGACCCGGGTACGAGCGGCGACCGTCAGATCGACGTCGGTCAGCACCTCAGGCCCGTCCGGATACGCGAAGTGCACGTGGTCGAACCGCACGTCGACAGCGCCTTCGGGCAGGTCCCGGCCCTTGTCGCCGGGGTCCGCGACGTCCGGCGACGTCTCGATGATGTCCAGGACCCGGCGCCAGCCCGCGATCGCGTTCTGCGCCTCGTTGAGCACCTCGGTCGCGACCTGCACCGGCTGCACGAACAGCGTCGCCAGGAACAGGAACGCGATCAGCTGCCCGATGGTGAGCTGCCCGTCCACGCCCAGCAGCGTGCCGACCACGACGACGCTGCCGAGCGCCAGCCCCGCCGCCAGCTCGCCGAAGCTCATGCTGACCACGTTGTTGGTCTGCGCCCGGAACTGCGCCCGCCGGCTCCGGTCGATCGCCGTGTCGAGCCGCTCCGCGGTGCGGTGCTGCACGCCGTACGCCCGAACGACCGACGCCCCGACGACGCTCTCCGCGATCGCCCCGAGCATCGCCCCGATGCTCTCCCGCACGTCCAGGTACAGCACGCTGAGCCGCCGCTGGAAGTGCCGCACCACGAACACCAGCGGCGCGAACGCGAGGATCACCACCAGCGTCAGTTGCCACGAGTAGAAGATCATGACGCCGGTCGTCACGAAGAGCTGCCCCAGGCTGATCAGGAAGATCAGCCCACCGAACTGCAGGAACTGGCTGATCTGATCCACGTCCCCGGTCACCCGCGAGACGAGCGCCCCGCGCCGCTCCGACTGCTGGTGCAGCATCGACAGGTCGTGAATGTGCCGGAACGTCCGCGTGCGCACCCCCGCCAGCGCCGTCTCGGTGACCGTGAACAGCCGCACGTTCATCATCGCCGCGCTGAGCATCGTCAGGAACAGCACCCCGGCCGTGATCGCCACGATCGTGGTGAGCACCCCGACGTCGGGCCCACCCGGCGCCCGCAGCCCCTTGTCGATGCCCTGCTGGATGGCGACCGGCACCGCCACCCGGCCGGCCGTCGCCAGCACCGCCAGCCCGAGCGTGCCCGCCAGCCCGGTGAACAGCTCCGGCGACAGGCTCAGCCCGCGCCGCAGCACCCCCACCTTCGGCGCCTCGCCGGCCTTCGCCTGCTCCGCCGCCTCAGCAGTCGCCGCCGTCATGCCGACACCTCCGCCGTCCTTGAACACCGACCCGACCCGAACCCGCCCCTACGTCCCCGCACCAACCCGCCCGCACGCCCATGGACGGACCCCAAATCGGCCGCACTTCCCCAACGACCACCGACCGCGGCACCGTCGACGCGCCGGTGATCAAGGCCTGCTCCGACCGCACGACCGCTCTCCGCAGCGGACCTCGAGCCCGTCGCGTCCCCACGCTCCCGCACCCGGCCGCCCACAACCCGCCGCGCCGACCCGCCCCAACCGCCAGCGCGACCCGACCCGCCGGCGCCTTCCACAGATGGTCCTGACGCCACAGCGACGCCGCGACCCGCAGCCGACACGCCATCACCGCGACGCGGGGCAGTCACGCCATCACCGCGACGCGGGGCGGTCACGCCAAGACGGCAACCGAGACCCGGCACCCAACCGCTGCCCGAACCACACCGGCCATCAACGCCAACCCACCGAACCGGCCCGATCGCCGCCAGCACCGGCGTGGACCGCGCCCGGCTCCGGTTCAGAGGAACGAAACTGCGGGCAGCGGCAATGCCGTCCCCAGGAGCCCGCCCCAGCACCGATCCTGCTGAAGCCCCGCGCCCGCCCGTCCGAGCCGACCAGGCGACGCAGCACCGCGCCCCGGTCGGCGGGCTCCCCCGCAGCAACCGGCCAGCCGCCGACAACTCAGCGGCCCAGGACAGGCCGGACGTCGGCATCACCACGGCCAGGTCGGCGCCCGTGCCGGCCACGAACGCGGCCACGCCAAGACGGCGACCGCGACCCGGCACCGGCACCCGCACCGGTCCAGCCGACACCCGACCGGGGCACGACTGCCACCCGCCATCACGACCAGCCCACCAACCCGACCAGACCGCTGACATCGGCACGAACCGCGAGCCATCCCCGGCTAGAGGAACCACACGGCGAACGGCGGCAACACCATGACCCGAGTCGCGCTCCGACACCAGCCCTGCCGAAACCACCCACCCGTCCGCCCGAACCGACCCGGCGGAACGTCGGCGCGCTGACCCCACCGGCAAACTCCCCCGCAGCAACCAGCCGGCCGGCGGCAACGCCGCAACCCGGGACCGGCCGGACACCGACATCACCCCGGTCAGGCCGACGCCCGCGGCAACCGCGGAGGCGGCCAGACGGCGACCGCGGCACAAGCCGTCACGACCAGCCCACCAACCCGACCAGACCACTGGCACCGACAGAAACCGCGAGCCATCCCCGGCTAGAGGAACCACACGGCGAACTGCGGCAACACCATGACCCGAGTCGCGCTCCGACACCAGCCCTGCCGAAACCACCCACCCGTCCGCCCGAACCGACCCGGCGACCCGGGCGCGCGCCGACTCCCCCGGCAGGCTCCCCCGCAGCAACCGGCCAGCCGGCGGCAACACCGCAGCCCAGGACCGGCCGAAGTTCGACATCACCCCGCTCAGGCCGGCACCCACGTCGGCGAAAGAGCCGGAAGTGCCCGGACGGGGCGGGACGGGAGTGGGAGCCGTCATGCGGTCACGGACTCCTCGTCGTCGAAGAGGTGCTCGCGTTCCTTCTCGGCTTCGGCCTTCTCGTACGCGGTGACCAGGTCGGCGTAGCCGGGGACGGTGGCGAGGAGGTCGGCGTGGGTGCCGCGGGCGGCGACCCTGCCCCGCTCCAGCCAGACCACCTCGTCGGCCAGGGCGATCGTGGCCCGCCGGTACGCGACGACGAGGATCGACGCCTGGCGGTCGTCGTCACGGCGCAGCGCGGCGAGGATCGCGGCCTCGACGCGCGGGTCGACGGCGCTGGTCGCGTCGTCGAGGACGAGCAGGCGCGGCGCGCCGGCCAGGGCGCGGGCGATCGTGAGCCGCTGCCGCTGCCCGCCGGACAGGGACGTGCCGCGCTCGCCGACATTCGTGTCGAGCCCGTCGGCGAGCTGGTGGATGAACCCGTCGGCCTGGGCGAGGCGCAGCGCGGACCAGGCCGCCTCGTCGTCGACGGCGTGGCCGGCGGCGGTGCGCCGGTCGAGCGTCACGTTGCCCCGGACGGTGTCGTCGAAGACGAACGGCACCTGGGCGACCAGCGCGACCGTGCCGACGAGCGCGTCCTGGCTGAGGTCGCGGGCGTCGACCTCGTCGACCCGGACGGTGCCGGTGTGCGGGTCGACGAGCCGGGCGGCGAGCGCGGCGATCGTCGACTTGCCGGAGCCGGTCGAGCCGACGAGCGCGACCGTGCGCCCCGCCGGCACGTCGAACGTGACCCCGCTCAGCACGTCGCCGCCCCGGTTGCCGTCGGCGTCGGCATACGCGAAGTGCACGTCCTCGAACCGCAGCGCCGCCGGCTTGTGCGCGTCCGGCAGCGTGGCCGTGCCATAAGCCATGTCGCCCTCGGCGTCCAGCACGTGCCGGATCCGCTCCCAGCCGACGACGCTGCGCGGCAGCTCGGCGAGCACCCAGCCGATCGCCCGGACGGGGAACGCGAGCACGGTGAACAGGAACGCGACGCTGACCACCTCGGCCACCTCGACGGCGCCCTGGCGGAACCGCAGGCCACCGACGACGAGCACGGCGAGGGTGCCGATGCTCGGCAGCGCGTCGAGCACCGGGTCGAACATCGCCCGGACCCGCCCGACCTGGATCGTGGCGTCGCGCAGCTCGATCGTCTTCGCCGAGAACCGCTCGGTCTCCGCGGCCTCCCGGCCCATCGTCTTGACCACGAGCGCGCCGTCGAAGCTCTCGTGCGCGACCGCGCTCACGTCGGCCCGCAGCTGCTGCGACTTCGCGACGCGGGGCGCCATGCGGCGCGAATAGGCGACGTTGACCCCGAGCAGCGTCGGGAAGATCGCGACCCCGACGAGCGCCATGGCCCAGTCGGTGGCGAACAGCGAGACGATCGCGGCGACGAGCATGACGACGGTGCCGACGGCCATCGGGAACGGCGCGATCGGATACCACGCGGACTCGACGTCGGCGTTGGCATTGGACAGCAGCGTCCCGGTCGCGTGCCGCTGGTGCCACTCCAGGGGCAGCCGCAGGTAGCGCCGGGTGACGGCCTGCCGGTAGCGCGCCTGGAGGCGGAACTGCATCGCCCCCGCCCCGAGCCGCCGGCCGAAGATGCCGAGGATCTTGCCGAGGCTGACCGCGAGGATCGCGACCCCGCCGAGCAGCAGCGTGCCGAGCGTGACGTGCCGCTGGTCGATCGCGGGCAGCGCGATCTCGCCGACGACCCGCCCGGAGACGAACGCGGTCGTGATCGTCAGCAGGCTGAACACCACGCTGCCGACCACCGAGATCGCGAACACGTGGGGCTCGTCACGGACGGCCCGGCCGAGCACCCACAGCCCCTTGAGGAGCACCTTGCCGCTGGTCACATCCGCCCTCCGTAGCGTCGGGCCGGTAAGTCGCCCCGACCGTCTGCAACCTTACCGACGGGGTACGACAGAAACCGGCTCCGGCGGGACGCGACTAGCGTTACGTGTATGACTTCATTCGCGCGGGCCGAGCGCCTGGCGCTCGCCGAGACGCTCCTGGCCGCGGGTGCCGACGCGCCGACCCTCTGTGACGGCTGGGTGACCCGTGACCTCGCCGCGCATCTGGTGCTGCGGGAGCACCGCCCCGACGCCGCGGCCGGCATCCTGCTGAAGCCGGTCGCCGGGCACACGAAGAAGGTCCAGGACCGCCTCGCCGCGGGCGACTACAGGCAGCTGGTCGGCAAGGTCCGCCGGCCCGCGCTCTGGGTGAGGCCCGCCTTCGCCGAGGAGGCCGTCAACATCACCGAGTTCCTCATCCATCACGAGGACGTGCGGCGGGCCGTGCCGGGGTGGACGCCGCGCACGCTGGACGCGGCCTACGAGCAGGCCGTGGCGAAGCGGCTCAAGGGCGCCGCGAAGCTGTCCGCACGGCGGTTCCCCGCCGCGATCACCGTGCGGCCGGCGGACGCCGAGCCCTTCGCCGTCGGTACAGGCGGAGAAACGCTGACGGTCCAGGGGAAGCCCTCGGAGCTGCTCCTGTTCTTCACCGGCCGCCAGGCGCACGCCGACGTGACCGTCACGGGCCCCGATGCGACGGCCGAGCGGCTCAGAACGGCGCGACTGGGACTCTGAGTCTCGAATCTGGCCCCAGGCAACAGGATTCGCCGTTCCACTACGTTTCGGTTTCGGGTCTAGCCGGTAACACGACAGACCCTTTACCCTCCAGTAACCGACGGGACGTGATGCCAGTCACCGTTACGTCCACGCCAGCCCGGAGGCGCCCCACATGACCCAGACCCAGCGGCTCGAACTGCCCTACCGCTCGATCCCGGACATGTTCCTGCACCGTGTGGCCGAGACTCCCGACAAGCGCGCGTTCGGCAAGCCCGCGGCCGACGACGCCGGCGACCCCGTCTGGCTCACCTGGCGCGAGGTCGACGAGCACGCCCGCGCGATCGGCGCCGGCCTCACCACGCTCGGCGTGCGCCCCGAGGACCGCGTCGGCATCCTGGCCAACACCCGCCTCGACTGGATCCTCGCCGACCTCGGCATCATGCTCGCCGGCGCGGCCACCACGACGGTCTACCCGACCACCGAGCCCGAGGACGCCGTCTACATCGTCGCCGACTCCGGCTCGAAGGTCCTCTTCGCCGAGAACCCGGCGCAAGCCGCCAAGCTCGACGGCGCCGACCTGCCCGAGCTGGTCGCGATCGTGCTCCTCGACGGGGTCCCCAGCGGCGGCGAGCAGCGCAAGACCCTGTCCCTCGCGCAGCTGGAGGCCGCCGGGCGCGAGGCGCTCGACCAGGACCCCGAGCTGATCGCCCGCATCGTCGCCGGCATCACCGGCGACCAGCTCGCCACCCTCATCTACACGTCGGGCACGACCGGCCGCCCCAAGGGCGTCGAGCTGATGCACGCCGGCTGGGTCTGGCAGGGCTACACGCAGGTCGACATGGGCCTGCTGACCGCCGACGACCTGCAGTACCTGTGGCTGCCGCTGTCGCACTCGTTCGGCAAGACGCTGCTCTGCGGGATCGTGTACGTGGGGCTCCCCACGTACGTCGACGGCCGCGTCGACAAGCTCATCGACAACCTCGGCAAGATCCAGCCGACGCTCATGTGCGCCGCGCCCCGCGTCTTCGAGAAGGTCTACAACCGGGTCGTCACCGGCGCGCAGGCCGACGGCGGCGCCAAGTGGAAGATCTTCACCTGGGCGGTCAAGGTCGGCAAGCAGGCCTCCGCCGAGCGCCTCGCCGGCCGCACCCCGGGCGGCATGCTCAAGGTCCAGCACGGCATCGCCGACAAGCTGGTCTTCAGCAAGCTCCGCGCCCGCCTCGGCGGCAAGATGCGCGCCATGGTGTCCGGCTCCGCGCCGCTGTCGAAGGAGATCGGCGAGTTCTTCTTCGCCGCCGGCCTGCCGATCCTGGAAGGCTACGGCCTGACCGAGACCAGCGCCGGCTCGTTCGTCAACCGCGAGGCGACCCCCCGCATCGGCACCGTCGGCACGGCTCTGGGCGACCTGGAGGCGAAGCTCGACACCGACGGCGAGATCCTGCTCAAGGGCACCCCGATCATGCGCGGCTACCACAACCTGCCCGACGAGACCGCCGCGTCGTTCACCGAGGACGGCTGGTTCCGCACCGGCGACATCGGCGAGTTCGACGCCGACGGCTACCTGCGCATCACCGACCGCAAGAAGGACCTCATCAAGACCTCCGGCGGCAAGTACGTCGCGCCGAGCCACATCGAGGGCCTGTTCAAGTCGGTCTGCCCGTACACCTCGCAGTGCGTCGTGGTCGGCCAGGCCCGCAACTACGTCACGATGCTCGTCACCCTCGACCCGGACGCCATCAAGGGCTGGGCCGACGGCACCCCCCTCGCCGGGAAGTCCTACGACGAGATCGCCGCGTCACCCGAGGCGAACGCCCTGATCGAGGGCTACGTCAAGGAGCTCAACACCAAGCTCAACCGCTGGGAGACGGTGAAGAAGTTCTCCATCCTCAGCCGCGACCTGTCCATCGAGGACGGTGAGCTCACACCGTCACTCAAGGTCAAGCGCCGCGTGGTCGAGAAGTCCTTCGCCTCGGACATCGACCGCATGTACGCGGGGTCGCTCGCCGAACTCTGATCACACCCCACAGTGTCATGGCCTCCGGGAACCGCCATCCCGGAGGCCATGACGCTTTTCAACCCCGAAGAGCAAGAACAAGTTCATGGCTCCGGTCCGCCGTGCGAAAGACCGTCGCTCCCGTCAGCCGCCGGTCGGGCCCTGGGGGCCCTCCCTTTCCGTCCGCGTGTAGTTGCGCCGACGCGACCTGCGGCCGCGACACCCCACCCGCCCTCCTCATGATCCGGAAGACTTTTCGTCGCCAGAACAACAAGAACTCTTCCGGATCACGGAAAACAGCCCCCGGCACCGCCCAGCCCAGCCAGGCAGACGCCCAACTCGCGATCCCCACATGATCCGGAAGACTTATTGTCGCCAGAGCAACATGAACTCTTCCGGATCACGGAAAACGGCCCGGCACCGACCAGCCCAGCCGCGACAGACCCCGTCCGCGCCCCACGTGATCCGGAAGACTTCATGTCGTCAGGGCAGCACAAACTCTTCCGGATCACAGAAAACGGGCCAGCAGCAAGCAGCCCAAGCCCGACCAGACAGCCGCCCAACGCGCGATCCCCACATGATCCGGAAGACTTTTCGTCGCCAGAACAACAAGAACTCTTCCGGATCACGGAAACGGCCCGGCAGCGAGCAGCCCGGACCGGCTAGCCAGCCGCCCGACGCCGCGCCCCACGTGATCCGGAAGACTTCATGTCGCCAGAGCAGCACGAAGTCTTCGGGATCATGAGGAAAAAGCGGGTCAGGCGACCACGACCGGGGTGGACCAGGCGTGCCGGCGGGGGCGGTCCAGGTCGGCGCGCGCCGCCGCCAGCCTGTGGACCGCTTCGACGAGGTCGGTCTCCGGCAGCGTGTACGGCAGCCGCATGAACCGCTCCATGGTGCCGTCCGCACCGAAGCGGGGCCCGGGCGCGACCCGCACCCCGAGCTCCTCGGCCGCCCGCGCCAGGGCACTGGACACCGGCGCGTCGAGCTCGACCCACAGCACCATCCCGCCGCCCGGCAGGACGAACCGCCACTCCGGCAGCTCGGCGCGCAGCGCGGCGGCCAGGGTGTCCCGGCGGGCGAGCAGCTGCCGACGACGGGCCGACACGATCTCCGACCGGCGGCGCAGCAGCTGGACGGCGACGAGCTGGTCGAGCACCGGCGACGCCATGTCGACCCCGACCCGGGCCGCGGCGAGCCGCGCGATCAGCGGCGCCGCCCCGCGGACCCACCCGATGCGCAGGCCGCCCCAGTACGGCTTGCTCATCCCGCCGATCGTCAGCACCCGCGCGCTGCGGTCGAACGCGGCCACCGACGGCGGCAGCGCGCCGTCCGCGAAAGCAGGGTCCAGCGCGAGATCCACGAACGACTCGTCGATGATGAGGTCGGTGCCGGCGGCGTGCGCGGCGGACGGCAGCCGCTCCCGCAGCGACGTCTGCATGAGGTGGCCGGTCGGGTTGTGGAAGTCGGGGATCAGGTACGCGACCCGCGCCTGCGCCGCCCTGACCGTCGACAGCAGCAGGTCCTCGTCCCAGCCGTCGGGCCCGATCGCGTAGGCGCTGATCCGGGCGCGGCTGGCGGCGAACGCGCTCAACGCGTTCGGGTACGTCGGCGTCTCGACCAGGGCCCGCTGCCCGGGCGCGACCAGCAGCCGCAGCAGCAGGTCGAGCGCCTGCTGGACGCCGCCGGTGACCATGACCTGGTCGGGGTCGGTCGGCAGGCCGCGCTCGGTGTAGCACTGCGCGATCGCCTCGCGCAGCACCGGCAGCCCCATCGGCTGGTAGCCGGCGCCGAGCGTGTAGGGGCCGAGCTCGGCGATCGCCTCGGTGGCCGCCTCGTTGAGCTCCGCCGGGGCGGGCATCGCCGCGCAGCCGAGGTCGATGAGATCGGCGTCGTCGCTCGGCGTCCACAGCCCGGACGTGCCGACGCGGTGCCCGGCGGGCAGCGCCGTCCAGCTGCCGGCGCCGCGGCGGCTGCTGAGGTGGCCGCTGTCGCGCAGCTCACGGTAAGCGGCGGTGACGGTCGTCCGGCTGATGCCGAGCGCCGCGGCGAGCTCGCGCTCCGCGGGCAGCCGGACCCCGAGCGCCAGCCGCCCGTCGATGAGCAGGCCACGGACGGCGCTGGCGAGCACGACGTACTCGGGGCGGCGGCCGGCGGGCCCGCGCACGCCGACGGCGACCTGCCAGGCATTGAGCATGCGGGCCAGTTGCGCGCCCCGGACGATCGCTGACAAGGCCAGTCCCCCTCAATTGGCTCTTTGCATGTGTCGGATTGGCCCTAGGGTGGCACGCATGGACGCCCCAGGCAAGACCAATCCCATCCCGCTGCGCCACCGCTTCACGCGTCGCTTCGCGCAGCTGCAGCTGGGTCTGCTGGTGTACGGGGTGAGCATCGCCTTCCTGGTGCGGGCCCATCTGGGGCTCGATCCGTGGGACGTGTTCCAGCAGGGCATCTCGAAGCGCACCGGGCTGAGCCTGGGCACCGTGGTCTGCGCGGTCGGCGCGCTCGTGCTGCTGCTGTGGATCCCGCTGCGCCTGCGGCCGGGCCTGGGCACCGTCAGCAACGTGGTGGTCATCGGCGTCACCGCCGACCTGACCCTGCGGGTCGTGCCGGACGCCGGCGCGTGGTGGCTGCGGGGCGCGCTGATGGTCGCCGGCGTGGTGCTCAACGGGGTGGCGACGGCGCTCTACCTCGGCGCCCGCATGGGGCCCGGCCCGCGCGACGGGCTCATGACCGGCCTCGCCGCGCGGTACTCCTGGCTGTCGATCCGGGTCGCGCGCACGTCGATCGAGGTGACCGTGCTCGCCGCGGGCTTCCTGCTCGGCGGCTCGGTCGGCGTCGCCACCGTCCTGTACGCGTTCGGCATCGGCCCGCTCACGCAGCTGTTCCTGCCGCTGTTCGCGATGCGCGACCCGCGCCCGCTGCCGGCTCCGGCGGCGGCTCCCGCCTGACGCGCACCGCGCCGAGCAGCACCCCGCCGAGGATCGCGGCGCCACCGGCGGCGTCGTACCAGTGCAGGCGCTCGCCCAGCAGGAGCGCCGACGACAGCAGCGCGAACACCGGTGCGAGGGCCGCGAACGGGGCCACCGTCGCCGCGTCGTAGCGGGCGATCAGCCTGCCCCACACGCCGAAGCCGAACAGCGTGCTGAGGTAGGCGATGTACGCGATCGCGCCGAACGCGGTCAGGTCCAGGCCGCGCAGGCTGTGCCAGACCGCGGACGGCCCGTCGACGGAGAGGGTCAGCACGACCAGCGGCGGGGTCGCGACCGCGCTCACCCACACCATGAAGTTCAGCATGTCGGCGGCCTGCGCCTTGCGCATCGCGATGTTCGCCAACCCCCACGCCGCGCCCGCGGCCACGACCAGCAGGAACGCGCCGACCGGCCGGTCCAGGCCGAGCTGCGAGGCGATCAGCACGATTCCCGCCCCCGACAGCGCCACCCCGGCGAAGCGACGACGGCCCGGTCGGTCGCCCAGCAGTACCATCGCGAAAATCAAGGTGAAGACCACCTGGCTCTGCAGGACGAGCGCGGACAGCCCCGACGGCAGCCCGGCCGCCATCCCGGCGAAGAGCAGCGAGAACTTCACGACGCCGAGCGCCACCCCGGTCGCGACCACCCACCGCCACGGCACCTTCGGCCGCCCGACCAGCAGCACCGCGGGCAGCGCCGCCGCCCCGAACCGCAGCGCGCAGAACAGCAGCGGCGACATGCTGTCCAGCCCGACGTGGATGACCACGAAGTTCACGCCCCAGATCGCCGAGACCAGGATCGCCAGCGCGACGTCACGATGCTTCATGGGTCGATCGTCATCCCGGAAAACCGTGAAGCACCATCGAAAGGTTCTACACGATTGCTGTAGCATCGCTTCATGCTTGATCTGCCGAGGCTTCAGGCGCTGCGGGCCGTCGCCGTGTTCGGCACGGTCACGGCCGCCGCGGGCGCCCTGCACTGCACCCCGTCGGCGATCTCCCAGCACCTCGCCAAGCTCGAGCGGGAGACCGGAAGCACACTGGTGGAGAAGGACGGCCGGCGGCTGCGGCTGACCGAGGCCGGGCGGGTCCTGGTCGAGCACGCCGGCCGGATCCTCGCCGTCGTGGAGGAGGCCGAGGCCGCGCTCGCCGCCCACCGGGAGACGGTGTCCGGGCACCTGAGCATCGCCTCGTTCCCGACCGCGTGCCGCGGGCTGCTGCCGCACGCCCTGCGCAGCCTCGCCGTCGACCATCCGCAGCTGGAGCCGACCCTGCAGGAGGGCGACCGCGAGTCGTCGTTCGACGGGATCCTCCGCGGCACCGTCGACGTCGCGCTCCTCGACGAGTGGCTCGACATGCCGGCGACGTACCCGACCGGGGTCGCGAGCGTGGAGCTCGGCCTCGACGTCGGCGACCTCATCCTGCCCGTCGACCACCCCCTCGCCGGCTCGTCCGGCCCCGTCGGCCTCGACGCGCTGCGCGGCGAGCGGTGGATCGCCTCCAAGCCCGGCACCGTCTGCCACGAATGGCTGCAACGGATGCTGCCCGGCGCCCGCCCCACGATCCTCGTCAACGAGTTCGAGACGCAGCTGACCTTCGTCGCCGAGCGGCTCGGCGTCGCGTTCATCCCCCGGCTGGCCCGCAGCACCCTCCCGCCGGGCGTCGTCGCGCGCCCGATCACCCCCGAGGCCGCCCGCCGCGTCAGCGTCGCCTGGCGGGTCGCCGCCGGCGGCCGTCCCGCGATCTCCGCGACCGTCGCCGCGCTGCGCGATGCCTGGTCACACCGCGACCACTGGCCCGCCGACCACGGCATTCACGTCGTATAACCGCAGGTCATCGGGGCAATTCCGGGTTAAACGCTCACTCACTCATTCATTTCTGCGGGTTTCCCCGGCACCCCTTACATTGATGCCATGGCCATCTTCGGACGCACCCGCACAGCCACCGGCGCAGGCGTCCTGGCGACGCTGCTCCTCGTCCTGCTCTTCGGTAACCAGATCTTCTCGGAATGGGCCGACCGGCACGCGGACACCAACACCGTGTGGGGCTGGTTCCTGCATCTGCTCACCTGGCCCCGCTGGTGGCTCGTCCCCCACGACGACTCCGGCAAGGCCGCCCGCGAGCTGCTCGCGAACGACCTGAAGGCCCTCCTCCTCATCCTCTTCACCGCCCTCATCCTGGCCATCGCCGGCCGCTCCATCGTCACCGGCGGCGGCGCCTTCATCCTCGGCTGGGCATCGCTGATCTTCGGTGCCGCCCTCGCCGGCTTCGCCACCGACTTCCTGCTCTCCGACCCCACCCTGATCGGCGCCTTCAACGCCGCCGCGGCCGCCGCCGGCTACGGACTCTTCGTCGGCTGGCTCGTCGGCATCGCCGTCACCACCGGCAAACGCGGCGACTGACCCCCGCCACCAAGACGCTGTGCGATCTCCAGGCTGACCCCCAGAACCGGTGATCGCACGACGTCCCTCGCCCCCTCACGAGCAGGCCGGTCCACCCACCCAGCCCCATATCGGGGTAACGACCCCCACACAGCCTTACGCTCGCCCGCCCACAGGGCAGCGCAATCCACCGCATCCAACGGCCTTACGGCAACCGCCGCGCCTAACCGGTCCGCCCAGCAAACCGCCCTCGGAACGGCCGGGTCCTCCCGCACTGTCCACCGGAGACGCTCCCGCCAACCATTCATGATCCGGAAGACGTCGTGCGGCCACCGGTACAAGACCGACCGGATCACGGCACGCCAGTCATTCCAGCCACGCCCACGTCCGTGGAGCGGCCCCACGCCACGCCTCGCCCAGGGCACGGCCGGGTCGACCGCCCGCCGGACCGGCGCACACCCCAGCAGTTGTCAGCGGACGGGGTGACCGGCGTCCCGGAGGGTGGTCTTGACGTCGCCGATGGAGAGATCGCCGAAGTGGAAGACGCTGGCGGCGAGGACCGCGTCGGCGCCGGAGGCCACCGCCGGGGCGAAGTGCTCCAGGGCACCCGCGCCGCCGCTGGCGATGACCGGGATCGTCACGACCTCGCGGACGGCCTTAATGAGCTCCAGGTCGAAGCCGTCCTTGGTGCCGTCGGCGTCCATGGAGTTGAGCAGGATCTCACCCGCGCCGAGCTCGGCGACCCGGGCGGCCCACTCGACGGCGTCGAGGCCCGCGCCGCGGCGGCCGCCGTGGGTGGTCACCTCGAAGCCGCTCGGCTGGCCCGCGGCCCGGCGCACGTCCAGCGACAGCGTCAGCACCTGGTTGCCGAACCGTTCGGCGATCTCGGCGATCAGCTCCGGCCGGGCGATCGCGGCCGTGTTGACCCCGACCTTGTCCGCGCCGGCGCGCAGGAGGGTGTCGACGTCGGAGACGGCGCGGACGCCGCCGCCGACGGTGAGCGGGATGAACACCGTCTCCGCGGTCCGGCGGACCACGTCGAGCATCGTGGAGCGCCCGTCGGACGAGGCCGTCACGTCGAGGAAGACCAGCTCGTCGGCGCCCGCGGCGTCGTACGCGGCGCCGAGCTCCACCGGGTCGCCGGCGTCGCGGAGGTTGACGAAGTTGACGCCCTTGACGACCCGGCCCGCGTCGACGTCAAGACACGGGATGACCCGCACCGCGACGGTCATGACGGCTGCTCGGCCAGGACCTGGAGGGCGTCGGTGACGTCGAAGGCGCCCGCGTACAGGGCCTTGCCGACGATGACGCCCTCGACGCCGGCGGGTTCGAGGGCGGCGAGCTGGCGCAGGTCGTCGAGCTTGGAGACGCCGCCGCTGGCGATGACCGGCTTCTTGGTGCGGCCGGTGACCTCCAGCAGGAGGGTCAGGTTGGGCCCGGTGAGGGTGCCGTCGCGCATGACGTCGGTGACGACGTAGCGGGCGCAGCCGGCGCGCTCCAGGCGGTCGAGCACCTCGAACAGGTCGCCGCCCTCCTTGGTCCAGCCGCGCGCGGCGAGCTGGTGACCGCGGACGTCGAGCCCGACCGCGACCTGCTCGCCGTACGTCGCGCAGACGTGGTCGCACCAGTCGGGGTTCTCCAGGGCGGCGGTGCCGAGGTTGACCCGGGTCGCACCGGTCGACAGGGCCGCCCGCAGCGAGGCCTCGTCGCGGATGCCGCCGGACAGCTCGACCTGCACGTCGAGGCGGCGGACGACGTCGGCGAGGAGCTCGGCGTTGGAGCCCCGGCCGAACGCGGCGTCGAGGTCGACCAGGTGGATCCACTCGGCGCCCTGCCGCTGCCAGGCGAGGGCGGCCTCGAGCGGGTCGCCGTAGGCGGTTTCGCTGCCGGCGGCGCCCTGGACGAGACGGACCGCCTGGCCGTCGGCGACGTCGACTGCGGGCAGGAGCTGCAGGGCCATGGGTTAGATCCTTCGGTCCAGAACGAGCACGGTGAGCGCCGGGGTGGCGACGATGACGAGGGCACTGAGGCCGATCCGGGCCGCGACGGTGTCGACGAGCAGCCAGATGAACGTGAGTGCCACCAGGACGAGCAAGATGATGACGGAGCGCTGGCCACGGGAACGACGTGCGAAAAGCTTACCGGTCCGGCCGATCTTGACCTTCGGCACCAGCCGCCGGGCGGCGATCCGCCGGCGGCGACGGCGCTCGGCCTTGAGCAGGCGCTCGGCCCGCTCGGCCTCCAGCACCGCCCGCCGCCGGGCGCGTTCCTTAGACAAGGCTGCCGAGCCAGTTGGACAGCAGCGTCGCCCCCGCGTCGCCGGACTTCTCCGGGTGGAACTGGGTGGCTCGCAGCACCTCCGACTCGAACGCGGCGACGAACGGCTCGCCGTGCACCGTGGTCGCGACCTCGATGCCCGCGGCCCGCTGGGCCTCCACGGGCGTGGGCGCGTAGGAGTGCACGAAGTAGAACCGGGTGTCGGCGGGCAGGCCGGCGCCCAGGACCGTGCCGGCGGGCCAGGTCACCGTGTTCCACCCCATGTGGGGCACGACCGGGGCGCGCAGCCCGGTCACCGTGCCGGGCGCGAGGCCGAGGCCCTTGGTGACGACGCCGTGCTCCTCGCCCTCCTCGAACAGCACCTGCATGCCGACGCAGATGCCGAGCACCGGCGCGCCGACGCGGACCCGCTCGGCGATCGTCGGGCCGGCGCCGAGCTCGTCGATACCGGCCATGCAGGCCGCATACGCCCCGACGCCCGGCACGACAAGCCCGTCGGCCCGGGCCGCCTTGCCCAGGTCGGACGTGACCTCGACCTCGGCGCCGACCCTGGCGACGGCCCGCTCGGCGGAGCGCAGGTTGCCGGAGCCGTAGTCGAGGATGACCACCTTCTTCATGCCGTCCCCTTTACAGCCAGAGCAGCCCGCCGGCCGCGGCGACGGCGGCGAGCAGCAGCGTGATCACGAACGGCACCTTCGACGTGCTCTGCTGCCGCAGCGACAGCGCGCCGCCAAGCAGCAGCCCGGCGAGCCCGAGCAGCAGGATGCTCACCACGGGCCGGCCACCGATCCGGCGCCGCCGAGCCGACCGGCACCCACCGGCACCCCGCCGCCCCCGAAGGAAGCACCGCGCCCAGCGGCGCGGCGAGCGGCGCGCCCAGCGGCGCGGCCCAAGGCGCGACCGCCGACGGCGTCATCCCCGACGGCACGGCCCGAGGCACCACGCCCAGCGACGCCGGCCAGAGCGCCGCGCGCCGCGCGGCCGGACAGGACACCGCTCACAGGGCGCCCTTGGTGCTGGGCACCACGCCGGCGTTGCGGGGGTCGAGCGCGCACGCCTGGCGCAGCGCCCGGGCGACCGCCTTGAACTGGGCCTCGACGATGTGGTGCGCGTCGGGCTGGGCGCCGTGCCGGCCCGCCCGCAGGATGCTGACGTGCAGCGTGACCCGGGCCGAGTGGGCGAACGACTCCCAGATGTGCCGGGTCAGGCTGGTCGGGTAGTTGCCGCCGATGTGCGGGGCGATGTTCGCCGGCTCGTCGTGGACCATGTAGGGCCGCCCCGACAGGTCGACGACGGCGGAGGCCAGGACCTCGTCGAGCGGGACCTGGGCGTTGCCATAGCGGGTGACGCCCGCCTTGTCGCCCAGCGCCTCGGCGAACGCGGCGCCGAGCGCGAGCGCGGTGTCCTCGACCGTGTGGTGCGCGTCGATCTCGAGGTCGCCGACGGTGTGCACCCGCAGGTCGAACCCGCCGTGCTTGGCGATCTGGTTGAGCATGTGGTCGTAGAAGCCCACGCCGGTCGAGATCTCGCCGACCCCGGTGCCGTCGAGGTCGAGCTCCACGGAGACCTTGGTCTCCTTGGTGACCCGCTCGATCTTGGCGGTGCGACTCACAGCAACTCCTCCAGTGCGTTCAGGAAAGCGTCGGTCTCCTCGGGCGTGCCGGCGGTGACCCGCAGCCAGCCGGGGACGCCGACGTCGCGGATCAGCACGCCGCGGTCGAGCAGCGCCTGCCAGACACCCTTGCTGTCGCCGCGGGGCGCGCCGAAGAGCACGAAGTTGGCGTCGCTGTCGGCGACCGTCAGGCCCCAGCCGCGCAGCGTCTCGACGATCCGGTCGCGCTGGGCCTTGACCGCGTCGACGGTCGACAGGAGCGCGCCGGTGTGCGCGAGCGCCGCCCGCGCTGCGGCCTGGGTCAGCGCCGACAGGTGATACGGCAACCGCACCAGCTGCACGGCGTCGACGACGGCCTCGCCGGCCGCGAGATAGCCGACCCGCCCGCCGGCGAGCGCGAACGCCTTGCTCATCGTGCGGGTGACGACCAGCCGCGGGAACCGCTCGATCAGCGACAGCGCGAACGGCGTGCCGGGGCGCGCGAACTCCGCATACGCCTCGTCGACGATCACCATCCCGTCGGCCGCTTCGGCGACGGCCCGCACCACGTCGAGCGGCAGCGCGGTGCCGGTCGGGTTGTTGGGCGAGCAGAGGATGACCACGTCGGGCCGGTGCTCGCGGACCTTCGCGACGGCGTGCTCGGCGGTCAGCGTGAAATCGGCGTCGCGCCGCCCGTCGATCCACGCGGTGCCGGTGCCGGCGGCGAGCAGCGGGTGCATCGAATACGACGGGGTGAAGCCGAGCGCGGTGCGGCCCGGCCCGCCGAACGTCTGCAGCAGCTGCTGCTGGATCTCGTTGGACCCGTTGGCCGCCCACGTGTTGCGCCAGGTCAGCCCGTGCCGCAGGTATGCGGCGAGGTCGGTGCGCAGGGCGACGGCGTCGCGGTCCGGGTAGCGGTTGAGGTCGCGCAGGACGGCGGAGAGGGCCTTCTCCATCTCCGCGACGGCCTCGTCGGGCAGCGGATACGAGTTCTCGTTGGTGTTGAGCCGCACGGCCACGTCGAGCTGGGGCGCGCCATAGGGCGTCAGCCCGCGCAGCTCGTCGCGGAGCGGCAGGTCCTGCAGGCCGGTCACTGTGCGAACCTCACCTTCACGGCGGCGCCGTGCGCCGGCAGATCCTCGGCCTCGGACAGGGCGACGACGTGGTCGGCCACCTCGGCGAGGGCGTCGCGCCCGTATTCGATGAGCTGCACGCCGCGCAGGAACGTCTGCGTCGACAGCCCCGACGAGTGCCGGGCGCAGCCACCGGTGGGCAGCACGTGGTTGGACCCCGCGCAGTAGTCGCCGAGCGACACCGGCGACCAGGCGCCGACGAAGATGGCGCCCGCGTTCCAGACGCGCTCGGCGACGGCCCGCGCGTCGCGGGTCTGGATCTCCAGGTGCTCGGCACCGTAGGCGTCGACGACCCGCAGCCCCTGCTCCAGGTCGTCGACGATGACCGTGGCCGACTGGGTGCCGGTGAGCGCCTCGGTGACCCGCTGCAGGTGCTTGGTCGCCGCTACCTGCCGGGCGACCTCCGCCTCGACGGCCTCGACGAGCTCCAGCGACGGCGTGACGAGGACGCTCGCGGCGAGCGGGTCGTGCTCGGCCTGGCTGATCAGGTCGGCCGCGACGTGCCGCGGGTCGGCGGTGTCGTCGGCGAGGATCGCGATCTCGGTCGGCCCCGCCTCGGCGTCGATGCCGACGATGCCGCGGAGCATGCGCTTGGCGGCGGTGACCCAGATGTTGCCCGGGCCGGTGATCATGTCGACCGGCTCGCAGCCTTCCTGGTCGCCATAGCCGAACATGGCGACCGCCTGCGCGCCACCGACCGCGTAGACCTCGTCGACGCCGAGCAGCGCGCACGCCGCCAGGATGTTGACGTTGGGCAGGCCGGTGTCCTTCTGCGGCGGGCTGGTGACCGCGATCGACGGCACGCCCGCGACCTGCGCCGGCACCACATTCATGATCACGCTCGACGGGTACACGGCGAGACCGCCCGGCACATAGAGCCCCACCCGGCGGACCGGCACCCACCGCTGCGTGACGGTGCCGCTGGTGCTCAGCAAGGTCGTCACCTCGGTGCGCCGCTGGTCGCCGTGGACCTTGCGGGCCCGCTTGATCGACTCGAGCAGCGCGGCCCGCACGGCCGGGTCGAGCCCGGCCTCGGCCTTGGCGATCGCCTCGGCCGGCACCCGCAGGTCGGTCAGCTCCACCCCGTCGAGCCGGCGGGTGGCGTCACGGACCGCGCTCGCCCCATGCTCGTGGACCGCCTCGACGATCGGGCGCACCTGCTCGGTGGCGACGGAGACATCCAGGGCGGCACGGGGCAGCAGACGGCGCGGATCCGTGGTGGAGCCGCGCAGGTCGATCCGGTTCAGCACCCTTGGGAGTCTAGGCGGAACCACCGACAATTATTCGGTCGCGTCCCGCTGTGCGGGCTGTCGGGATTGCGCCCAGCGCCAGTTCAGCTCGGCCGCGTCCGGCGGCGGGCCGGGCAGCACGGACCGCAGGTCAGTGCCGTCCCGCCGCATCCCGTCCAGCAGCAGGGCCAGCTGGCGGCGGCGCAGCTCGGCGGTGCGGTCGCGGTCCGGCACGCGGATCGCCGCGCACGCCTCCAGGATCAGCGTGACGTCCGCCACCACGACGTCCGGGCGCAGCCCGCCGTCCTCGTGCGCCCGCCGCACCAGGTCACCCGCGAGCACACCCGCCCGCACCGCATCCGCGCGCATCTCTGGGGTCGAGGTGAACGTGCCGGCGAGGTGCACGGTGAGCGAGTGCACGTCCGCCTCGACGACCCCGCGCAGGAACCGCACCAGCGCCGCCCACCCGTCCGGCTCCTCGGCGGCCGCCTCCGCCTCCGCGACGAAGGTGCGCAGACCGTCGTGGCACAGCGTGCGGAGCAGGTCGTCCTTGCCCTTGTACCGCCGGTACAAGGCGCTGATCCCGACCCCGGCCCGCTCGGCGACGGCGGCGATCGGCGCCTTCGGGTCCTCCAGGAACACGTCGCGCGCCGCGGCGAGGATCACACCGTCGTTGCGGGCCGCCTGCACACGCCGGCCGGACAGGTTCGTCATGCCGCCACTGTACCGCCTGAGCGGAACGGACCGTTCCGGTCTGCCTCATTCGACGCTCATCTGTTTCGCAGTAGCCGTCACGGTGCGGCAAACGGGGTCCGCTCGGCTAGGCTTCGCCCGTGGAGGAAGCGAACGAACCCGAGCGGACCCTCCTGCCGCTGTTCCCTCTCGGCACCGTGCTGTTCCCGGGGCTGGTCCTGCCCCTGCACGTGTTCGAGCCCCGCTACCGCACGCTCGTCCAGCACCTCGCGGAGCTGCCCGCCGACCTCCCGCGCGAGTTCGGCGTGATCGCGATCCGCCGCGGCTGGGAAGTCGGCCGCGTCGAGGGGGAGGTCGGAGAGACCACCGACGCGTCGATCACCGCCGGCGAGGCCCTGTCGCTGTACGAGATCGGCTGCGCCGCCGAGATCCGCCAGCTGACCGAGCTCGCCGACGGCCGCTTCGACCTCATGACCGTCGGCCGCCGCCGTTTCCGCCTGCTCGGCCTCGCCCGCAACGACGCCCCGTACCTCACCGGCGAGATCGAATGGCTCCCCGAGCCGAAGGGCGAACCCGACCGCGAGGAGGAACTGGCGGCCGGCGTCCTCGCCGCGTTCCAGCAGTACCTGAAGGCGGTCCGCAGCGACGAGGACGGCGACGGCGAGCAGCTGCCCGACGACCCGACCGTCCTGTCACACCTGGTCGCCGCCACGGCGTCGCTGACCCTGGAGGACCGGCAGTCACTGCTCGCCGAGCCCGACACGACCAGCCGCCTGAAAGCCGAACGCGCCCTCCTCCGCCGCGAGGCCGCCCTCCTCGGCCAGGTCCGCGCCGTCCCGGTCGCCCTGTCCGACCTGGCCGTCCCCTCCAGCCCGAACTGACCCCCGCAGCCCCTGCGCCGCCAGCCTCGCCCGGACACGGCACGGGGACGGCGACAAGCCAGGCCGAAGGCAGGGCCGTTCCCGAGACCACGGACAGGGCCGCGCAAGGACGGGATGAGTCGGACCGTAGCCAGTGCCGCTCCGAGACCACGGACGGACGGAAACGAGTCCGCCCCCGAAGCGGTGCCCAGCACAAGGCCAGGGACAGGACCAGGCCGAACCCGCGCCCGCGACACGGGACGATGACGGGGATGAGCCGGACCTGAGGCGGTGCCGAGAACGGGCGACCACGAACGGGCACGACCCGAGGACGGGGAGGTGGCTCAGCGTCGGGGTTGGGCTCTCGGGGCTGGAGATGCGGACCGGGTCGGGCTGGGTCGTGTCGGGTCGGGTGCGGATCAGGTCGGGTCGGGTGCGGGTGGGGTCGAGGCGCCAGGCGGGGCGGCGTCGTGTTGGCCTGCGGAGGTCTGGGCAGCCGCACCGGACGGACCGGAGGCGGGCTTGCGGAGGTCGGGGCGGCCCGGTGCGGGATCGTCGTGTGGCTGAGGGGTGGGCTGACCGCCAGCGGCCGGGGTGCCGGTGCTGGACTGGGTGCCGGTGGGCGGGGCGGGCCACGGTGAAGGGCTTGCTGGAGACTCGCCCCCGGTGGTGGGTTGGCTGAAGGAGGCGTCGGTCGGGGGGCCGCCGTGGCCGGGATGCGGATAGCCGGGGTGCTCGGGCGCGGGCCAGGGCTGAGCGGGCTGATCGAAGCCGTGCTGGGCGGCGGGGCCGGGGTAGACGGGGCCGGGCCGGGCAGGGTCGAGTGAGCCGAACACGGGATGGGCGGGGCCGGCGTAGGGGCCCACGTTGTCCGGGTGGCCGGCGTAGGGGCCGCCGCCGTCCGGGTAGCCGGCATAGGGGCCGCCGCCGTCCGGGTAGCCGGCGTGGTACGGGTCGCCGGTGGGCACGTCCGGGTCAGGGTCGTGGGTCAGGGTGGGCGACGTGTGGAAGCCCGCGAGGCACGTGTACACCACGGCGGCCACGAGGGCCTGGATGAGCAGGGATCCACGGACCCACGGGACGAAGCCGTGCCACAGGCTGGCCTCGCCGGCGCGGACCTTGGCGGGGCGGAAGATGTGGGTGTCGACGGGGGCGTGCTCGGCCAGGTCGAGGTAGTGCGCATAGCCGATCTTGTTGCCGAGCCACGCAGCCAGGGCGGCCGCCGCGGCCGAGCCGACGACGAGGCCGGCGAGGATGAACGGGCCCCGGTAGCGGCGCAGGATGACCCAGGCGGCGACGGCGATCAGAATCCCGGCCGCCGCGCCGAGGATCATGAACCAGCCGTCGTCGGCGAAGTAGCCTTCGGGCTCGCCGTCGATGGGATAGGGGCCATACGGCGTCTGGACCAGCTCCACCTTCGGCGCGATCCACGACCACAGCAGGCCGACGGGGGCGCCGAGCGCGACCACCACGGCGGCGACGATCAGGCCGAACAGGGCCTCCAGCCCGAGTGACCGGCGCCGCGGCGGGGACGGCTTGGGAAGCTCCGGCTGGTCGATCGGCTCGATCGGGGCGATGCTCACCATCCCATCCTGCCAGGCCCGGCGCCGGCGCCCCGACCCGTGCCGCCGCCCGCGGGCACACCGCCCGCCGGGCCACCGCCGGGAGGCACATCGCCGGTCGAACCACCGCCGGCGGGCACACCGCCGCCGGGCACCGCGGCCGGCCCCAGCAGCGACGTGAGCTCCCGGAGCAGCTCGGCGGTGACCGTGACCCGCTGCGGCCCGATCGAGATGAGGGTGCGCCTCGGGCCGTTGACCAGGTCGACCTGCACCTCGGTGGGGCCGGGATGCCGGCCGACGACCTCCCGCAGCCGCTCGACGAGCGGCGTGGTGCACCGGTCCGGCGGCAGGGAGAGCACCAGCGGCCCGTCGGCGGGAGCGGCCGGGGCGGTCAGGTCGGGGACGGACAGGTCGCCGGCCATCAGGCGGGGCGCCTCCTCGCGGCGGTCGACGCGACCCTTCACCGACACCACCGCGTCCTCGGCGATGTACTGCCCGATCAGCTCATACGTGTTGGGGAAGAACATCACCTCGACGGCGCCGTCCAGGTCCTCCAGCGTCGCCGACGCCCACGGGCGGCCCTGGCGGGTGACGCGGCGCTGCACGCCGGAGAGGATGCCCGCGAGGATCACGGACGTGCCGTCGGGCACGGTCTCCTCGTCGGCGAGGGCGGCCACGGAACGGTCGGCGGAGCGGCGCAGCACCTCCTCCAGCCCGCGCAGCGGGTGGTCGGAGACGTAGAGGCCGAGCATCTCGCGCTCGAAGGCGAGCCGCTCCGCCTTGTCCCACTCGATGGCGGGGACGGGCGGCGACGCGACGAGGGCCGCGGAGCCGAACAGGTCGAACTGGCCGATGGCCTCGTTGCGCTTGGTGATCATGACGGACTCGACGGCGTCGGCGTGGACGGCGATCAGGCCGCGCCGGGTGTGGCCGAGGGAGTCGAAGGCGCCGGCCTTGATGAGCGACTCGATCGTCTTCTTGTTGCACACGACCTGGTCGACCTTGGCGAGGAAGTCGTAGAAGTCGGTGTACGGCCGGGCGCGCACGATCGCCGCGACGACCGCCGGCCCGACGTTGCGCACGGCGCTGAGGCCGAAGCGGATGTCGGCGCCGACGGCGGAGAAGCGGCCCTGCGAGGCGTTGACGTCGGGTGGCAGGACGCGGATGCCCATCCGGCGGCACTCGGCGAGGTAGAAGGCGGAGCGGTCCTTGTCGCCGCCGATCGAGGTGAGCAGCCCGCTCATGTACTCGGCGGGATAGTTGGCCTTCAGGTACGCGGTCCAGTAGGCGACGAGCCCATAGGCCGCGCTGTGCGCCTTGTTGAACGCGTAGTCGGAGAAGGGCACGAGCAGGTCCCACAGGGTGCGGATCGCGTCGGCGGAATAGCCGCGCTCGCGCATGCCGGCGGAGAACGGCGCGAACTCGCGGTCGAGGATCTCCTTCTTCTTCTTGCCCATTGCGCGGCGCAGCAGGTCGGCGGCGCCGAGGGAGTAGCCGGCGACGCGCTGCGCGATCGCCATGACCTGCTCCTGGTAGACGATCAGGCCGTAGGTGTCGCCGAGGATGTCGGCGAGGGGCTCGGCCAGCTCGGGGTGGATCGGGGTGACGGGGCGGCGCCCGTTCTTGCGGTCGGCGTATTCGGTGTGCGCGTTGGCGCCCATCGGGCCGGGCCGGTAGAGCGCGCCGACGGCGGAGATGTCGGCGAACGCGTCGGGCGCCATGGAGCGCAGCAGGGCGCGGACGGGGCCGCCGTCGAACTGGAAGACGCCGATCGTGTCGCCGCGGGACAGCAGCTCGTAGGTCGCCTTGTCGTCGAGCGGCACGCTCTCCACCGCGAGGTCGACCCCCCGGTTCTGCCGGATCGCGTCGAGGGCGTCGTCGAGGATGGTGAGGTTGCGCAGGCCGAGGAGGTCCATCTTGAGCAGGCCGATGTCCTCGCACGCGCCCATGTCCCACTGGGTGATGATCGCGCCGTCCTGCTCGCGGCGGTGGACGGGCAGCACGTCGAGCAGCGGCTCGCGGGACAGGATGACGCCGGCGGCGTGCACACCCCACTGCCGCTTGAGCCCTTCGAGGCCGCGGGCGGTGTCGACGACGGTGCGGACCTCCTGCTCGCCCTCGTAGAGCCGGCGCAGCTCGGCGGCCTCCTGGTAGCGCGGGTGGGCCTGGTCGAAGGCGCCGCTGAGCGGCATGTCGCGGCCGAGCACCGGCGGCGGGACGACCTTCGTGATCCGCTCGCCGACGGAGAACGGCAGGCCGAGGACCCGGGCCGAGTCCTTGATCGCGGCCTTCGCCTTGATCGTGCCGAACGTGATGATCTGGGAGACGCGGTCGTCGCCATAGCGCTCGGTGGCGTAGCGGATGACCTCGCCGCGGCGGCGCTCGTCGAAGTCCATGTCGATGTCGGGCATGCTGACCCGCTCGGGGTTGAGGAACCGCTCGAAGAGCAGCCCGTGTTCGAGCGGGTCGAGCTGGGTGATGCCGAGCGCATACGCGATGAGGGCGCCGGCGGCGGAGCCGCGGCCGGGACCCACCCGGATGCCCTCGCGGCGGGCGTGGGCGACGAGGTCGGCGACGACGAGGAAGTAGCCCGGATAGCCCATGCTGCTGATCACGGACAGCTCATAGTCGGCCTGGCGGGCGTGGTCGGCCGGGATCCCCGCCGGGAAGCGCCGGGCCAGGCCGCGCAGCACCTCGGCCCGCAGCCACGAGTCCTCGGTCTCGCCCTCCGGCACCGGGAACCGCGGCATGAGGTCGCGGTGCGCGAACACCGGCGCGTAGGAACCGATGCGCTCCGCGACGGCGAGGGTGGCGTCGCAGGCGCCGGGCACCTCGGCGTCCCACAGGGCGCGCATCTCCCCGGCGGACTTGAGGTAGAAGTCGCGGGCGTCGAACTTGAACCGCTTCGGGTCGGCGAGGGTCGTCGCGGACTGCACGCACAGCAGCACCTCGTGGGCGTCGGCATCGCCGGGGTGCGTGTAGTGCAGGTCGTTGGTGGCGACCGGGGTCAGGCCGAGCCGCTTGCCGAGCCGCAGCAGGTCCTGCCGGACGCGGGTCTCGATGCCGAGGCCGTGGTCCATCAGCTCGAGATACAGGTTGCCGGGGCCGAAGATGTCGCGCAGCTCGGCGGCCGCGGCGCAGGCCCGCTCGAAGTCGCCGATGCGCAGCAGCGTCTGCACCTCGCCGGAGGGGCAGCCGGTGGTGGCGATCACCCCGCGCGAATACTCGGCCAGCAGCTCACGGTCGGCGCGCGGCTTGTAGAAGTAGCCTTCGATGCTGGACCGCGACGACAGCCTGAACAGGTTGCGCAGCCCGGTCTCGTCGGCGGCGAGCATGGTCAGGTGCGTGTACGCGCCGCCGCCGGAGACGTCGTCCTCGCCGCCGGCCGCCCAGCGGACCCGGGTGCGGTCGCCCCGGTGGGTGCCGGGGGTCAGATACGCCTCGATGCCGAGGATCGGCTTGATCCCGGCGGCGACGGCCTGCCGGTGGAAGTCGTAGGCACCGAACATGTTGCCGTGGTCGGTCATGGCGAGCGCGGGCTGGCCGAGCCGGGCCGCCTCGGAGAACAGGGACCCGAGCCGGGCGGCCCCGTCCAGCATCGAATACTCGGTGTGCACGTGCAGATGTACGAACGACTCCCCCACGTCGCAGAACCTATCCCCGGGGTACGACACTTTGCGAGACTCGCAGCATGATCGACCGTGACCGTCTGGGCGCACTGTTGCGCCGCGAGCGAGCCGCCTTCGCCGACCGTAACCCACGCTCCGCCGAGGAGTACGCGAACGCCGGGAACCTGTTCGGCCGCGTCCCGATGACCTGGATGAACAAGAACGCCGCCGGTTTCCCGCTCTACCTGGCCACGGCCCGGGGCGCGACGCTCACCGACGTCGACGGTCACGAGTACACCGACTTCTGCCTCGGCGACACGGCCGCCATGGCGGGGCACGCCCCGGAGGCGACTCGGAAGGCGGCGCAGGAGCAGTTCGCGAACGGCGCCTGCGCCATGCTCCCCACCCCGGACGCGGCCTGGGTGGGCAAGGAGCTCACCAGGCGGTTCGGCGTCACCGAGTGGAGCTTCGCGCTCACCGCCACCGACGCCAACCGCTGGGCCATCCGCCTGCTGCGCGCCGTCACCGGACGGCCGAAGATCCTCTTCAACAGCTACTGCTACCACGGGTCGGTCGACGAGTCGCTGATCGTGACGAGCGACCAGGGCCCGCGCAGCCGCGAGGGCAACGTCGGCGCCCCCTGCGACGTCACCACCACCAGCCGGGTCGCGGAGTACAACGACCTCGAAGGCCTCGAGCGCGAGCTCGCGCACGGCGACGTCGCCGCGGTCGTCATGGAGCCGGCCCTGACCAACATCGGCATCGTGCTGCCGGAGCCGGGCTACCTCGAAGGCGTGCGGGAGCTGACGCGGAAGTACGGCACGTACCTGGTCAACGACGAGACCCACACGTTCTCCGCCGGCCCGGGCGGCGCCACGGGACGCTGGGGGCTGGAGCCGGACGTGGTCACGATCGGCAAGGCGATCGGCGGCGGCATCCCGGCGGCCGCCTACGGGCTCTCCACCGAGATCGCACGGCACATCGGTCAGCGAAAGGACCTCGACCTCATCGACATGGGCGGCGTCGGCGGCACCCTCGCCGGCAACGCGCTGTCCATCGCCGCGACCAGGGCGACCCTGGAGCACGTGCTGACCGACGAGGCGTTCACCGGGATGGAGCGCCTCGCGGAGCGGTTCGAGGCAGGCACGAAGCAGGTCATCGACTCGCACGGCCTGCCGTGGTCGGTGAGCCGGCTCGGCGCCCGCGTCGAGTACCGCTTCGCGAACCCGGCCCCGCGCAACGGCACCGACAGCGCGAAAGCCGCGGACGCGGACCTTGAGGACTACCTGCACGTGTACCTGGCGAACCGGGGCATCCTGCTCACGCCGTTCCACAACATGGCGCTCATGTCACCGGCCACCACGGAACAGCAGGTGGATCAGCACGCCGTCGTGTTCGGCGCGGCGATCGAGGAGCTTCAGCGCGCGTAGGGGTCCATCATCACGGCCGCCGCCCGCAGCCACGCGCGCTTCGTCGCCGGCGCCAGCATCGTGTACTCGATGTTGGAGCCGCTCTCGAGCGCCGGGTCGTACGGCACGACGACGACGGCTCTGGTCCGGGAGCGGAAGTGCCCGGCCAGGTCGTCGATGAGCGGCGTCGGGTTGGGCGTCGGGCAGGACAGCAGGGTCACCGCGTTGGCGACGAGCTCGTCCATGCCGGCCTCGTCGAGCAGGTCGAGCATCCAGTCGGCCGTGAACGCCGCGTCCTCCCGCGGGACGCTGGTCACGACCAGCTGGTCCGCGGTCTGCAGGACGGTCTGCCAGTTGGGGCTCTCCACGTTGTTGCCGGTGTCGACGCAGATCACGTCGTGGGTGCGGCGCAGCAGCTCCAGGACGCGGCGCACCGTGTGCGGGTCGAGCCGCTGCGCGAAGCGCGGGTTCTCCTCGCCGGCGAGGACGTCGTACGAGCCGTCCGAGGCGTGCCGCAGGTAGTCGTCGAGCTGGTCGTACAGGTCGTAGCCGGAGGCGTTCTCCACCCGGACGAGGTCGGCGATGAGGTGCCGGATGGTGCGGGCGTGCCGGGCGCTGCCGGCGCGCAGGCCGAGGGTGCCGCGCAGCTCGTTGTCGTCCCAGGCGATGACGCCCTTGCCGCGCACGCTGCCGATGGTGGCGGCGGTCAGCACGGTCGCGGTGGTCTTGTGGACCCCGCCCTTCGGGTTGGCGAAGGCGAGGACCTTGGGGGTCGGGATCTCCTGGCGCAGGACCTGCACCATCTGCTCGGTCGGGTCCGCCGGGCGGGCTTGATACTCCACCTGAGGACCTCGACGACTCTCATAGGGGTCGACGACCCGACGCTGCGACGGAGCGTCGGCGAGGGGGCGCGTGCCGTTGGGATGCATTGGCTCGTCATCGTAGGGCCGCGCGGGCGGATATGGGGCGCTGGGGCGCTCGAACCTTCCGTCGTAATCCAGATCACCCGGGCTTGACCGGCCGAGCAGGGCCCGGTCCAGCAGCGAGCGCCAACGGGCGGGCGGCTCCGACGACCTGTCCCAACTGGCATCGGCCCGCTCTGCCACGCTGGCCCTCCCTCCGCACCGCAGCGTCCACCCGTACCCCAGGCTACGGACCGAACACTATTCGGACCACACCTGCGGGAGCATCCCCTGCATCAACTGCACGACAGGCCGAAGAGATATCGCCTCAGGACGGACCGGCCGACGCGGAGGCGGCCGACAGAGGCCCCGCGACCTGTGCCTGCTCTGGCAGCGGCGGCAGGAACACCGTCCGGTCGAGGCGGCGCAGGTCGGTGATCGGATCGACGGCGCGGGTCTCCGGGCGGGCCGCGACGGCCCGCAGCCCGGCCGGCGCGGCGTAGATCACCGCGGCGTAGACGCACGAGCAGTGCTCCCGGTACGCGGTCGCCTCCTTGTCGGCGATGATCGCCCCGTCGAGGTACACGGCACGGACGTCGCCGGGCTGGTCGGCGGCCTTGTCGAGCAGCTGTCGGTAGTGCGCGGCCTCCCCGGTCTTGCGGGCGGCGGTCGCGTCCATCGCCTTCACCACGTCGGAGGGCACCTCGTAGGCGCCGAGACGGACCAGCTCCGTCTGCTCGCCCGGCAGCGGCACCCGCGCGAAGACACTCGACAGGGCGACACCCGAGAGCACCGGGGTCAGCCGGTCGGGGCCGAGGTACGCGGTGAACGACACCAGCGCGTACACGGACTGTTCACCCGTGAGTGCGGCCAGCTCGTCGGCGGAGCTCCGCACGTACACCGGGATCGAGCCGCCCTCGTCGACGCCGACGCGCAGCACGTCGCCCAGGGAGGGGTCGCTGCGCTGGTGCCGCTGCGCGCCGTGGACGACCAGCAGGGTCGCCGTGACCGCGACCAGCGCGACCACGGCGGTGAAGACGCGCAGGCGGACGGCGCCCCGGAACAGCCGGGCGAGGACGTTGCCGGCGGCGGGGAGCAGCCGCTGGTCGAGCCGCTGGAAGAAGTTCATCGCGCGTCGAGCGTCGCACAGGCAAGTTGCACGCCTCTTGACAGGGGTGACCAGTGAAGACTATCTATCAGGAAGGTTTCCTAATAGAAAGGTGCCTTCGTGAGAGCTCCCGCCATCGCGACCGCCGTCGCCGCCCTCGGTGCCGCCGTCGCGTTCATGGTCGCCGCCCCCGCCCAGGCGGCCGCCACGCTCCCCGCCCACGTGTTCGCCCCGTACTTCGAGGCGTACAACGGCGACAGCCTCAACGGGCTGTCCCAGCAGTCCGGGGTCAAGCACCTGACCCTGGCCTTCGTCCAGACCGCGACCCGCGGCTCGTGCACCGTCTACTTCAACGGCGACACGTCCATGCCGATCGCGAACTCGACGTTCGGCGCCGACATCGCCGCGATCCGCGCCCGCGGCGGCGACGTCATCCCCAGCTTCGGCGGCTACGCGGCCGACAACGGCGGCACCGAGATCGCCGACAGCTGCACCGACGTCAACCAGATCGCCGCCCAGTTCCAGAAGGTGATCACCACGTACGACGTGACCCGCATCGACCTGGACATCGAGGACAACTCGCTGACCAACACCGCGGGCATCGACCGGCGCAACAAGGCGATCAAGCTGACCGAGGACTGGGCCGCCGCCAACGGCCGGACCGTGCAGTTCCAGTACACGCTGCCGACCACCACGACCGGGCTCGCCCCCAGCGGCCTCGCCGTGCTGCGCAACGCGGTCACCAACAACGCCCGGATCGACTACGTCAACCAGATGACGTTCGACTACTACGACAACCAGCCGCACCAGATGGCCCAGGACACGATCACCGCGTCCAACGGGCTGCACACGCAGCTCGGGCAGCTGTGGCCGGCCAAGACGGCGGCGCAGCGGTGGGCCATGATCGGCGTCACCGAGATGATCGGCGTCGACGACTTCGGCCCCGCCGAGACGTTCACCCTCGCCGACGCCCGTACCGTGCTCAACTGGGCCAACCAGCAGGGCATCGCGGCGCTGTCGTTCTGGGCGCTGCAACGCGACAACGGCAGCTGCCCCGGCGGCGCGGCGGCCGACAACTGCTCCGGCATCCAGCAGCAGACCTGGGAGTTCTCCCACATCTTCAACCCGTTCACCAGCGGCGACAGCGGCCCCGGCTCGCCCAGCCCGTCGGTGTCGAAGAGCCCGAGCACCAGCCCCAGCACGAGCCCGAGCCCGAGCACCCCGCCCGGCAGCGGCATCGTCAACGGCGGCTTCGAGACCGGTGCCCTGAGCCCGTGGACGTGCGCGCTCGGCAGCGTCGTCACCACCCCCGTGCACGGCGGCACGAAGGCGCTCAAGGCGGCCGCGTCCAGCTCGGACACCGCGCAGTGCTCGCAGACCGTCGGCGTGTCTGCGAACCGCACGTACACGCTGAGCGCCTGGGTGCAGGGCAACTACGCGTTCCTCGGCGCCACCACCGGCACCGGCGACGTGAGCACCTGGACGCCGGGCGGATCGACCTGGACGAAGCTCACCGTCACGGTCAACACGGGCAGCTCCACCTCGATCAAGGTGTGGGTGCACGGTTGGTACGGCACGGGCACGATCTACGCCGACGACGTCACCCTCGTGTAGCACTGTCTTCGCCAAGAAACCTGACCGCCGCGGTTCATCCACGGCCGGACCACGGCGGTCAGGCCGCGAGGACCTCCAGGGCGTTGCTGAGGTCCTGCGGGTAGTCGCTGACGAACGACACGTACTCGCCCTCACGCGGGTGGATGAAGCCCAGCTCCCGGGCGTGCAGCCACTGCCGCCCCAGCCCCAGCCGGGCCGACAGCGTCGGATCCGCGCCGTACGTGGTGTCACCGACGCACGGGTGCCGCAGCGCGGAGAAGTGCACCCGGATCTGGTGGGTGCGCCCCGTCTCCAGCTTGACGTCGAGCAGGCTCGCCGACGGGAACGCCTCGATCGTGTCGTAGTGCGTGATGCTCGGCCGGCCGCCGGAGACGACCGCGAACTTGTAGTCGTGGCCGGGATGCCGGTCGATCGGGGCGTCGATGGTGCCGCGCAACGGGTCCGGGTGGCCCTGGACGACCGTGTGGTACCGCTTCTCGACCTCGCGGTCCTTGAACGCCCGCTTCAGGATGCTGTAGGCCATTTCGCTCTTCGCGACGACCATGAGCCCGGTGGTGCCGACGTCGAGGCGGTGCACGACCCCCTGGCGCTCGGCGGCGCCGCTGGTCGCGATCGTCAGCCCCATCGCGGCGAGCCCGCCGATGACCGTCGGACCCGTCCAGCCCGGGCTCGGGTGCGCGGCGACACCGACCGGCTTGTCGACCACGACGATGTCGTCGTCGCTGTACACGATGCGCAGGCCGTCGACGGGGATGGCCTCGACCGTGACCTCCGACGGCGGCGCGGGCAGGGTCACCTCGAGCCAGGCGCCACCGGTGACCTTGTCGGACTTCGCCCGGATCTGCCCGTCGACGGCGACGTCACCCGCCTCGACCAGCGCCGCCGCCACGGTCCGGCTGAAGCCGAACAGCCTGGTAAGCGCCTGGTCCAGGCGGCTGCCGTCGAGCCCGTCGGGGACGGGCATCGACCGGGTCTCACGCATCGCTGGGGTCCTTGCCGACCCGGCCGCTGGGCCCGTAGCCCAGCGAGAGCGGGTTGGACTCGGCGGGCTCGCCCTTCCCGGCCCGGGTGCCGTCGCGGCGGCGGCCCGTGAACTCCAGCAGGATCGCCAGCGCCACGCCGACCGTCAGCGCCGAGTCGGCGATGTTGAACACCGGGAAGTGCCCCGCGTGGTCGTCGAGGAAGCTGAACATGTCCACGACGTGCCCGTGGAACGGCTTCGGCGCCCGGAAGATCCGGTCGCCGAGGTTGCCCGTGGCGCCGCCCAGGATGAGGCCGAGCGCGACCGCCCATGGCACAGAGACGGTCGTGCGGACCATGACGAGCAGCCAGGCGATCACCGCCGAGGCGATGATCGGGAAGACCCACGTCAGGTCGCTGAACATGCTGAATGCCGCGCCGCTGTTGCGGGCGTAGATCACATAGATCAGGCCGCCGAGCAGCTTCACCGGCTCGCCGTGCGCGATGACGGAGGTGGTCCACTCCTTCACCGCGAGGTCGATGCCGATCACCACGACCGCGACAGCGCCGAACAGGCTCCAGGCCTTTCGCCGGCTGCCGCGGGGGGTGGTCGTGGTGATGTCGTCCTGGGTGGTCAGCGCCGCTCCTCCAACTGCTTGCAGGTGACGCAGAGCGTAGCCGACGGGAACGCCGCCAGCCGCTCGACCGGGATCGCGTTGCCGCACTTCTCACACCAGCCGTAGCCGCCCTCGTCGAGCCGCTCCAGGGCCCGCTCGACCTGGTTGACCCGCTCGAGGATGTTGTTGGCGAGGGTGATCTCCTGCTCGCGCTCGAACGTCTTGGTGCCGGTATCGGCCTGGTCGTCGCCCGCCGAGTCGGTGAGCCGGTGCTGCTGCAGCTCGGCGATCTCGGCCAGGGTCTGGTCGTGCTCCGCCTTGAGCTCGTCGCGCCGCTCGATCAGCGCGACGCGGATCTTCTCCGTCTCCGCGGCGGTGCGCGTGCCACGGGCCTTGGCTGCGGCGGTCTTCGGTTCGGCGGTCTTGGCCATCGTGGCTCCCTTGGCCGCACGAGCGGCGATCGGCGACGTGTTGGATGTGGTGCCTGAGCCGCCCGCGTCGTCCGCAAGCCCCCCAGTGTTGCCGCGCTTGCTCTGCGCCGACGTGGTGCTGTTCCCCCGAGCCGCCGCTTGCCGAGTGCCGCGTTTCTGTGCTGTTGTCACAGTGGTCACACGCGTCACATCAGCGGCGTCATGCTGCCCGGCGGTGCTCGCGGACGTGCCTTTCGGCACGCCACCCGCTCGCTCGGCCATGGCTTCCCCCAGATGCAAAACGGGCGCGCGACGCGCCGTCGCGCACTCCAGTGGCTGGCAAGAATACGGAATGTACACGCGTCCGACAAACATGCCACACGCATTCCGACCAATTGGATCAGTTATTGGCGCCGATCCTCGCCATGTTCGGCAAACCAGCGCGCAAGTCTTCCTCGCCTGCTCACCGCTCGCAGCCTGCGCTCCGCCGCGTCACGCACCTGCTCGGTGGCGACGATCAGCAGACTGTCGCGGGTCTTGAGGCGGGTCTGCGATTCCGGCACGAACGCGCCGCCGTCGCGAAGCACCAGCGTCACGACCGCACCGACAGGCAATCGTAGCTCGTCCACGTGCACGCCGTTGAGCTTCGAGCCGACCGGCACCTCAAGCTGCAGCAGGTCAGCGCCCATCCGCTCCAGCGGCGCCGACTCCACCTGCAGGTCGGTCGTCTCGCCGGGTGCCGCCACGCCCAGCCGCTTCGCGACCGGTGGCAGCGTCACCCCCTGCACCGCCGTGTAGACCACGACCAGCACGAACACGACGTTGAACAGCGTCTGCGCGCCCGGCAGGCCGGCCGACAGCGGGATCGTGGCGAGCACGACCGGGACCGCGCCGCGCAGCCCCGCCCACGACAGGAACGCCTGGTCGCGCCAGCCGTACCGGAACGGGGTGACGCTGACCAGCACCGACAGCGGCCGCGCGAGCAGGATCAGCACCAGGCCGACGACCAGCGCCGGCAGCACCGCGGCGCCGAGCTCGCTGGGCGACGCGAGCAGGCCGAGCAGCACGAACAGCCCGATCTGGGCGAGCCACGCCAACCCGTCCGCGAAACCGAGCATGGCCCTGCGGTGCGGCAGCCGGGAGTTGCCGAGCACGACACCGGTCACGTACACCGCCAGGAAGCCCGACGCGTGCGCGACGGAGCCGACCGCGTACGCCAGCACGGTCAAGCCGACCGCGGCCAGGGGGTACAGGCCGGCGGACGGCAGCGCGGCGCGGCGCAGCGCCCAGGCCCCACCCAACCCGACGACGAGCCCGATGACGGCGCCGGCGAGCAGCTCGTAGCCGACCAGGCCCAGCTGCTCCCACCACGGGCCGGTGACCCCCTCCGGCAGCGACAGCAGCACGACCAGGATCACCACCGGCGCGTCGTTGATGCCGGACTCGGCCTCCAGGATCGCGGCGAGCCGCGGCCGGACCGGCATCCTGCGCAGCGTGGAGAAGACGGCCGCGGCGTCCGTGGAGGACAGCACCGCCCCGTACAGGAGCGACTGCTGCCAACCGGCGCCGAGCGCGAAGTGCGTGATCACACCGACCACCGCCACACTCACCGCGACGCCCACCGTCGACAGCACCACGGCCGGCCCCAGCACCGGACGCAGCGTCGACCAGCGGGCCGTCAGACCACCCTCGGCGATGATCACCACGAGCGCACAGATGCCGAGGGTACGGGTGAGCTCCGCGTTCTCGAAGTTGATGCCGAGCCCCGCCTCGCCGATCACGACACCCAGCAGCAGGTACACCAGAAGGCTGGGCAGACCGAGCCGCACCGACAGACGCACCGCACCCACGCAGACCAGCAGCACCGCCGCGCCGATGAGCAGCGCCAGGTTGAACTCGTGGCTCAATGCGAGGGGTCCATCAGCGCGGCCAGCCGTGCGGCGTGCCCCTCCGGCAACGTCTCGGGCAGCTCCACGAGCTTGTCCCGGCTGGCGGCGCCCGCCTTCAGCCGCAGCGCCGACGGCCGCAGCCCCAGCGCGCCGGCGAGGGCCTTCAGCGCGGCCTCGGTGGCCTGCCCGTCAACGGGGCGGGCGCCGACCGCGACGATCAGCGCCGGGCCGTACGGTCCGGCGTGGCTCCCGCCGACCGCGGTGCGCGAGGCACCCGGCTTGACACGGATCGCGATGGTGGGCATGCCTTATTGTGAAGGTTCACCCGTTCGTGGGCGATCGACCAGACCGGTGGATCATCACCCGGACCGGTCACCTCCCACCACCCGACACCCGCAGCTACTTTGCCGCTACTTAAGGTAATAACTCCGAGATCAATTTCTCCCGATACGTTACGGTGTAGGACAAGGCCGCCGTCACCGCCGAGGTCCCCGACGTGCCCCGCGAACGACGCCCCTGCCGGGTCCGTCGCCCCCAGCACGACGACCAGGCCAGCCACGGACGCCTCGCCCGCACGGCCGCCCGCGCGTAAGCACCCGGTCGCGGCGCCGGCCAGGCCGGCTCAGCCGGGGGCGAGCAGGCAGGCCGACGGACGCCTCACCCGAGGTCGTCTACGCGTCAGCGCCCGGGCGTCCAGACCGGAGCGTCCAGGCCCGAGCCTCCAGGTCGGGGTGTTCAGCCCGGAGCGTCAGGGCCGGGGTTGTTCAGGCCGGGGTTGTTCAGGCCGGGGTTGTTCAGGCCGGGGTTGTTCAGGCCGGGGTTGTTTTCAGGACAGGGTGGTCCTGGCCAGCCAAGCCGGGACGACCAGGCCGGCCTACGGACGCCTCTCCCGCAGGTGCTTGCGTGGTCGCCTGCGTGGAAGTGCCTGGCCGGGGACGACCAGGCTGCCCTGTCAAGACGACCAGGCTGGCCCGCGGACGCCTCGCCCGGAGTCGTCCCGCGCCCGCCCCACCGTCACCCCGTGGGCGCCGAGCTCCCGCCGCGCGGAAACGCCCAGCCGGGCACATCTGGATCGTCCGGCGGTAGGCGTGATCCGCCCCTCCGGGTGTCCGAGCACATGCCGGGCCGGTCGACGACGGCCGGCCCGGTCGGTCGGCCGGCCGGTGAGCGTGCCCAGAGCCGGGAGCCGGTGAGCGTGCCCAGCCGGGAGTCCGACGGCCGGAAGCCCAGCCGGGTCCGATCGCCGGAGGCGTCCAGGCGGCTCCGATTTCCGTGGCGGGCCCAAATGCAGCGGACGTCCGCCTGGGTCGCGCGGGACGAAAGTGCGCCGGCCTGGGCCGCGGCGTGCGCCGAAAGAAACGAGCGGGCAGGTCAGAGGTCAGGCGCGGCCGCGGTCCGACGGCCGGGAGCGCCCAGCCTGGTCCGGCGTCCGCGGCAGGCCCGGTGGAGTGAACGCCTGGGGCCGAGCCGGACGGATGTCCGTCCGGCTCGGGCCGCGGCGTGCGCCGAAGAAGGGCGAAAAGGTCAGGCGCGGCCGGCGAGGACGGCGTCGTTGGGTTCGCAGACGCTGCAGGGGGTGAAGCCGAGCTCGACGGCCTCGCTGATCGGCAGTGGCTCGCTCTCCCGGCCGAGCAGGTGCACGCAGCCGCGCACGTGGTAGCGGGGGCGACCGTCGATGACCAGGACCTCGTCCTGCATCGTGGCGACGCGGGCCATGTCGGCGGGTGACGACGGCTGGATCGGGGGCTCGTCCTCCGGGTCCTCGTCGTCGAACTCCTCGCCGTCGACGGACCATTCGCCGTCCGGGGAGGCCGGGTAGTCGTCGTACGGCTGCTGCGGCACGACCGGCTCGTCGCGGACGGGCGGCGTGATCGCGGTCTCGTCGACGGGCGGCACGTTGGCGTCGGTCCGCCCACTGTCCGCGAGCCGGGCGGGGCCGCCTGAGCCGGAGCCGGAGCCGGCACTGGAACCAGAACCGGCGCCGCGGCCGTACGTGGTGCCGCCGGTGGACCGGGCGCCGACGCCGACGGGCTGGCGGGCCTCGCGGGCGCTGTCAGCGTCCAGGCGAGACTCGAACGGGTCGTAACGCTCGTCGTTGGGCACCTGCCGGCCGGTGCGCACGGTGCGGGACGAGCGGGCGGCGGCCTGGCGGCCACCGACGATGAGGGCGACCGCCGCGAGGAGGCTCGCCCCGATCGACGCCACCAGCAGGGCGTCAGCGCCTTGCAGCAGGCCCACCACGAGCAGGCCCACGGCCACGACGATCAGCAGCAGACTTCCGACGATCACGGCCTACCCCTCCGCAAGCTGAGCCCGGCAGATGCTGCGCAACGGTCCCGGGCGAGTGTCTCTCAGCCCGTACAACGAACGAGACCCCGGATAGCGACCGGCGCCCCAGCCGAATTTCGACTGGGGCGCCGCGTGTCGCATTGACCGGCGTGTCAGTGCTCTGTGCTGGTCACCCTGATGAGCCGCCGAGGTTGCCGAACTGAAAGCGGAGGGACTAGCGTCCCGCGCCCTCGTAGCCACCCGAGAGGCCCGCCGCAGCGAGACCGGTGCCACCGGTCGCGGCACGGGGCGCGGCCTCGTTGCGGGCGGCCATCTCGGCCTCGAGGCTCTGCTCGCGGCCGGTGAGGTCGCGCAGCTGGCTCTCCAGGTAGGCCTTCAGGCGGGTCCGGTACTCCCGCTCGAACTGCTTGAGCTCCTCGATGTGCTTCTGCAGCGCGGTGCGCTTGGCGTCGAGACCGCCCATCGCCTCCTGGTGCCGCTGCCGGGCGTCGCGCTCCAGCGCGTCGGCCTTCGCGCGCGCGTCGCGGGTGACCTCCTCGGCCTTGGTGCGGGCGTCGGAGAGCAGCTTGTCGGCCTCGCGGCGGGCGTCGGACACGTGGTCGTCGGCGGTGCGCTGGGCCATCATCAGGACGCGGAGCGCCTGCTGCTCGCCGTCGCCGCCGGCCGGGCCGCCCTGCGAGCGGATCTGGTCCAGCTCCTGCTGCATGCCGCGAGCGGCCTGCTCGGCGGACTGCTTCTCCCGCTGGACGCGCTCGAACTGCGTCTTGAGGTCGGCCAGCTCCGAGGCCAGGCGCGGGTCGCCGCCGCCGCTGGGACCGGCGGGGGCGCGACCGCCACCACCGCGTTCGAGCTGCGCGCGCAGCTCGTTGTTCTCCTCGATCAGACGGGCGAGCTCGCGCTCGACCTCGTCGAGGAAGGCGTCGACCTCCTCCTCGTCGTAGCCCCGTTTACCGATGGGGGGCTTCTTGAAGGCGACGTTGTGGACGTCGGCCGGGGTCAGCGGCATCGAAACTCCTCGGGTCAGTTGCGGCCGCGTGGCCGCCGATCGGGGCGAGTCACGAGAACACCTCGATCAGTTGCCTTACCACGACGTTCATCAGCACGAACAGGATAACCAGCAGCACAAGCGAAGACAGGTCCACGGCCACGGTACCAATACGCAGCGGACGGATCACCCGCCTCAACGCTTTGAGCGGCGGATCGGTGACGCTCCACACCACTTCGAGCGCTGCCGCCGCGCCCCGGCCCGGTTGCCAGCGGCGGCCGAACTGCATCACATAGCCCATGACAAAGCGAGCGAGGAGCACCACCAGGAACAGGTAGAGCAGCAGATACACGATCTGCAGGGTGATGGACACCACGGCCGTTGAGTCCTCGCATCAGCTCTGGTTGAAGAACCCGCCCTCGGCGATCTTAGCTTTGTCCTCTGCGGTGACCTGGACATTTGCCGGAGAGAGCAGGAAGACCCGGTTGGTCACCCGCTCGAAGTTACCACGCAGGCCAAACACCAGTCCTGCCGCGAAGTCGACCAGTCGCTTCGCGTCGGCCTCGTCCATTTCGGTGAGGTTCATGATCACCGGGTGGCCGTCACGGAAGTGCTCGCCGATGGTCCGGGCCTCGTTGTACGTCGTGGGGTGCAGCGTCGTGATCGCGTAGCGGCGGTCGTCGGCCTCTTCCTCGACCACTGTCCGCTCCCTCGTCACCGGCTGCGGCGCGATCGCCAGGTTGTCTCGTGTCGGGTAGCTGACGGTCGTGGGCCGCGTGATCGAGCGCACGGTGCTGCGGCTCGCGGCGGCGGCGTCGCGCTCGGCCGCGGAGAGCCGCTCGGCCGCCGTCAGGCGCTCCGAGGTCGTCATCCGCTCGGCGGCGGCGAGCCGCTCGGACGCGGTGAGCCGCTCCGAGGAGGAGGTGGAGAGCCGGTCCGACACCGAGAGCCGGTCCGACACCGAGAGCCGGTCGGACGTCATGCGGGCACGCGGCGCCGGCACCTCGTCGACGTCGTCCTCGTCGTCGGCGAAGTCGTCACCGTAGCCCCGGTAGTGACGGTCGTCGTAGCCCCGCTCGTCGTCGTCCTCGACGAGCCCGAGCCATACACCCGCCCTGCGCAGAGCACCCATGCGCGCTCCTCCGTCCACCGCCATGCGGCACTTCCCCCCGTTGTCGGTGCCACCGATCACGATGGTGTGACACCGCCCCGCCGGCGCAGAACCACACCCGTGTAGTTTTTCCGTTCCCGCGGTCAGGCTACCCCAGTGGGGGTCGATTTCCGAGCAATGCGCTACCGACACGGACATGTGTCGAGCCGTGCGAAATCGCGGATTCGAGGTCGTCGCTCATGCCGGCGGAAATCCAGTCCGCGTCCGGAAAGGAGATCCGCAGGCGGGCGGATACGGCGGCGAGTCGCTCGAATGCCGCGTCCGGATCCCATCCGAGCGGCGCGACGGCCATCACACCTTTGAGTGTCAAAGCGGGGCTCGCCGCGATTGATTCGGCCACCTGTTCGATAATTCCGGTGACGGCGCCGCCGCGGTGCTCGTCGTCGTCGAGGCTCACCTGCACGAGCGCGCCCAGCGGCGTGTCGCGTCCGGCCCGCACCGCGGCGTCCGTCAGCGCGTCCACCAGCCGCAGGCTGTCCACGGAGTGCACGACCGACGCGTACGAGGCGACCGAGCGCGCCTTGTTGCGCTGCAGCTGACCGATGAAGTGCCAGCGCAGCTCGGCGGGGCACGCGGAGGCCTTGGGGGCGGCCTCCTGGTCCCGGTTCTCCCCCACGTCCAGCACGCCCAGCGAGGCCAGGCGGGTCACGTCCTCGGCGGGGTACGTCTTGGTGACCGCGACCAGGGTCACCTCGTCGGCGGCCCGCCCGGCGGCCCTGCAGGCCGACGCGACCCGGGCGCGGACCACAGCCAGGTTGTGTTCGATCTCCGCAGTCCGTGCGTCGCCCACGTGGCCCTCCGAGCATGCGAAACGAATCGGGTGGGCCCCGGAGGACCCACCCGATTCTTTCAGGCGCCGTTCTTCAGGAAGTCCGGCACGTCGACGTCGTCGAACAGCACCCGCCGGGGCGGCGGCGGGGCCTGGCGCTCGACCGGGGCCGGCTCCTTCGGCTGGTGGTGGTGCTGCGGCCGCGGGGCGCGGGCCTCGACCGGCCGGTAGGCCGGCGCGCCGCCGTCGAACCCGGCCGCGATCACCGTGACGCGCACCTCGTCGCCGAGCGCGTCGTCGATGACCGCACCGAAGATGATGTTGGCGTCGGGGTGGGCCGCGTCGGTGACCAGCTGCGCCGCGTCGTTGATCTCGAACAGGCCGAGGTCGGAGCCACCGGCGATGGACAGCAGCACCCCGCGCGCGCCGTCCATGCTCTGCTCCAGCAGCGGGCTGGAGATCGCCGACTCGGCCGCCTCGACGGCCCGGTTGTCACCGCGCGCGCTGCCGATGCCCATGAGGGCACTGCCGGCTCCGCTCATGACGCTCTTCACGTCGGCGAAGTCGAGGTTGATCAGGCCGGGCGTGGTGATCAGGTCGGTGATGCCCTGGACACCGGAGAGCAGGACCTGGTCGGCCTGCCGGAAGGCGTCCATCATCGAGATGCCCCGGTCGCCGAGCGCCAGGAGCCGGTCGTTGGGGATCACGATGAGCGTGTCGCACTGGTTGCGCAGCTCCTCGATCCCGGCCTCGGCCTGGACCTGCCGGCGCTTGCCCTCGAACGAGAACGGCCGGGTGACCACGCCGATCGTCAGCGCGCCGAGCTTCCGCGCGATGTTCGCCACCACCGGCGCGCCGCCGGTGCCCGTGCCGCCGCCCTCGCCACAGGTGACGAAGACCATGTCGGCGCCCTTGAGCACCTCTTCGATCTCGTCCCGGTGGTCCTCGGCGGCGTTCTTGCCCACGTCGGGGTTGGCGCCGGCGCCGAGCCCGCGGGTCAGTTCCCGGCCGACGTCGAGCTTGACGTCGGCGTCGCTCATCAGCAGGGCCTGGGCGTCGGTGTTGATCGCGATGAACTCGACGCCCTTGAGGCCAACCTCGATCATGCGATTGACGGCGTTGACCCCGCCGCCGCCGATGCCGACGACCTTGATGACCGCGAGATAGTTGTGCGGATGTGTCATCGGACTGCCTTTCCTTTCGAGGTTGGCGAGCGCCGATCCTTCCCGGAGCCGTCAGACTGGTGTAGCCCGGCCCCGCGACGGGCGGCGTCCGCCATGCAGACGCACTGGATGTGGGTCCCGCAAACCCTCACCCTTTACTAGAGGCTTATAGTTATGTCAACTAATGCCTTATCGCAAGGTAAGGGCCCGACTGTCGCGATCCAAGGACCGCCGCCCGGCGTGTCGGCTATTCCCCGACGACGCCGTCGACCAATTCCCTAACGGCGTCGAGGTGTCCGTTGTGACGGGCGGTCTCCTCGATCATGTGCAGAAGCACCCAGCGGACCGCGACGGGCTCGCCGCGCCGCGGTGCCGCGGCCGTCCCGTCGAGATCGACGTCGCGCATCAGGGCCCGCGAGACGTCGCATTGGCGCCGGTACCGGTCGAGGTTGCCGGCCAGGGTGGCACCGGGCGCCCGGCGCCAGTCCGCGTCGGTGTCGCCGGCGCTCCACGGCACCGGCACGTCCAGCCCCGCGACGACCCGCTCGAACCAGTACGACTCGACCGCCGTGAGGTGCGACACGAGCCCGGCGGCGCTGGTCAGCGGCGACGCCGGCAGCGGGGTCCGCCAGGCGTCCTCCTCGGCGAGCCCGGCGCACTTCGCATGCACGGTCTCCCGGTGCCAGTCGAGCCACCCGAGCACCATCGACCGCTCGTCGCCGGCGAAAGGGACGTCAACACGGTTCACCGCTCCAGCGACCGCTCGTCGCCGGCGAAAGGGACGTCGACACGGTTCACCGCTCCAGCACCACCCCGGGCGCGCTCACGTCGAGCGTCTTGTCCGGCAGGATCTTCGTGACCTGCAACACCCTGACCTTCGCCTCGTTCTGGGTCGCGTCGCCCCACACGACCGTGCGGCCCTCGGTGAGCTCCAGCCGCACCCGCGTCGGCGCGTCGGCGGCCAGGGCCACCATCTGCGACCGCAGCCACGGCGGCAGCGCCGCCAGGACGGTCAGCGCGGCCCGGGTGGCAGGGTCGCCGGGGGCGGGCGCGGCGAGGCGCACCACCGGCAGCCCCGCCGGCGCGGAGCCGACCGGGAGGAACGCCACGCCGTCGGCGTCCAGCAGCACGAACCCCAGCGCCGCCGGCACCACGGCGATCCCCGTCCGCTCGCGCACCGCGAGGACCAGGGTGCGCGGGTAGTCCTTGGACGCGGTGACCGTCCGGACCGGCTTCAGCGTCCGCACCCGCCGCTCCACCGCGGCGAGGTCGAGCCGGGCCAGGGGCGTGCCGGTGGCGACCCCGGCCGCGTCCCGGACGTCCTGGGCCGTCAGCGCCGACACGCCGGTGACCCGGATCCCGTGGACCCCGAACACCGGCGTGGCGTAGACGACGGCGACGGCCCCGCCGAGCAACGCGACGACGCCGAGCCCGACCAGCCAGGACAGCACGACGCGGAGGCGGTGCCGCCGGGCCCGCTGCGCGAAGCGGCGCTGCGACGAGCCGGCGGGCGCCGAGCGGGGTGCCAGGACCAGCCGCCAGCCGCGCGTGGACGTCAAGGGCGGTCAGTCCCCGGTCATTCGCCGTCGGGGCGGTTGTGCCGGCCGACGTAGCCGTCGCCGGAGTTCTTGAGCGCGGCGAGCAGCTCGTCACCCATGAGGGAGATCGGCGGCGCGCCCATCGTGACGACCACGTCGCCCTCCCGGACGCGGGCGACGACCTCGCCCGGCACGTCGTCCCACGACGGCACGAACACCTTGCGGTCCTCGGGCAGGTCGACGGCGGCGGTCAGCGCGACCCCGCCCTCCCCCGGCTCCCGGACCTCGCCCGGGCCGAACACCTCCATGATGATCGCCTCGTCGGCCAGGGACAGCGCGGCGGCGATCTCGGTCAGGTAGTCGCGGGTGCGGTACATCCGGTACGGCTGGAACACCACGATCAGCCGCCCGTCGCCGGCGACCTCGCGCAGGGTGCGCATCGCCGCCTCGATCGGGACGTGGTGGTACGCGTACTCGTCGTAGATCCGCACGCCGGCCTCGGCGCCCTTGAACTCGAAGCGCCGCCGCACCCCGGGGAACGTCGACAGCGCCTCGATCGCCGACTCGGCCGGGATGCCGAGCCGCAGGGCGGTGAGCAGCGCCCCGGCCGAGTTGAGGCCGAGGTGCGCGCCGGGGATCGGCAGGTGCACCTCGCCGAGCGGCACGCCCTCGTGGTGCGCCACGTAGCGCACGCCCTGCGCGGAGGAGCGCACCTCCGTCAGGCGCAGGTCGGCGTCGGGGGCCGTGCCGTAGGTGACGACGTCGCCGCCGGCCTCGCGGACCCGCACGATCATCCGCTGGGCGCCGGGGTCGTCGGCGCAGGTGACCACGAAGCCGCCGGGCTCGACGCGGGCACAGAACTCGACGAACGCGTCCTCGAGGCCCTGCAGGTCGCCGTACGTGTTGAGGTGGTCGGCGTCGATGTTGGTGACGACCGCGACGTGCGGGTTGTAGAGCAGGAACGACCGGTCGCTCTCGTCGGCCTCGGCGACGAACAGCTCGCCGCTGCCGTGGTGGGCGTTGGAGCCGACCTCGGAGATCTCCCCGCCGATGACGAACGACGGGTCGAGCCCGGCGTGCTGGAGCATGAGGGTGATCATCGACGTCGTGGTCGTCTTGCCGTGTGTACCGGCGACCGCGACGCTCCTGCGCCCGACCATCGTGGCGGCGAGGGCCTCGGAACGGTGCATGACCCGCAGCCCCCGCTCCCGGGCCGTGACGAGCTCGATGTGGTCCTGCGGGATCGCGGTCGAGTAGACGACCGTGTCGACCCCGTCGAGGTTCGCCGGCTGGTGCTCGCGGAAGATCGTGCCGCCGAGCGCCTTGAGCGCCGCCAGCTGCGGCCACTCGCGCAGCTCGCTGCCGGACGTGGGGATGCCCCGGGTGAGCAGGAGCCGGGCGAGCCCGCTCATGCCGACCCCGCCCACCCCGACGAGGTGCACCCTGCCGAGGTCCTCGGCGGTCAAATCCGTCATGCTCCGACCACCTTCAGCAGGTACCGGCGAAGGGCCTCGTCGCCGTCGCGGCGACCGTAACCGGCGGCGGCGCGGCTCATCGCCGCGAGCCGGGCGCCGTCGCGCACCAGGGGCACCACGGTGTCGGTGACCCACTGCGGGGAGAGGTCGCCGTCCTCGACGATGAGGCCACCACCGGCCTCGACGACCGGCAGCGCGTTGCGGCGCTGCTCGCCGTTGCCCCACGGCAGCGGCACGTAGATGGCCGGCATGCCGACCGCGGCGGTCTCCGCGCAGGTCATCGCGCCACCCCGGCACAGCGCCAGGTCGCCGGCCGCGTAGCCGAGCTCCATCTCCGACAGGAACTTGACCTTCACGTACGGCGCGGGCAGGCCGGTGGGGACCTCGACGTCGTCGTTGCGGGCGCCGATGATGTGCAGCACCTGCACCCCGGAGCCGGTGATCTGCTTCGCCGCGCCGGACACCGCCAGGTTGATCGAGCGGGCGCCGGCCGACGCGCCGAAGACGAACAGCGTCGGCAGGTGCGGGTCGAGGCCGAAGTGGGCGCGGGCCCGCTCCCGCAGCGCGGCCCGGTCGAGGGTGGCGATGCTCTGCCGCAGCGGCACCCCGACGACCTCGGCGTGCGCCACCGACGGGATCTGCTGCGCTTGGTGGGGGAAGCCGAGCACGATGTGCTTCGTGAAGCGCATGCCCATCTTGTTGGCCACGCCCACGGGCACGTTGACCTCGTGGATGATCGTGGGGGTCTTGCGCCGCCATGCGGCGAGATAGGCGGGGACGGAGACGTAGCCGCCGAACCCGACCACCGCGTCCGCCTCGACCTCGTCGAGGATCTCGCGGGTCGCCTTCGCGGACTTGTACATCCGGTCCGGGGTGCGGACCAGGTTCATGTTCACGGAGCGGGGCAGCTGGAAGGCCGGGACGTGGCGCAGGTCATAGCCGCGCTGCGGGATGATCTCACCCTCCATCCCACGCTCCGAGCCGATACAGGTGATCCGCAGGCCCGGGTCGTGCCTGCGGAGGCAGTCGGCGAAGGCGAGCAGCGGGTAGATGTGCCCGCCGGTGCCTCCGCCGGCCAGCACCACGGAGCGCAGCGCTGCCATCAGGAGCTCCTTCCGCGGGTCCGCCCTGGGCTGCCGCCCTGCGGCGTCAGTGGACGACCCGTCGCGCGTGTCGAGGGGACGTCACCGTCACTGTCGGCGCGGGCGCGCGGCAGCGGCGGCAACGGCGCCCAGAGTAGTCGCACCCACTTTCGCGGCGGACGGGCATGCATGGCTCTGGCGCAGTCGGGCTCGGCGCGGGCCGCGGAGCTGAGCATCCCGGCCGCGCCGAGGGCCACGACCAGGGCGGTGCCGCCGTCGGAGATGAACGGCAGCGGCAGGCCGGTGATCGGCATGAGCCCGACCACGCCGCCGATGTTGATGATCGCCTGCCCGACGAACCAGATGGTGATCGCGGCGGCGGCGAGCCGGCGGAACGGGTCCTCGACCCGGCGGGCGATGCGCAGCCCCGTGTAGGTGAGCATGCCGAACAGGACGAGGACGACCAGGCAGCCGACGACGCCGAGCTCCTCGGCGACGATGGCGAAGATGAAGTCGTTGTGCGCGTTGGGCAGCCGGCCCCACTTCAGCTGGCTCTCGCCGAGCCCGACGCCGAACCAGCCGCCGTTGCCGATCGCCCACAGCCCGCGCAGGTACTGGTAGCGCCCGTTGCGCGCCTCGGGGTCGATGGACGGGTCGAAGAACACCTTGATGCGGGCCAGCCGGTAGTCCTTCTCGGCCGGCAGGAGGATCAGCGCGAGCACGCCGGTGGCGGCGAGGCCGCCGAGCCAGGCGAAGACCGGCAGCCGCGCGCCGGCCGCCCACAGCAGCCCGGTGAAAAGAACCACGAGGCAGATCATGGAGCCGAGGTCGTTGTAGCCGACGAGGAGCAGCAGCGCCACCGTCACCGGCAGCAGCGGCATGAACAGCTCCCGCCACGACAGGATCGTGCGCCCCTTGCGCACCAGCAGGTCGGCGCCCCAGACGACGAGGGCGACCTTCGCGAGCTCCGCCGGCTGGACCTGGATGCCGCCGAGGTGCAGCCACAGGTCCTCGGCCCAGATCGGGCCGAGGTGGATCGGCTTCACCTTCTCGCCGGGCGGGGTGCGGCTGGCGGAGAGCCAGCCCATCAGGTCGACGAAGGCCATGAGCACGAACGCGGAGATGAGCAGCGGCACGGCGATGGCCCGGAACGTGCGCACCGGCAGCCGCTGGCAGACCCAGAACACGACGAGCCCGACCACGGCGAAGATCGTCTGCTTGAACACCGGGCCGAACGGGTCGCCGGACTCCGCGACGCCCTCGACGCCGGTGACGGAGAACACCATGGCCAGGCCGATGAAGACCAGCAGCCCGACGCTGGACAGCAGCAGGTAGTAGGAGGCGAGGGGCCGGTCGAGCAGGCCGCGCAGCGCGTCGAACCAGCCGAGGATCCCGCTGCCGGGCGCTGCGGGCACCGCCGCCTGGTTGGCCGGCGCCGGTGGCACCGACGCGGCCGCCGCTGGTGGCACCGACGTGGCCGCCGCCGACGTGTCCTGCTCCCCATCGCCCCGCATGGGGACCATCATGCCGCCGGGACCCGCGAGGTCTGGCGACCACGGGGTCCCGGCGTGTCGGACCGGTTCGATGTCCGGCGCGCCGTGATGCCGACCGGACGCGCGGGGTCAGCCGGAGCCGCTCATCACCCGCAGGAAGTCGGCGGCGAACAGGCCGAGCGACGCGGCCATGCCCAGGCCGGCGATGATCCAGAAGCGGACCACGATGTTGACCTCGCTCCAGCCGGCGAGCTCGAAGTGGTGCTGCAGCGGCACCATCCGGAAGATGCGCTTGCCGGTCGTGCGGTAGGAGCCGATCTGCATGATCCACGTCACGACGATGATGAAGAACAGCAGGCCCATCAGCGGCAGCAGCAGGACGGTCTTGGTCGCCACGGCGAGGCCGGCGATGAGCGAGCCGAGCGCCATGGAGCCGGTGTCGCCCATGAAGATCCGCGCCGGTGACGTGTTCCACCACAGGAAGCCGACCAGCGCGCCGACGGCCGCGCCGGCGATGAGCGCCATCTCGAGGGGGTCGCGGACGTCGTAGCAGTAGCTGGCGGTGTACTCCGGGTCGGCGCACCAGTGCCGGTACTGCCAGAACGCGATCGCCATGTAGCTGCCGATCACCAGGATCGACGTGCCGGTCGCGAGGCCGTCGAGGCCGTCGGTGAGGTTCACCGCGTTGGACATCGACATGACCACGAACACGAAGAAGACGACGGCGCCGATCTTGGTGATGTCGAGCCAGTCGATGTCGTGCACCCACGACAGCTTCGGGCTGGCGACCGTGGTGACGACCGAGTCACCGGTCTGCTTCGCCGGCACGTACAGGGCGATCGCGCCGAAGATCGCGCCGATCAGCGCCTGGCCGATGAGCTTGCCGCGCTTGTTGAGCCCGTCGCTGTTGCGCTTGGCGACCTTGAGGTAGTCGTCGAGGAAGCCGAGCAGGCCGGTGAAGACGAACAGGCCCAGCAGCACCACCGCGGTCGCGGTCGGGCCGCTCGGGCGCAGCTGCTGGTCCGGCAGCGTGGTCAGCGCGATGTGCCCGCCGGTGTACGCGATGAGCGTGGCGAAGATGAACACCACGCCGCCCATCGTGGGCGTGCCCTTCTTGCCCAGGTGGCCCTGCGGTCCGTCGGCGCGGATCGGCTGGTCGGCCTTGAGCCTGGTGAAGTACTTGATCGCGATGGGGGTGCCGAACAGCGAGATGAGGAACGCCACGAACGCGGCGACGAAGACGGCCCTCACCTGACGCCCGCCCGCAGGGCGTCGGCGATGTCCCACGTCCGGTACCTGGATCCCTTGACCAGAACCACGTCGCGGGGCCGCAGCTCGGCGCGCAGCAGCGCGACGGCGGCCTCCTGATCGGTCACGAGCACCGGGTCTCCTCCCCAACTCGCCACGACGGACGCACCGTGCAGGATCGGCGCGGCCTGCTCGCCCACGGCCACGAGGCGGTCGACGCCGAGCTCAGCGGCGAGACGACCGACCTCCTCATGTCCGGTTCGCTCATACTCACCGAGCTCTGCCATGGAGCCGAGCACGGCGATCATCCGCCGCCCGCCGGCCACCGCGACGAGCGCCCGGAGCGCCGCCGCCATGGACGCCGGATTGGCGTTGTACGAGTCGTCGATGACCGTGACATCGTCGGCACGGTCGAAGACATCCATCCTTCGGCTCGACAAGCCCTCTAGATCGCCGAGTGTGGCGGCGATCGTGGCCGGATCCACACCGGCGTGCGACGCCACGGCAGCGGCGAGTAACGCGTTGCCGACCTGGTGCCGTCCGGCGACGTCGAGCCGCACCTGGACCGGGCCGGTGCCCGGCAGGTGCATCGTGAAGCCGAACCGGCCGCGGCCGAGGTCCTCGACGTCGGTGGCCCGGAAGTCAGACACTTCCGATTCACCCGCGAAGCGCACCGGCGCGGCGCTGCGCGACGCCATCGACCGGACCCGCTCGTCGTCGGCGTTGAGGATCGCGAGACCGCCCGGGCGCAGCGCCTCGACGAGCTCCCCCTTGGCGAGGGTGGTGCCCTCCAGGGACCCGAACTCGGCGATGTGCGACGTGCCGACGTTGACCACGACCGACACGTCCGGCGGCGCGATGCCGCACAGGTAGGCCAGGTGCCCGCCACCGCGCGCACCCATCTCCAGCACCAGGAACCGGGTGTCGGCGGTGACCTTCAGCACCGTGTACGGGGTGCCGAGCTCGTTGTTCTCCGACCCGATGGTCGCCACGGTCGGCCCGGCGGTGCGCAGCAGCGCCGCGATGAGGTCCTTGGTGCTCGTCTTGCCCGACGAGCCGGTGATCGCCACGACGGTGATGTCGTCGCGTCGCTCCAGGGCGGCCCGCGCGAGCAGCCCCAGGGCGGCGCGCGGGTCCTCGACGGCGATCGTGGGCACGCCGTCGACGGGGCGGCTGCCGAGGACCGCGACCGCGCCGTCGGCGACGGCCTTGGCGGCGAAGTCGTGCGCGTCGACCTTCGCGCCGGCGAACGCGACGAAGAGCCCGCCCGGTCCGACCTTGCGGGAGTCGTACTCGACGGGGCCGTCGACGACCGCGGCACCGGCCGCCGAGGGGTCGGTGGCGTGCAGGGTGCCGCCGACGACGGCGGCGATCTCGGCGACGGTGAACGGGATCACGACGCCACCGCCCGCAGCGCCGCGGCGAGCTCGACCCGGTCGTCGAACGGCAGGACCTCGCCGCCGACCTCCTGGCCGCGCTCGTGGCCCTTGCCGAGGACCGCCACCACGTCGCCGGGCCGGGCCTGGGCGACCGCGTGGTCGATCGCGGCGCGCCGGCCGTCCACCTCGACGACGGTGGCGGTGGCGCCCCGGGTGCCGGCGAGCACCTCCGCCCGGATGGCCGCGGGGTCCTCGGTGCGGGGGTTGTCGTCGGTGACGACCACCAGGTCGGCGCCCTCCGCGGCGGCCCGGCCCATCAGCGGCCGCTTGCCCCGGTCGCGGTCGCCGCCGGCGCCGACGACGCAGATGACACGGCCGCCCCGGGACGCGGCGAGGGTCCGCAGCGCGGCGAGGACCTCGACCATCGCGTCGGGCTTGTGCGCGTAGTCGACGACGCCGAGCACGTCGCCGGGGGCGTCGACCCGCTCCATCCGGCCGGGTGAGCCGGGCGCCTCCGCGACGGCCTTCGCCGCGACGGCGAGGTCGACGCCGACGGCGACGAGCGCGGCGATCGCGAGCAGCGCGTTGGCGACGTTGTGCCGGCCCGGCAGGCCCACGCCGGACGCGACGGACACGTCCCGGCGGGTGACGGTGAACCGCTGGCCGTAGCCGTCGGGTGTGATGCCGGTGGCACGGACGTCGGCGGCCGGGTCGCCGGCCGCCGAGTAGGTCCACGACGCCGGCTTGCGCAGCCGCATGACCCGCTCGTCGTCGAGGTTGAGGATCTCGGTGGCGGCGCGGCCGTCGAACAGCTTGGCCTTCGCCGCGTAGTACGCCTCGACGTCGGGGTGGAAGTCGAGGTGGTCCATGCCGAAGTTCGTGTACCCGGCGGCGGCGAACCGGACCCCGTTGACCCGGCCGAGCTCCAGGGCGTGGCTGGAGACCTCCATGACGACGGCCTCGACGCCGCGCTCGAGGCCGGCGGCGAACAGCGCGTGCAGGTCCGTCGCCTCGGGCGTGGTGCGGGCGCTGTCGATGGTGAGGTCGCCGAGGCGGGTCTCGACCGTGCCGATGAGACCGGTGACCTGACCGGCGGCCCGCAGCCCGGCCTCGACGAGGTACGCCGTGGACGTCTTGCCGGCGGTGCCGGTGATGCCGATCGTGGTCAGCTGCCGGGTCGGCTCGCCGTACACGTGCGAGGCGATGCCGCCGAGCGCCGCGCGCGGGTCGTCGACGACGATCGCGGGCAGGTCGCCGGTCAGGCCGCCGATCTGCGCGAGGCCGGCCGGGTCGGTGAGCACCGCGACCGCGCCGGCCTCCTTCGCCTGGCCGGCGAACTGGGCGCCGTGCACCCGCGACCCGGGCAGGGCCGCGTACAGGTCACCGGGGCGCACCGCGGAGCTACTGTGGGTCACGCCGGTGACGGCGACCTCGCCGTCCTGCGCCACCATGGGCGCACCGGCGAGGGCCGCCAGCTCGACGGCGAGCACGGGGCGGACACTCCTCGGTCGGGGATAGCCGGGCACGGGGTCAGACCCTACCCGTCCCGCCGGGAAGCGGCAGAGTCGGTGTCACGGGTAGATCGTCAGCTTCGGCGGCTCGGTGCCCGTCGGTGCCACCCCGAAGCTACTGAGGGTGACCGCCATCATGTCCTTGAACAACGGCGCGGCGACGGAACCACCCGCGCCGCCGGGCACGTGCGCGGTGACGGCGACCACGTAGCGTGGTGCCTCCGCCGGCGCCATGCCGATGAACGACACCACGTCACCTGGCGCGTAGCCGCCGTCCTTGGGCAGCTTCGACGTGCCGGTCTTGCCCGCGATCCGGTAGCCGGGGATCGCCGCCTGGTGGCCGGTCGCGTCGTCGAGCGTCGTGACGCCCTCCAGCATGGTGCGCAGTTGCTGCGCGTACACCGGATCCAGGACCCGCCGGGTCGCCTGCGCGGGCGGCCTGGTCTCCGTGCCGTCCGGCGCGATGATCTTCCGGACCAGCGTCGGCTGCACCCACAGGCCGTCGTTGGCGATCGCGCCGTAGACGGCGGCCATCTGGATCGCGGTCGTCGCCACGCCGTTGCCGATCGGGATCGAGCCGGGGCTGGAGCCGGTCCACTCGCCCGGCGGCAGGAGCTGCCCCGGCGACTCGTTCGGCAGGCCGACGCCGGTGCGCTGGCCGAGGCCGAACTTGCGCTGGTACTCGTACAGCTTGTCCTTGCCGAGCATGTCCGCGACGGCGATCGTGCCGACGTTCGACGACAGCGCGAGGATGCCCGGGATGGTCATCGGCGTGCCGTCCTTCTGCGGCGGGTGGTCGGTGTAGGTGGTGTCGCCCTTCTTCACCTTCGAGTTGACGGTGATCGTCGACGACGGCGTGATCAGCCCCTCCTGCAGCGCGGCGCCCATGACGATCGCCTTGTGGATCGAGCCGGGGTCGAAGACCGTCGCCGTGCACTGGTCCTTGAGGTCCTCGGGGTCCGACTTGCCGGGGTCGTTGGCGGCGAACGACGGGTAGCTCGCCATCGCCATGACCTCCATGGTCCGGTTGTCGAGCACGATCGCGGTGCCGAAGGACGCGCCGAGCGCCGCCATCCGGTCGCCGAGCGACTTCTGCACCAGGAACTGCAGGTCGCTGTCGATGGTCAGCTCGACCGAGCTGCCGGGGCGGGCCGGCTTCAGCTCCTGCACGCCCTGCGGCAGCGGCTTGTTGAGCTCGCCCTGGCCGCGCTCGTACGTGTGCATGCCGTCGATGCCGCGCAGCTGCGCGTCGTACGCCTTCTCGATGCCGAGCTGGCCGGACAGGTCGGACCTGCTGGTGTAGCCGACCACGTTGGACGCGAAGTCGTAGCCGGGCACGTGCCGGCGCTCGTCACGGCCGATCTCCAGCGCGCCGGCGAAGCTGAGCTTGGCGATCCGCTCGCTGTCCTCGATCGAGATCTGGTGCGCGACGTACTCGTAGCGAATGTCGGTCTTGCCGTCGGCGCCCTTGTGCGGGGTCAGCTTGCGCACCAGGTCGGAGCGCAGCACCCCGTAGTCCGCGAGGATCGCGAACAGGTCGTCGGCCGCCTTCTCCGGGTCCTTGATCACCTGCGGGTCGGCGGCGACGTAGCGCGTCTCGACCGAGTGCACGATGATCTTGCCGTTGCGGTCGAGGATCGCGCCGCGGGACGCGGGCAGGACGTCGTGCACCAGCCGGGCCTTGAGCCCCTGGGCGGCGTACGCGCTGGCGTCGGTGAGCTGCAGCTGGACGAGCCGGATGGCGATCGCGGCGAACATCAGCAGCGCCAGCACCGTGGCCAGCCGCAGCCGGCGGCGCGGCTCGGCGAGCTTCGGCGCGCGGTTGGTGCGCGGCAGGCGTGGGACCCGGACCCGGCTCTGCTTGCGGGGTTTGCGCACCGGGGTGGTTCTTCTCGCCGGTGTGCGGGCGGCGCCGGTGCGCTTCAGCGGTAGCGCGCCGGACCTGGCCTGGGCCGTCCTCGGCAGGCCCGTCCGGGCCCGCGGGTCCGTGGCCCGCTCGTCCGGCGCGGTGTGCCCGTCCCGGTCGAGCGATCGCGGGCCGGGCTGCTCCCGGTCGATGCCGATCCTCGCGGCCCGCTGGTCCGCGGCGCGCGGACCGGCCGTCCTGCGCGGATCGGCTGTCCTGCGGGCATCCGCCGCGCCGCGCCGGTCGGTCGTCCTGCGTGGGTCGGTGGTGCCGCGCGGCTCGGCGGTGCCGCGCGGGTTGGCGGTCCTGCGCGGGTCGGTCGTGCCGCGCGGGTTGGTGGTCCGCCGCGGGTCGGTCGACCGCCGCGGGTGCTGGTCCGCGGCGGTGTCCGGATCGCGCGGGCTGTCGGCGGCCCGGCCGGCGGCGCGGCGGCCGGTGTCGGCGCGGCCGCCCTGCAGCACCTCCAGTGCCGGCCGGAACGGGTCGCCCCGCCCCGTGCCGCCGTGCTCGACCGACGCGTCACGGACGGAGCGCCCCCGGGGCGTGTAGCGGCGCGCCTCGGACATCGTGCCGCGCACCGGCGGCTCGGCCCCGGAGTCGGTCCCGGGATTGGCCCTGGGATTAGCACTGGTGTCGCCGGCACGGGAACGGGCGGCCGCACCGGCACCCCCCGCGCCTGCGCGACCGCCCGTCCGCTGTCGGCCGGCGTCACTGCCGCGACCGGCCTCCCGTCCGGCGCCCCCGCGCCGCTCGGTGCTGCTCCGCCGATCAGGAGTGTCGCCAGCCATCGTCCTGCAACTTCCCGTTGTTGAGTTTGGCTTCGTCGCTGTGCCTCGGACGTGCTTCTAGCTGCTTACTTGCCGGGGCCGGGCATCTCGAGCCGGCTGCCGTCGGGCAGCTGCAGGTACGCCGGCGTGCGCGACGGCACGAGGCCCAGCCGCTTGGCCCGCGCCGCGAGCGTCACCGGCGACTCCTTGTCGGCCAGGTCGCTGCGGAGCCGCGCCTCGTCACGGTCGAGGGTGCTCTGCTTCGTCCTGAGCGCGTCGAGCCGGAACGCGTTCTCGGCGATCCGCGTGTTGAGCACGAGGATGCCGATCACGCCGAGGAGCACCAGCACGAGCACGAGCGCCACGAACGGCGCGCGCGGCGCGGTGACCGGCGCCGGTGGCGCGACGCGCAGCCTCGGCCGCTGCTCGTCCCGGACCTTCTTCTCCTGCGGCGCCCGCCGCTCCCGCGCCGGCCTGTCCTGCGGTGCAGGCTGGGTGGTCCCCCGATCCGGCTGGAGCGCGGTCGCGCCGTCGATCGGCGCGTCGCTCCGCTCGTCAACCTGGCGCGCCGTGGTCCGGCCCCCCGACCGCGATGCACCCTGCTGACTTCTGCGCGGCCGGTCGGCCGGCAGTGTCGTCACGTTCATCTCACACCTCCCCCAGAGGTTGTGCCTTTGTTGCAGTTACTTGCTGTCCGCGGGTTGCTTGCGTTCGACGGCTCTGAGCCGCACGGACGCCGCCCGCGGGTTGGCCGCCACCTCGGCCGCGTCGGGGAGCTCGGCTCCCCTGGTGAGGACTCTCAGCTCCGGCTCGCTGCCCGCCGGCACGAACGGCAGCTCGACCGGCACCGTCGACCGCGACCGCCCGGCGATCGCCTGTTTGACCAGGCGGTCCTCGAGCGAGTGGTACGACAGCACGACCATCCGGCCGCCCGGCTTCAGCGCGTCGAGCGCCGCCGGCAGCGCCCGCTCGAGCACGGCGAGCTCGCCGTTGACCTCGATCCGCAGCGCCTGGAACGTGCGTTTGGCCGGGTGCCCGCCGGTCCGCCGCGCCGGCGCCGGGATCGAGTCCCGGACCAGCTCGGCCAGCCTGGCGGACGAGTTCAGCTCCCCCTTGCCGCGCTCCCGGAGGATCGCCTGCGCGATCCGGGAGGCGAACTTCTCCTCCCCGTACACCCGCAGGACGCGGGCGAGATCGCCGTGGCTGTAGGTGTTGACCACCTCGGCCGCGGTGACGCCCCGCGTCTGGTCCATCCGCATGTCCAGCGGCGCGTCCTGGGCGTAGGCGAACCCACGGTCGGCCTCGTCGAGCTGCATCGACGACACCCCCAGGTCGAACAGCGCTCCGTCGATCCCCTCACCGTCCAGCACCTCCTCGAGCTCGTCGTAGACGGCGTGCACGAGGCGGGTCCGGTCCGCGTACGGCGCCAGCCGCTGCCCCGCGAGGCGCAGCGCCTGGGTGTCGCGGTCCAGGCCGAGCAGCCGCACCTCCGGGTGCGCCAGCAGCACGGCTTCGGCGTGCCCACCGAGGCCGAGCGTGGCGTCCAGGTGCAGCGCGCCCGCGCGGTCCAACGCCGGGGCGAGCAGCTCGAGGCAGCGCTCGAGCAGCACGGGAACGTGAATGTCCCGCTCCCCCATCGTCGACCCCCTACCGCGGCGGGTTCGCGGCCCGCCGTCGTGCTGAACGTTGCTGTTCCCTGTGCTCCGGTGAGCTGAAACGTGATTCACGTCCTGCTTCGCGGGTCGGCGGCGGCTTCCGGTGCGCTGCCGCGCATTCCGTGCGGTGCTGTGCTCCGGCGCGCTGCCGTGCCTGATCGCGCGCCGCGGTGCATTTCGGTGCGGTAGTGCACGAGCGCCGTACCGCCAGCTCCCCATCCGCTCGCTCCGCCCTGGCGCCGGGGAAGTGGCGTCAGGACCTTGGAGCGGCTGGAGAGCTCGCGGCACGGCGTCCGACTGGGTGCCTGCAGATGGACCTCACAGCCCGCCCGGCAGCACCCCCTCCTCGATCCCGGCGAAGTCGTCTTCGCTTTCGGCAAGGTAGGTGTCCCATGCCTGGCGGTCCCAGATCTCCACCCTGGTGCTCGCGCCGATCACGACGAGCTCGCGGTCCAGCCCGGCATACTCGCGGAGATGCGGCGGGATGGTGACCCGACCCTGACGGTCGGGGACCTCGTCGTGAGCACTGGCGAAGAACACCCGGCTGTAGGCCCGGGCGGCCTTGTGGGTCATCGGTGTCGCACGAAGCTGTTCGGCGATCCGGGCGAACTCAGCGCCGGGAAACACGTAGAGACAGCGCTCCTGCCCCTTGGTGATCACGACACCTCCCGCCAGCTCATCCCGAAACTTGGCCGGCAGGATCAACCGGCCCTTGTCGTCCAGGCGGGGAGTGTGGGTGCCGAGAAACATCGACATCCACCCCTTCCCACCGCGAACGGTCCCCCCGGGGCCGGCCGAGCCCCCCGGCTCCGCCATCGCGCTCCACTGTACTCCACTTCCCTCCACCGTCAACGAGAAAACACCAGAAGTGACATCGGCGTGCATGAAGAAATCCCACGTCAAACGGGGTGCGCCGGGGTGGAGGGCGGTTGGCCGACCGGTCACCCATACGGTCGGTTCGGCTGATCGTAAATGTGGACAAACCGCCTATGAGGTCGAACTTCGCCGGTGCTTTATGGCTCCGTTAAGGTCATCCGCGGCGCTGTTGCGGATTCGGTGGAGGGAAGTGGAGCGTTCTGGGACGAGCGGTGGGATGAGCCCGCGGTCGGTTGTCGGACGGTGGACGGCGTTGGGCGAGTGATCCGTGGCAGGTAGGGTCTGCGGCATCGCCGGAAGACAGTGGAAGTGAGATGACGGACCACAAGCTCCCGATGCGGGCGAAGCTCGCCACATCGTTGTCGCGCGGCGCTGCCGCACTGTCCCGCGCCACCGGCCGGGGTGACGGCTCCGTCATCGGCGGCCGGCTCGCCCTGATGGTCGACCCCAACCTCCTCGCCGAGCTCGCGGCGGGCCGGGAGATCGCCCTGATCTCGGGCACCAACGGCAAGACCACCACGACCCGGCTCACCGCGGCCGCCATGGGCGTGCTCGGCGACGTCGCCACCAACAGCCTCGGCGCCAACATGCCCACCGGGCACACGTCGGCCCTGGCGAAGGCGGGCGCCACGCCGTATGCGGTGCTCGAGGTCGACGAGCACTACCTGAAGCAGGTCCTCGACGCGACCCGCCCGAGGGTCGTCGCGCTGCTCAACCTCAGCCGCGACCAGCTGGACCGGGCCAAGGAGGTCGCGATGATGGCGGCCCTGTGGCGCGACGCGCTGCCCGGCCGCGACCTGCACCTCGTCGCCAACGCCGACGACCCGATGGTGGTGTGGGCGGCGGGCAAGGCGGTCGCCTCCGGCACCGGTGTCACCTGGGTCGCCGCGGGCCAGCGCTTCCACGACGACTCGTGGGTGTGCCCCGAGTGCGGCGCCTCCATCTTGCGCAACGGCGACCAGTGGGCCTGCGTCGCCGGCAACCTGAGCCGGCCGGTGCCGACCTGGGCCGTCTCCGGCGACGGGGTCGTCGACAGCACCGGCGCCTATCACCACATCGAGCTGCAGCTGCCCGGCCGGGTCAACCGCGCGAACGCCGCGACCGCCCTCGCCGTCGCCGCCCACTTCGGCGTCCCCCCGGCGAAGGCCGTGCCCGAGCTGGCGAAGGTCGCCTCGATCGCCGGCCGCTACGCGGTCGTCGAGCGCGACGGCAGGGTCGTGCGCCTGCTGCTGTCGAAGAACCCGGCGGGCTGGCTCGAGGCCTTCGACATGGCCGACGACGTGCCGACACTGCTGTCCATCAACGCCCGCGACCCCGACGGCCTGGACACGTCGTGGCTCTACGACGTGGACTTCTCGCCCCTGCGCGGGCGGCGCGTCCTCGTCACCGGCGACCGGGCCATGGACCTCGCCGTCCGGCTCGAGGTCAACGAGGTGCCGTTCGAGCACGTCAAGTCGTTCTCGCAGGCGCTGACGCTGATCCCGCCGGGCCGTCTCGAGGTCATCGCCAACTACACCGCATTCCAGGACATCCGAGCGGAGCTGGACCGTGTCAACTGAGTCGCGCCTGCGCCTGATCTGGCTGTACCCGGACCTGCTGTCCACGTATGGCGACCGGGGCAACCTGCTGATCCTGGCCCGCCGCGCCGACCTGCGCGGCCTGCCGGTCGAGTGCGGCGAGGTCCGCGCCGACCAGGCCGTGCCGTCCGACGGCGACGTGTACCTCATCGGCGGCGGCGAGGACGGCCCGCAGGCCCTGGCCGCCCAGCGCCTGATCGCCGACGGCGGCCTGCGCCGGGCCGTCGACCGGGGCGCCACCGTCTTCTCCGTGTGCGCCGGCTACCAGCTGCTGGGCAACTCCTTCTACGCCAAGGGCGCCAAGTGCGCGGGCCTGGGCCTGCTCGACCTGGACTCCGACCGCGGCGAGACCCGCGCCGTCGGCGAGCTGGCCGGCGAGTGCGACCCGGCGCTGGGCCTGCCGACCCTCACCGGCTTCGAGAACCACGGCGGCCGGACCCACCTCGGGTCCGGCGTCCGCCCCCTGGCCCGGGTCACCGCCGGCATCGGCAACGACGGCCGTTCCGAGGGCGCCTGGCACGGCCGGATCCTGGGCACGTACTCCCACGGCCCGGCCCTCGCCCGCAACCCCGGCATCGCCGACCTGCTCCTGCGCTGGGCCACCGGCATGACCATGGAGCCGATCGACGACCGCTGGCCGACCCGCCTCCGCGACGAGCGCCTCGCCGCCGTCCTCAACAAGTAGTCGCCGCACACGCGAAGGGCGCCCCCGGAGAACCGGAGGCGCCCTTCGTCGTGCTCGATCTGGACGACGATCTAGACGACGACCGAGACCATGCGGCCCTGCACGACGATGACCTTCTTCGGGGTCTTGCCGGCCAGCTGCGCGGCGACCTCGGCCAGGGCGGCCTCGCGGACCGCCTCCTCCGGGGCGTCGGCGGCGATCTCGAACGTGCCGCGGACCTTGCCGTTGACCTGCACCGGGTACTTCACCGACTCGGCGACCAGGAACGCCGGGTCGGCGACCGGGAAGTCCGCGTAGGCGATCGACGACCCGTTGCCCAGGCGCTGCCACAGCTCCTCGGCCAGGTGCGGCGCGAACGGCGAGACCATCCGCACCAGCGGGTCGACGACCTCGCGGGGGGCGCCGGACGGGGAGACCTGGGTGGCGCGGTTCGTCAGCTCGATCAGCTTCGCGATCGCGGTGTTGAAGCGCATCTCCTCGATGTCGACCCGGACGCCGTCGATGACGCGGTGCAGCAGGCGGCGGGTCTCGTCGTCCAGGGCCGCGTCGGTGACGCGGGTGGCGTCGGTCTGCTCGTCGACGACCAGTCGCCAGACGCGCTGCAGGAAGCGCTGCGCGCCGACGACCGCGCGGGTCTCCCACGGGCGGGACACGTCCAGCGGGCCCATGGACATCTCGTAGACGCGGAAGGTGTCGGCGCCGTACCGCTCGCACATCTCGTCGGGCGTGACGACGTTCTTCAGCGACTTGCCCATCTTGCCGTACTCGCGCTTCACCGGAGCGTCGTTGTAGAAGAACTGCCCGGGTGAGCGCTCCTCGACCTCCTCGGCGGGCACGTAGACGCCGCGCTCGTCGGTGTAGGCGTAGGCCTGGATGTAGCCCTGGTTGAACAGCTTGCGGAAGGGCTCCTCGCTGCTGATGTGGCCCAGGTCGAACAGCACCTTGTGCCAGAACCGCGCGTACAGCAGGTGCAGCACGGCGTGCTCGACGCCGCCGACGTACAGGTCCGCGCCGCCGACGTCGCCGGGCTTCTGCGGGCCCATCCAGTACCGCTCGTTGTCGGCGGCGACCATGTCGTCCTTGTTGGACGGGTCCAGGTAGCGCAGCTCGTACCAGGACGAGCCCGCCCACTGCGGCATGACGTTGGTCTCGCGGGTGTACGCCTTGGGCCCGTCGCCCAGGTCCAGCGTGACCTCGACCCATTCCTTGGCGCGCGACAGCGGCGTCTCGGGCATGCTGTCGGCGTCGTCGACGTCGAACGTCCGCGGCGAGAAGTCCTCGACCTCGGGCAGCTCGACGGGCAGCATCGAGTCGGGCAGGCCGATCGGCAGGCCGGTCTCGTCGTACACGATCGGGAACGGCTCACCCCAGTACCGCTGCCGGCTGAACAGCCAGTCCCGCAGCCGGTACGTGATGGCGCCGACGCCGTGCCCCTCGGCCTCCAGCCACTCGATGATCCTGGCCTTCGCCTCGACGACACCCAGGCCGTCCAGGAAGGAGGAGTTGATCGCCGGGCCGTCGCCGGTGAAGGCCTTCCCGTCGAAACCGTCGGTGGGCCGCACCGTCCGGATGATCGGCAGGTCGAAGACCTCGGCGAACTCCCAGTCGCGCTCGTCCTGGCCGGGCACCGCCATGATCGCGCCGGTGCCGTAGCCGGCCAGCACGTAGTCGGCGATGAAGACGGGGACGCGCGAGCCGTTGACCGGGTTCACCGCATACGCGCCGGTGAAGACGCCGGTCTTCTCCTTGGCGTCGGCCTGCCGCTCCACGTCGGACTTCCCCGCCGCGAACTCGCGGTAGGCGGCGACCGCCGCACCCGGGGTGGCGTGCCCGCCGGTCCAGACCTGCGGGATGCCGTCCGGCCAGGCGGCGGGGACCAGCGAGGAGACCAGCTCGTGCTCCGGGGCCAGCACCATGTACGTGGCGCCGAACAGCGTGTCGGGGCGGGTCGTGAACACCCGGATCGCGGCACCGGTGTCGGTGCCGAAGTCGACGTGCGCACCCCGGGACCGGCCGATCCAGTTGCGCTGCATGGTCTTGACCTTCTCCGGCCAGTCCAGCCGCTCCAGGTCGTCCAGCAGCCGGTCGCCGTACGAGGTGATCCGCATCATCCACTGCCGCAGGCTCCGCTTGAACACGGGGAAGTTGCCCCGCTCGCTGCGCCCGTCGGGGGTGACCTCCTCGTTGGCCAGCACCGTGCCCAGCCCGGGGCACCAGTTGACCGGCGCCTCGGAGATGTACGCCAGCCGGAACCCGTCGATCACCTCGCGCCGCTCGACCGGCGTCAGGTCGGCCCACGCGCGGCCGTCCTCCGGCACCCGCGAGCCGGATTCGAACGAGGCGATCAGCTCGTCGATCGGCCGGGCCTTCTGCGCGTCGGTGTCGAACCAGGAGTTGAAGATCCGCAGGAAGATCCACTGGGTCCAGCGGTAGAACTCGGTGTCGGTGGTGGCGACGCTGCGGCGGTCGTCGTAGGCCAGCCCCAGCCGGCGCAGCTGGCCACGGTACCGCTCGACGTTGGCCTCGGTGGTGACCCTCGGGTGCGTGCCGGTCTGCACCGCGTACTGCTCGGCGGGCAGGCCGAACGCGTCGAACCCCATGGGGTGCAGCACGTTGTAGCCGGCCATGCGGAAGTACCGGGTGTAGCAGTCGGTGCCGATGTAGCCCAGCGGGTGACCGACGTGCAGCCCCGAGCCGGACGGGTACGGGAACATGTCCATCACGTACAGCTTCGGCGCGCCCGCGCGCGGGTGGCTCGGGTCGCTGAGCGGGCCGGTCGGGTTCGGCGCGTAGAAGGTGCTGTGCTCCGACCAGTAGTCCTGCCAGCACGCCTCGATGTCCGTCGCCATCGCCGCCGTGTAACGGTAGGGCGGGATGTCGACCGCTCCGTCGGTCACAGCCTCACTCATGACTTCTCGCCGCCTTCGGGTCTCGGGTGTCCAACATTGTCCGGGCATGAAAAAACCCCTCACGCAGGAGGGGTCGCCGTGCGGACGCAGTCAGTGCGTCAGCACGGCTCGCTAAGAAGCCGGACAGCCCATGTCATGCCTCGGAGTGTACCGCAGGGTCCGCGCCCGCTCGCAGCGCGTTTGGACCGGGCCCGGGCGAGCGGCGCGGTGGTTCAGTCGCGGACGGCGGCCGGTACACCACCGGAGCACCGCACCTCGAACCGCAGGCGCTGCCCGGCCAGGCTGAACTCCACCCGCGACTTGTTGCGCGGCCCCGCCTGCAGGGAGACCAGGCTGCCACCGGCGGCGGGCTCGGCGCCGGTCACGTTGACCTGGTCGCCGGCGCACGCCGCGACGACGACCCCGCCGGACGTGCCGATCCTGACGGGCGGCCCCTCCACCGGGGTGGTCTGTCCCCTGCCGGTGTTGCCGGTGTGCCCGGGGTTTCCGTTCCCGTTCGCGGCGTCTGTACCGACTGGGCCGCCGCCGCCCGATCCGCCGGCTCCGCCGGACGTGCCGCCGCTCTGACCACCCGCACCGGCGCTCTGGCCGGCGTCCGCCGGGGTGACCGGGGTGTCCAGGGTGTCCGGCGAGCCGGTCGCGGCCGGCGCGCCGCGGGCCGCCCCCACTGTGACCTGCGGCTCGCTGGGCGGGCGGCGCAGCGCGAACGTCACCAGCAGCGCGGCCACCGCCACCACGACCGCCATCCCGGCGAGCACCCGCCGCCGCTCACCCGCGCCGTCACCGACCGCGCCCGTCGCGCGCTCTTCCCCGGCCGGCGCGACCGGGACGGGGTCGACCGGGGCGGGGTCGACCGGGGCGGTGGCGTCGCCGATGGCCGTGGTGCCGTCCGTCCGGGCCGCTGCTCCGGCGGCCGTCAGCTGCGGCGGCACCGCCGGTACCAGATGCAGCTCTTCGGCATTTGGACGCGGCGACACGCCCGCCGCCTCGGCGAGCACGGCCGCCGCCTCCTCCGCGGACGGGCGGGCCGCGGGCGCCTTGACCAGGCAGCGCATGCACAGGTCCCGGACCTGCGGCGGCACGCCCGGCAGGTCGGGCAGCGGATCGGGTGCGACGGTCACGTGCGAGCGCAGCATCTGGGCGGTGGTCTCGCCGTCCCACGGCAGGCGGCCGGTGAGGCACCGGTAGAGCAGCATCCCGAACGCGTACACGTCGCTGGCGGGCACCGCCTCGTCGCCGACGAGCCGCTCCGGCGCGAGATAGGCGGGCGTGCCGAGGACCAGGCCGGCGTCGTCGAGGCCGCCGTCCGGTTCGCCGTGGACGCCGACGATGCCGAAGTCGAGGAGCTTCGCCGCACCCGGGGTGAGCACCACGTTGCCGGGTTTGACGTCGTGGTGCACGAAGCCCTCGGCGTGCGCGGCGGCCAGGCCGGCGGCGACCTCGGCGCAGACCCGGATCGCCGCGGCGGGGCTGAGCGGGCCCGCGGTCAGCCGCTCGGCGAGCGTCGGCCCGCGCAGCAGCTCCATCACGACGAACGGGCTGCCGCCGGCGGTCTCGCCGTAGTCGTAGACACCCGCGACGTTCGGGTGCGAAAGGCTCGCCGTGGCCCGCGCCTCGGTCCGGATCCGCTGGCGCCAGGCGGGGTCGGCGGCGAACGGGCCGGCGAGGACCTTGACGGCGACGGCCCGTCCGAGGACCTCGTCGCGGGCGTCCCAAACGACCGACATGCCGCCTTCGCCGAGCCGGTCGGCGAGGCGGTAGCGACCGTTGAGGAGCTGCCCGACATTCTGCTCCTCGTGCATGGGTCCAGTCTGCCGGAATCGGCGCCGGCCGCATCCCGGCAGATCCGTTTGTTGGACATTTGCGGGGGTACGTGCGGCTCGCCGCGGGCCTGCGGAAAAAACGTCGCGGACAGTCACGGCCGTGATGTCCGGAATGACGTTTTCCGGTGCGGCGCAGTGTGCAATCCCCGGCTAGCCTGAGGGGATATAAACGGCTCGGCTTGCCAACGTTTCCGTGCAACCGGGCGGTCCACCTACGGGTCTATCACCTAACGGTGGCCACAGCAGGAAACGAGGAGGCCAGTTGACCAGGCACCGCACGTTCGAGGAGCTCGGGGCCCCACTCCCCAGCCCGGAGTTCCGCGCCGCGACCGATGCGATCGTCGCCAACATCGAGCAGGTCATCGAGGGCAAGACCGCCACTGTGCGGCTCGCGCTCGCCGTGCTGCTCGCTGAGGGCCACCTCCTCATCGAAGACGTACCCGGCGTCGGCAAGACCAAGCTCGCCAAGGCCCTGGCGAAGTCGATCGACTGTTCGGTCCGGCGTATCCAGTTCACGCCCGACCTGCTGCCCAGCGACGTCACCGGCGTCAGCGTCTACAACCAGGAGACGCGCGACTTCGAGTTCAAGCCGGGCGCGGTGTTCGCCAACATCGTCGTCGGCGACGAGATCAACCGGGCCTCGCCGAAGACGCAGTCGGCGCTGCTGGAGAGCATGGAGGAGCGGCAGGTCACGGTCGACGGCGCGACCTACCCGCTGCAGGTCCCGTTCATGGTCATCGCCACGCAGAACCCGATCGAGATGGAAGGCACCTACCCGCTGCCGGAGGCGCAGCGCGACCGGTTCACCGCCCGGATCGCGATGGGCTACCCCGACATGGGTGCCGAGCTCGCGATGCTCGACGTGCACGGCCGCCACGACGCGCTCGACGACATCCTGCCCGTCTCCGACGCCACCCAGGTCCGCCGCATGATCGCCACCGTCCGTGACGTGCACGTCGCCGACGCGGTGAAGCAGTATGCGGTCAACATCGTCACCGCCACCCGCGAGTCCGGCGAGCTGCGCCTGGGCTCGTCGCCCCGCGCGACGCTGCAGCTGCTGCGCACGGCCCGCGCCGTCGCCGCCCTCGAAGGGCGCGAGTTCGTGCTCCCCGACGACCTGCAGGCCCTGGCCGTGCCGGTCCTCGCGCACCGGGTCATCCCGACCGCCGAGGCGCAGCTGTCCCGCCGCACCACCGACGCGATCATCGCCGAGCTCGTCCACCGGCTGCCGCTGCCCTCGGACCGGCAGCCGCGCTCCCCGTATGACACCCGACCGGCCGACCGCACCCAGCCGCGCGGGCAACAGTTCGGGGGTCGCTGAGCATGCGGGAGGCGCTGCGGGGGCTCACCACCCGGGGCCGTAGCTTCCTGGCCGCCGCCGCAGCGGCCCTCATCGCGTCGCTGATCCTGGGCGAGCGCGACCTGCTCCGGGTGGCGGTGCTGCTCGCGGCGCTGCCGCTGCTGTCCGCCGCGTATGTGGGCCGCACCCGGTACCGGCTGTCCTGCAGCCGCACCCTGGACCCGCACCGGGTGCAGGTCGGCGCCAGCGCGCGGGTGATCCTCCGCCTGCAGAACCTGTCCCGCCTGCCCACCGGCACGATGCTGCTCGAGGACCGGCTGCCGTATGCGCTCGGCAGCCGGCCGCGGCTGGTGCTGGAGAAGCTGGGCGCGCACCAGGCGAGCTCCGTGGCCTACACGGTGCGCGCCGACGTCCGCGGCCGGTATGAGGTCGGCCCCCTGGTCGTGCGGCTCACCGACCCGTTCGGGCTGTGCGAGCTGACCAGGGCGTTCCCGTCGGTCGACCGGCTCACCGTCATCCCGCAGGTCGTGCCGCTGCCGTCGGTGCGTCTCGCCGGCGAGTTCGCCGGCTCCGGGGAGAGCCGCGCCCGGTCGGTGGCCGTGCACGGCGAGGACGACGCCGCGACCCGCGAGTACCGCTACGGCGACGACCTGCGCCGGGTCCACTGGCGCTCCACCGCCCGGACCGGCGAGCTCATGGTCCGCCGCGAGGAGCAGCCGTGGGAGAGCCGGGCGACGGTCGTGCTCGACACGCGCTCCACCGCCCACCGCGGCGAGGGACCGACCGCCAGCTTCGAGTGGGCGGTGTCCGCCGCGGCCAGCGTCGCGGTGCACCTGCGCCACGCGGGCTACAAGATGCGCCTGGTCACCGACGCCGGGGTCGACGTCGACGCGACCGAGATCGACGGCGACGGTCCTCTGCTGGATCAGCTGGCCGATGTCAGGCTGGCGCAGCGCGGCGACATCGGCACGCTCATCGAGCGGGTCCGGCGGCGCAGCGACGGCGGGCTGATCATCGGCATCTTCGGGCTCCTGTCGTCGGCGGAGGCCGAGCTCCTGGCCGGGTTCCGGTCCAACAACGCGACCTGCGTCGCCCTGTTCATCGACTCCTCGACGTGGCTCAACCTGCCGACGGCGGCCCGCGAGGAGGCCGACAAGGCCCACGGTGTCGCCTCCCTCGCGCTGCTGCGCAGCGGGTGGCGGGTCGTCGAGGTCCCGCACGGTGCGAAACTGCCGGCACTGTGGCCACAAGCCGGGCGGGGGTCGCAGGGCTTCGCCTGGCGGGCCGCGTCGGCCGAGAGCGTCGCCGGAGGCGTGCGGTGAACCAGCGCAAGCACCTGACCCTGATCGCTGCGGGGTCCGCCTACCTGTCGGCGCTGCCGCTGTTCAACGTCTTCGAGGAGATCACCTGGGCGGTCCGGGCGTTCCTCGTCGTGGCCGCCATGTGCGGCGTGGCGCTGCTGGTCCGCAGCCTGCGGGCGCCGACGTGGGCGCCGAGCGCCGCGATGGCGGTCGCCGCGCTGTTCGGGCTGACCTGGCTCTACCCGAGCTCCAGGGAGTACATCGGGATCATCCCCTCCCCCGACACGCTCAAGCACTTCGGCCAGCTGCTGAGCACCGCGTCGACCGAGATGAGCGAGTTCGCGACGCCGGTCGGTGACCGGCCCGGCTTCCTGTTCCTGGCCACGCTCGGCGTCGCGGTCGTCGCCCTCGTCGTCGACCTGTTCGCCGTCGTGCTGCGCCGCCCGGCCCTCGCCGGCCTGCCGATGCTCGCGATCTACTCGGTGCCGGTCACCGTCACCGCCGAGAGCACCAGCTGGCTGCCGTTCGCGCTCGGCGCCGTCGGGTTCCTGTGGCTGCTGGTCACCGACAACGTCGACCGGGTCCGCCGCTTCGGCCGCCGCTTCACCGGCGACGGCCGCGACGTCGACCTGTGGGAGCCCTCGCCGCTCGCCGCCGCCGGCCAGCGCCTCGGCGCGGTCGGTGTGATCGCGGCCGTGCTGCTGCCGCTCGTGCCGTTCGCGATGCCCGCCGGCGTGATCGACTCGATCGGCGCCGGCGCGGGTGGCGGCGGGATCGGCCCCGGCGGCAAGAACGGCAAGCAGGTCAGCATGTTCGCCCTGCTCTCCGGGCAGCTCAACCGGGACAAGTCCTTCGACATGGTCAAGGTGACCAACGTCAGCAACGACCCCAACCCGTACTACCTGCGCTTCAACGTGCTCGAGGAGCTCACCAGCAAGGGCTTCAACGCCAAGCCGATCACCGGCGGCAAGAGCGTCAGCGCCGGCCTGGCCGCCCCGGGCTGGAACGGGTCCGTGAAGACCACCACCCACAAGGCCAGCATCGAGGTCACCAACGAGCTGGCGATCTACTTCCTGCCGATCTACACCTGGCCGACGAAGCTGGAGAAGATCGACAACAACTGGTCCTTCGACCCGAACACCGCCGTCGTGTACTCCAGCAAGCAGACGACGGCGAAGAAGAAGTACACGGTCGAGTACACCCGCCCCGAGATCAGCCCGGACGACCTGCGCAAGGCCGCGCCGATCAAGGAGAACGACCCGGCGGTGCACGGCACCCTGACCGTCCCGGCCAACAACACCGTCAAGGACAAGGTCGCCGAGCTCACCAAGGGCAAGACCACGGAGTACGACAAGGTCAAGGCGATCTACGAGTACTTCTCGCAGGCCAACGGCTTCGTCTACGACACGAGCACCGGCTCGGACACCAGCGGCTCGGCCATCGCCGACTTCCTCAAGAACAAGCGCGGCTACTGCGCCCAGTACGCGGCCGCCTTCGGCTGGCTCCTGCGCGAGGCGAAGATCCCGTCCCGGGTCGCCTTCGGCTTCGCCCGCGGCGGCACCCGCCAGGGCCAGACGATGACGCTCACCAACTTCAACCTGCACGCGTGGACCGAGGTGTACTTCCCGGGCTACGGCTGGCTGCCCTTCGACGCCACGCCCCCGCAGGCGATCGGCGGGTCGGTCTCCACGTCGTACCTGCCCAACGCCGCCAGCGAGCAGATCGACCCGGCCGACGAGAACCTCCGCAACCGCCCCGGCGGCGCCCCGAGCAGCAGCGCCGAGGCCGCCCCCGCCGGCGACAGCGGCAACAACCCCGGCAACGTCGGCGGCGTCGGCCCCGAGACGCAGGACGCCACGCTGATCTCGGTGCTCGCCGTCGGCGGCGCCTGGCTCCTGGGCAGCCTGCTCGTCGTGGCGCTGCTCCTGTCCCCGGCCCTCGTCCGCAACCGCACCCGCCGCACCCGCCTGACGGCCGCGGCCGCGGCCAAGGACGTGTCGGGCGGCCCACCCCCCGAAGGCGCCCCACCGGGCGTCATGGTCCTGCTCGCCGACGACGGCGAGGCCCGCTCCCAGGCCCACCACGCCTGGGACGAGCTGGTCGACACGATGGTCGACTACAACGTCTCCGTCGACGACGCCGAAACCCCCCGCGCCACGGTCACCCGCCTCGTCACGAAGGAACGCCTCCGCGACAAGGCCGAGCAGGGCGTCCGCCTGCTGAGCACCGTGGAGGAGCACGCCCGCTACGCCCGAACCCCCCTGACCGGCGGCCAGCTCCGCTCAGCCGTCGACGACGTCAGGACCGCGTTCGCCGCCCGCGCCACCCGCAAGACCCGCATCCTGGCAGTCCTCCTGCCCCCGTCGGTCCTGCGCCGCTGGCGCGCCACCACCACCCAACGCTCCAGCAACGCCACCGTGGCCGTAGGCCGAGCCTGGGACAAACTCATGCGCGCCATCAGCGTCCGCCGCTTCGTAGCCCGCCGCGCCGACCGCTGACCCACCCTTGCCCACCAGGCGCCCCGGACCCCTCCACCCGTCCGGGGCGCCACTCTTCACCCCCACCCACCCCACCGCGACAGCAACGTGACCGGAACAGCCCCGCCTGAGCACAGCCACAGCGACGGGGACAGGGACAGCCCCGGCCAGGCAACAGCCCCCGACGACAGGGGGGCCAGCCAAAGCGACGGGGACGGGACAGCCCCCGGCCCGGCGACAGCCCCGGCCAGACGGACAGCCACGACCCAGGCAACGGAGACGGGCACGGGGCAGCGACGGCCTAGGCGACAGGGACAGCCCAGGCGATAGCCCAGGCCACGGCGACGGGGACAGCCACAGCCCCGCGACAGCGCCCACTGCGACCACGCCCGCGCACCGGCACCATTGCCCCCGCCGCCATCACCGCTGATCAACGCCCTGCTCCGGCACGGACAGCGACCGCCATGACCTGGTCCCCCCGCAACCACACCGGCAGGACACTCACCGACGCGATGATCCAAGGCCGGATCTGGCCACGCCGACAGCCAGAACCATCCTTCGATCAACCCACCAACGCCACCCTCACCGCCGCAACGCCCCTCGACACGGCGATCAGGGGACACGACCAGCCCCGCCGACTCCCGGCACCATCCTCTGATCGACCCACCACGCGACGACCAGCGCCGCGAGTGCCGCACCCCGGTCCAGCGCTCAACGGCTGATCACCCTCAATCCGGCCGCCGACGCGAAGCCACTGTCCGCGCCCCACCGTGCCACCTGCCCCGGCCCAGCGTGCCGGCCAACTGCCCCCACCCGAACGTCACCGACGCACCCAACGCCCACCCACCATCAGGCTCACCGAAAACCGACCCGCGACCGAATCACAGGCCGCCGCCAGAAGAGCCTGCGGCCCGGGACAACGCGCCTGGCCAGACTGCGGCACAGGATGACCCGCGCCGTGCTGGTCCCGTGGACAAGACGTCCGGGCGGATAGCTCTGGGCGGGTTGCCGGGGGTGAGCTGTGGGCGAGGGGTGATCTGAAGGGTGAGCCCACAGCTCAGGTGCGACGCAGGCCAGGGCACGACGCAGGCCAGGGCTCAACCCACACCAGACACGACGCGGCGCAGGCAAGGCGCGGCGCAGGAGCGAGACAGCCCGCCCCGAGGTGCGGGGCGGGCTGGGCAGGGTGTGGGGCGGTCGATGGAAGTGTCCTGCGCGCTGGGCAGACGGGTGGGCGCGTCGACGAGGAACCCGTGTCGACGCGCCCTTGCCTGGCCCGGTGGGGTCAGGCGTCGCCTTCAGGGCGGCGGCGCCAGCGCTCTTCCAGGCGGTCGACCAGGCCGCCCCTGCGCTGCTGCCGGGTACGGCGTGTGGCCGTGCCGCCGACGGCGTGCAGGTCGGTGCTCTGTCCGCGGCGGTACGCCTGGACGCCGAAGACGAGGGCGCCCAGCATGACGACGAAGCCGCCGACGCCGAGGGGTGGGATTGAGATGGCGACGCCATAGACCAGTAGCGCCATGCCGGCGAGTAGGAGCACCGCGGCGGCGATCATCCGACGCTTGGCATGGAACCGCGGGTCGGTGGCTCGCACCGCCGAGGCAAACTTGGGGTCCTCGGCTAGCGACCGCTCGATCTGCTCGAACAGCCGCTGCTCGTGTTCCGAGAGCGGCACGGCACTCCTCCCCGGTCGCGAAGGTCGACCCTGATGGACCGACAGTCCGGCACAGCCCGTCGGGCTGCGTACTGGCAAGTTTACGAGGGGCTCACCGGGTCGGAAAGCGGGACGATGGTCCGGCCGTGCCGATTTTCCGTCGAGTCGTGCTCTATCTGCCCCCATTGTGGCGTGTCGGCGGTCCGGAAGGTGGGTCGGGGGCGGGTGCGGCGCCGTTGCCGTCGCCGCGGAGGCCGTCGCCGCGCAGGAGGCTGGCGGGCTTGACGAGGCCCGCGCCGAAGCGGGCGGCGACCGCGTCGGCGGCGCGTTCGGCGTCGCGCCAGCCGTGGTCGCGCTCACCGAGCGTCATCTGGCGTGGCGCTCCGTCAGCGGAGGAGAGGCTCTCGACGCGGACGCCGATGAGGCGGATGCGCTCGCCAGGGCGGGCGGAGGTGAACAGGGCCCACGAGATCTCGAAGATCTCCCGGGCGACGTCGGTCGGGATGTCTACGGTCCGTGACCGACTGAGCGTCTGGAAGTCGGCGAGCCTGATCTTGACCGCGATGGTGCGGCCGGCCTGGTCGGCGTGGCGGAGGCGCTGGGCGACCTTGTTGGACAGGGCGAGCATCGTGCGTCGGATGATTGACAGGTCGCTGACGTCGACGTCGAACGTGGTCTCGGCGCCGATCGACTTCTCCACGTGGTCGGGAATCACCCGTCGGGGGTCACGCGCCCACGACAGCTCGTGCAGATGGTGGGCGGCGGCGTCGCCCACGGCGGCGCGGAGCATGCCGAGCGGGGCGGCGGCGAGGTCGCCGACGGTCTTCAGGCCGAGCCGCTGGAGAGTCTCGGCGGTCCGGTCGCCGACGCCCCACAGGGCGCTGACGGGCAGCGGGTGCAGATACCGCAGGGCCAGGGCGGTCGGGACGACGGCCATGCCGTCGGGCTTGGCGCGGGTCGAGCCGAGCTTCGCCATGAACTTCGTCGAGGCCACCCCCACGGAGCAGGTCAGCCGCTGCTCGGTGGCGACCCGGCGGCGGATCAGGGCGGCGATCTCGGCGGGGCGGCCGAGCAGCTTGCGGGCGCCGGCGACGTCGAGGAACGCCTCGTCGAGCGACAGCGGCTCGACCAGCGGCGTCACGTCGCGGAAGATCGCCATGACCGCGCGGGACGCCTCCGTGTAGGCGGCGAAGTCGGGCGGCAGGAAGACGGCATGCGGGCAGAGCCGCTGCGCCCTGCTGCCGGGCATGGCGCTGCGCACCCCGAACCGGCGGGCCTCATAGCTGGCGGCGGACACGACGCCGCGCGGCCCCGCGCCGCCGACGATGACGGCCTTGCCGCGCAGCTCCGGGCGGCGGCGGATCTCGACCGACGCGTAGAACGCGTCCATGTCGACGTGCAGCACCGTGCAGCCGGTGTCGTCGGCGTCGGGACCGAACTCCCCCGCACCCGAACCGTCCCTCGGCACCACCTGGCTCCGCCCCATGTCCGCACTCTAGCCAGACCCCCCGACAAAAAGCGGCAAGCCAGACCCGGCAAGAACGGCAAGCCAGATCCCGGCAGGCAATCGGCGGCGTTTGACGGGAAGTTAGGATTGCCTTACCTTCCTGGGATGGCCCTCCTCGCGCTGACGTCGCCGCTGGCGCCCGTCGTCGCGGCCGTGGAAGGCCTCAGGCTCCAGCATCCGGACCTCGTCCGCTGCATCGCACGGGGGTTGATGACCAGCGGCGGCGACGGCTGGCGCCCCGGCACGGACCGGTGCGCCCTCGCCGTGCTCCTGGTCGCGGGCTGGACCAGGGCGCGCAGGGTGCCGCTGCCGGCCTGCGGCGAGACGTTCCTCAACCAGGCCGGCCAGCTCGGGATCCGCCGGGCACGGGTGGCGGTCCTGTGCGACGACCCCGTCGCGGGAGCGCCCGGCGTGGTGGTCGCCGCGTCGAGGCACGAGCTGCTCCAGATCGTCCTGGAGCACGCGGTCGACGCGGGGCCGGAGCTGCGGAGCACACTCCAGAAGCTGAAGGCCTAGCTGCGCACCACCAGCAGCGGGATCTGCATCTCCGCCGCCGTGCTCGACCCGTGGAACGCCACCATCTTCGTATACCGCAGCGGCTCGTGCTCCGTGGCCATGATCGCCCACCGCTCGTGGCAGATGACGACCACGTCGCCGACGCGGGCGAGGTGCTGCTGCGGGATCGGCCCGAACCAGCCTCCCGCGACCGCCTCGTCGCGGCTGAGCACGGTGGCCCGGTCCCCGAGGACCCCCCGCCAGGTGGCGATGACGTCGTCGTGCGCGCCGGGGACGGCGTGCAGATACCGCACCCGGGGCTCACCCGCGACGACCGCGACGCCGGCCCGCAGCCGGGTGTCCTGGTCGAGATCGAGGCGCCGGTCGGCGGGGATGTCGACCTGCCCGTGGTCGGCGGTCACGACCAGCGCCGAGTTGGGCGGCAGCCCGTCGACGAGGCGGGTGAGGAGCCGGTCGGCGTCAGCGACGGCCGTCCGCCACTCGCCGGTCCCGATGCCGAAGTCGTGCCCGGCGCGGTCGACGTCGGGCAGATACCCGTACACGAGGCGGGAGGACCGCAACGCGAACAGCATCGAGGCCGCGACCTCGTCATAGGCGATCCCGGCGCCGAACCGGGCGCCGCGGTAGGCGGACACGGACAGGCCGGTCCGCTCGAACTTCGGGTTGCTGACGACGGTGGGGGCGAGCCCCGCGTTGCCGGCCCGGGTGAACGCGGTCGGCAGCGGCTGCCACTGCGCGGGGTCGGGCTGGTCCTCCCAGTGCAGGTGGTTGACGAGCTTGTCGGTGCCGGGCTGGTTGAGCACGATGCCGACGATGCCGTGGGCGCCGGGCGGGGCACCGGTGCCGAGGGTGACGAGGCTGACCGGGGTCGTCGACGGGAAGCCGGCGGTGATCGAGCGGGCGGTGCCGAGCCGGCCGCCGAGGAAGTCGGTGATCGTCGGCGCGTGGGGCGCGGCGACGCCGAGCTGGTGCCAGCCGAGCCCGTCGAGGAGCAGCACGGCGACCCGGTCGACGCCGGCGAGGGCGGCGCCGAGGCCGAGGGCGTCCCGCTCATACGGCATCCCGAGGACGCTCAGCACGCTGGGCATGACCTCGGCGAGGCTCGCCTGCCCGTAGCGGGGTGCGACGGGGTCGAGCGGGCCCATCAGTGTCTCCTGCAGAGCAGGTGCAGCTGGGTGGCGATGTCCCGGTAGGGCGGGGTGCCGGCGAGGGCCAGCTCGAACGCCTGCAGCGCCTCCGGCTCGCTCTCCGCAACGCTGCCGGGCACCAGGTCGGCGATGATCCGGACGCCGTGGATCTGCTCGACCTCGAACCCGCCGCCGGTCAGCAGGGCCGTGGCGGTGCCGACGTCATAGCGCCGGCTGAGCCGGTCGCGGGTGTCGCCGCGCCCGTCGGGGCTGGCGACGAGCAGCGACGCGGCGGCGAGGTGCCCGCCGATCGCCCTGGCGAGGACGGCGGCGGCCCGGTTGGCGACGACGACGCTGGCGGCGCCGCCGGGGCGCAGGGTCGCGGCGAGCGCGGTGACGACCTTGTGCGGGTCGTCGACCACCTCGAGCATGCTGTGGCACAGCACGAGGTCGACGCTGCCGGGCGGGACGAGGTCGGCGAGGCCGTCGCCGTCGCCCTGCACGGCGGTGATCCGGTCGGCGACGCCGGCCTCGTCGGCCCGCCTGGTGAGCGCGGCGAGGGCGTCGGGGCTGGGGTCGACGACGGTGACGGCGTGCCCGGCGCGGGCCAGCGGCACGGCGAACCCACCGGTGCCGCCGCCGACGTCGAGGGCGGTCAGGGGGTGGTCGGCCGCGGCGATCTCGCGTCGCAGGACCTGCCAGACCACCGCGGTGCGTGGCGACGCCACTGAGGACTCCACCCCCCGACCTTAATACCCACCTACGACACAACCGGCAGGTATACCTGCCCGCCCGACGCGACGAACTCCTCGGACTTCGCCTGCATCTCCAGCGACAACGACTGGCTGATCTTCATGGAGCAGAACTTCGGGCCGCACATCGAGCAGAAGTGCGCCGTCTTCGCCGCCGACGCCGGGAGCGTCTCGTCGTGGTACGAGCGCGCGGTGTCGGGGTCCATCGCCAGGTTGAACTGGTCCTCCCAGCGGAACTCGAACCGCGCCTTGGACAGCGCGTCGTCCCACGCCTGCGCCCCGGGGTGGCCCTTGGCGAGGTCGGCGGCGTGCGCCGCGATCTTGTACGCGATGACGCCGGCCTTGACGTCGTCGCGGTTCGGCAGCCCGAGGTGCTCCTTCGGCGTGACGTAGCAGAGCATCGCCGTGCCGTACATGGCGATCATGGCGGCACCGATGGCGCTGGTGATGTGGTCGTAGGCGGGCGCGACGTCGGTGGTGAGCGGTCCGAGCGTGTAGAACGGCGCCTCGTGGCACCACTCCATCTGCAGGTCCACGTTCTCCTTGATCTTGTGCATGGGCACGTGGCCGGGGCCCTCGATCATGACCTGCACGTCGTGCTCCCACGCCACCTTCGTCAGCTCGCCCAGGGTGCGCAGCTCCGCGAGCTGCGCCTCGTCGTTCGCGTCGGCGATCGAGCCGGGGCGGAGCCCGTCACCGAGGGAGAAGGCGACGTCGTACCGGGCGAAGATCTCGCACAGCTCGGCGAAGTGCGTGTACAGGAAGTTCTCCTCGTGACGCGCCAGGCACCAGGCGGCCATGATCGAACCGCCCCGGGAGACGATGCCCGTGACCCGGCCGACGGTCATCGGCACGTACCGCAGCAGCACCCCGGCATGGACGGTCATGTAGTCGACGCCCTGCTCCGCCTGCTCGATGACCGTGTCGCGGTACGCCTCCCAGGTCAGCTTGAGCGGGTCGCCGCCGACCTTCTCCAGGGCCTGGTAGATCGGCACGGTCCCGATCGGCACCGGCGAGTTGCGCACGATCGCCTCGCGGGTGGCGTGGATGTGCTTGCCGGTGGACAGGTCCATGACCGTGTCCGCGCCCCACTTCGTCGCCCAGGTGAGCTTCGCGACCTCCTCCTCGACGCCGGAGGAGACCGCGGACGTGCCGATGTTGGCGTTGACCTTCACCAGGAAGCGGCTGCCGATGACCATCGGCTCGCTCTCGGGGTGGTTGACGTTGTTGGGCAGGATCGCCCGCCCGGCCGCGATCTCGTCGCGCACCAGCGACGGGTCGACATCCTCGCGGATCGCCACGAACTCCATCTCCGGCGTGATGATCCCCTGCCGCGCGTAGTACAGCTGCGTCCGCTCTCCGCCATGATCGCCGCTGCGCGCGGCGATCCACGGCGCGCGCAGCGGCGGGAGGCCCGTGGGCGGGTCGTTCAGCGGGCCGCTGGTGTCGTAGAGGCGCACCGGTGGGTTGCCGCCGCTCAGCTCGACCTCGGCGAACGGCACACGGATGTCGTCGCGGGACCCCTGGACGTGGACCTTGCGCTTCATGGCGCATCCTTTCGTGGGCTGTGGGCATGGCGAAGCGGGCACGCCATGAGGCGCACCTGTTCGCGTTTTCGGCAGATGTACTGAGCGAGCGGGCCGGACCAGAAGATCCGCGGGCCGGACCTGGTGGGTTACGGAAGCGGGCCGGAGAAGGGACCCCACGCGAGCGGACCGTGCCCGGCGCCGAGCCGCCAGCCGGACGAGGCGCTCAAGGCCGACTGCACGTACTGCTTCGCCCCGGCGAGCGCCTCGGCGAGAGGCTCCCCGAGCGCGAGCCGGGCCGCGGTCGCCGCCGCGAACGTGCACCCGGTGCCGTGGTTGTTCGCGGTGTCGACCCACGGCAGCGACAGCAGCTCGACGGTGTCGCCGACGCAGACGACGTCGACGGCGTCGCGGCTGCCGCGCAGGTGGCCGCCCTTCACCACGACACACTTCGGTCCGGTCGCGGCGAGGTCCTGGGCGGCCTTGATCGCGTCGTCGACGTCGGTGACGTCCCGGCCGAGCAGCACCGACGCCTCCCGCAGGTTGGGCGTGACGACGGCGGCGTGCGGGAAGAGCAGGTCGAGGTACGCGCGCTCGGCGTCCCGGGTGAAGAGCCGGTCCCCGGACGACGCGACGAGCACCGGGTCGACGACGAGGCCGGGCAGCCGCGGCGCGTACGACGCGACGAGGGCGACGGTCTCGGGTGTGGCGAGCATGCCGGTCTTGACGGCGGCGACGGGCAGGTCGGCGAGGACCGCGTCGAGCTGCGCCCCGACGAACCCGGGGTCGACGGCGGAGATCCCCCGCACGCCGACGGTGTTCTGAGCAGTGAGTGCGGTGATCACACTGGTGCCGAAGACCCGGTGCGCGGCGAACGTCTTCAGGTCCGCCTGGATCCCCGCACCCCCACCGGAGTCGGATCCCGCGATCGTCAGGGCGACACTCGGGTTCACGCCGCCACCTCCGCTGCGCTCCGGCCCGGTCACGCCGCCACCTCCGCTGCGCTCCGGCGTCGGCCTGACCTCGAGACTGCGCCCATGGTGCCCGGCCCTCCGCTGCGCTCCGGCCCGGTCACGCCGTCATCAGCTCCTTGACGAACCTCGCGGGGTCGTCGGCGCGCATGACGGCACCCATGACGGCGACGCCCGCGGCTCCCTCGTCGAGGCAGTCCCGGACCCGCGCCGGCGAGTCGACGCCGCCCAGGGCGTACACCGGCAGCGGGACGACCAGCGCCATCCTGGCGAGCGCGGCCAGGCCCAGCGGGGGGCCGTAGCCGGGCTTGGACCGGGTCGGGAAGATCGGCGACAGGGTCGCGAACCCCACCTTCGCCTCGGCCGCGGCGAAGAGCTCCGCCTGGTCGTGGCACTTGCGGTACGCGGCCGTGTCCTCCGCCAGCACGAGCCGGCCCTTGACGCCGTCGAGCATGCTGCGGAGCCGGTCGGCGAGGTCGGCGCGGGCCCCCGCGGGCAGGTCCTGCTCGCCGAGGACGACCAGCCGCGCGCCGCCGTCGATCGCCCGGTTGACCACCTCGTCGAGCGGCCGGTGCGCCTGCCGGCGGTCGGTGAACAGCACCAGCCTCGTCACCATGGCAGTCCCCCCATCGGGCTCGAGGCGGTCGCGTACAGGCGGCGCGGGATCCTCCCGGCGGTGTGTGCGAGCCGGCCCGCCTCGACGGCGAGCCGCATCGCCTCCGCCATGCGCGCGGGGTGTTCGGCGCGGGTGACCGCGGTCGCGAGCAGCACCCCGTCGCAGCCGAGCTCCATCGCCAGCGCCGCGTCGGAGGCGGTGCCGATCCCGGCGTCGAGGATGACCGGCACGGCCACCTTCTGCCGGATCAGCGCGATGTTGTGCGGGTTGCGGATGCCGAGGCCGGAGCCGATGGGCGCGCCGAGCGGCATGACCGCGGCGCATCCGGCGTCGGCGAGGCGCTGGGCGAGGACCGGGTCGTCGGTGGTGTACGGCAGGACCGTGAACCCGTCCTCGACGAGCCGCTCCGCGGCGGTGACCAGCTCGACCGCGTCGGGCAGCAGCGTCTCCTCGTCGCCGATGACCTCCAGCTTGACCCACGCCGTGTCGAACGCCTCCCTGGCCAGGTGGGCGAGCTTCACCGCCTCGGTCGCCGTGTAGCAGCCGGCGGTGTTGGGCAGCACCCGCACGCCGCACCGTTCGACGACGTCGAGCAGCGACGGCGCGCCCGGGTCGAGCCTGCGCAGCGCGACCGTGACAAGCCCGGTGCCGCTGGCCCGGATCGCGGCCTCGAGCGCGGCGTGGCTGGTCGCCCCGCCGGTGCCGAGGATGAGCCGCGACGGCAGGTCCTCCCCGGCGATGCTGAGCTTCGCGCCGTCGCCGTTGCCGGCGGCACTACTGAGGCCGCCGATGGCGCCGTTGCCGAGGTCAGCCACCTTGGACCGCCGTGAGGACGTCGATGGTGTCGCCGTCGACCGGCCTGGTCCCGGCCCAGTCGGCCCTCGGCACGACGGACCCGTTCAACGCGACGGCGACGCCCCGCGGGTCGGCGACCCCGGCGAGGCCACGGACGACGTCGGCGACGGTCGCGGTGTCGTCCACATCGGCGGCGACCGCGTTGACCACGAGCTGCATACGGCTCACTCCTGACTCCCTGCGCCGGCATGATCCGGATCAGGTTCGACGGTCGGGGGCTGACAGCCCCCCTCTCAGCCCGGTCATACCGGACTCCCGTGGGGTACGAGCTGACCATAACCCCGGCGCGGTCCTCAGGTAAAGCGGCCCACCCCGTATGCGCTGATGTCCACATCCGTCGATCCCTTGGTGACCAGGTCGGCGACGGCGTGCGCGGTGACCGGCGCGAGGAGCACCCCGTGCCGGTAGTGACCGCCCGCGACGTACACGTTCCCGTGCGGGTGCCCTTCGAGCCGGCCGAGGATCGGGGCGTTGTCCGGGGTCCCGGGCCGCAGGCCGGCGAGGGTCTCCGCGAGCGCCAGCTCGGCGACCCCCGGCAGCAGGTCCGCGGCCGGTCGCAGCAGGTCGAGCACCCCACCGGCGGTCACCGTCGTGTCGGCACCGCGCTCCTCCTCCGTCGCCCCGACGACCAGCTCCCCGTCGGCGCGCGGCACCAGGTACACGTGCCGCCCCAGCGCGACGCCCCGCACGACGTGCGTGAGCAGCGGCTCGGCCCCCCGCAACCGGAGCAACTGTCCCTTCACCGGCCGCACCGGCAGCCCGGTCAGCCGCCCGATCCCGATCCCATTCGCGATGATGATCACATCGTCCCGCAGGCTGGACAGATCCTCGACGTCCCGCTCCACCCACGTGACCGGCAGCCGCTCCGACCGCAGCGCCGCGAGCAGCAGCCGCGGGTCCACCTGGTGGTCCCCGGCCGCCTTCGCCCCGCCGCGCACCCGCGGGCTGAGCATCGGCTCCAGCTCCCGGAGCTCCCGCCCCCGCAGCGGCTCGACCGGCAGCCCCGCCCGCAGGTAGTAGTCGACGAGCCGCCGCACCTCGGTGAGGTCGTCCTCGGTGAGCGCGACGAGCAGCGTCCCCTCCGTCCGGTACCCCAGCGGCATCCCGGTCGCCGCGCTCAGCTCGGCCGCGAACCCGGGCCACCGCCGCATCGACTCGAGCATCAGCCCCTGCAGCGCCTCCTCCCCGAAGTTCGCCTCGGCCGCCGGCGCCAGCATCCCCGCCGCGACCCGGCCCGCCCCCCGCCGCGGGTCCCGGTCGTACACGGTGACCTGCTCCCCACGCCGCGCCAGCTCCCACGCGACGCTGAGCCCGACGATCCCTCCCCCGACGATCCCGACCTTCACGCCACCCCTCCAGCCGGACCCTGCCCCGACGCCGCATGCCCACCGGCGTGGCCGGCGCCCAGCGAGCGCGGCAGACCGCCCTCCCCAGACGGACGGAGGCCGTCACCTTCGAACGGGCGAGACCCGCCGCCTCCCCCGGATAAATCCAGACGCAAGCGCCCGGATTTATCCGACATTTCGCTTTTGTCCGGCGAAGGAGTGGCGGTCGAAGCGGTCATGGGATCGGGCGGGGAAGGTGGTGTCGGGAGGGAGGCCGTTGACGGAGGGGCGGCGGCGAGGACGGCGGCGAAGGCGGCGGCCGCCGCGGCGGCCGGGTCGGGGGCGGCGCTCATCGCGCCGACGACGGCGACGGCGTGGGCGCCCGCCGCGAACAAGGTCGCGGCGCGGGACGGGGTGACGCCGCCGATCGCGATGACCGGGACGTCGACCGCCTCGACGACGGCGCGCACGCCGGAAGGGCCGATGGCGGCGGGGAGGCCGGTCTTCGTGGTGGTCGAGTACGCGGGGCCGACGCCGAGATAGGAGGCGCCGTCGGCGACCGCCTGGCGGGCCGAGACGGGGTTGCGGGCGGTCGCGCCGAGGATCGCGTGCGGGCCCAGGACCCGGCGGGCGGCGGACACGGGCAGGTCGTCGGCGCCGACGTGGGCGCCGTCGGCGCCGGCGGCGAGGGCGATGTGCAGGCGGTCGTTGACGAGGCAGACGGCGCCCGCGGCGCGGCAGAGGGCGACGACGCGCAGGGTCAGCTCGTACGCCTCGCGGTCGGTGACGCTGTCCTCGGGGCGGACCTGGACGACGGTGAAGCCGGCGGCGAGCGCATGCCCGACGACGCCGAGGACGTCGCGGCCGGGCCGGGTATCGGTGATGAGATGAAGTCGTCCTAGCACCGCGATAGTTTTTCAGACATGAAGCAGGTGCGACTTGGCCGGACCGGGCTGAAGGTCTCCGAGATCTGTCTCGGCATGATGAGCTACGGCGATCCCGCGTGGCGTGACTGGGTGCTCGACGAGGAGGCCGCGGACCCGTTCGTGCGGCGTGCCGTCGAGGCCGGGATCACGTTCTTCGACACCGCCGACGTCTACTCCCTCGGCGCCAGCGAGACCGTGACGGGGCGGCTGCTGGCGAAGTACTTCCCGCGCCGCGACGACTACGTGCTGGCCACCAAGGTGTACAGCGTGATGAGCGACCGGCCAAACGACTCGGGGCTGTCGCGCAAGCACATCCTCGCCGGCATCGACAACTCGCTGCGGCGGCTCGGCGTCGACCACGTCGACCTGTACCAGATCCACCGCTTCGACCCGGAGACCCCGGTCGAGGAGACCATGGCGGCGCTGCACGACGTCGTGCGGTCGGGGAAGGCCCGCTACATCGGCGCTTCCAGCATGTACGCGTGGCAGTTCGCGAAGATGCAGCACACGGCCCGGGCCAACGGCTGGACGGAGTTCGTGTCGATGCAGAACCACTACAACCTCGTCTACCGCGAGGAGGAGCGGGAGATGCTGCCGCTCTGCGCCGACCAGGGCATCGGCGTCATCCCGTGGAGCCCCCTCGCCAGGGGCATGCTGGCCGGCAACCGCGGGCGCGGCGACGAGCGGCGCACGACGAGGGCCGCGAGCGACGCGTTCAGCTCCATGTACACCGACGACGACTTCGCCGTCGTGGACGTCAACGCGGAGGTGGCCGGCGAGCGCGGGGTCGCCCCGGCGCAGGTGGCGCTCGCGTGGCTGCTGTCCAGGCCGGTCGTCACGGCGCCGATCGTGGGCGCGACGAAGCTGTCGCACCTGGAGGACGCGATCGCCGCGACCGAGCTGACCCTGGACGAGAAGGAGATCGAGCGCCTCGAGGCGCCGTACGTGCCGCACCCTGTATTGGGTCACTGAAAACGGCGAACGGCCGGCCCTCTGAGGGCCGGCCGTTCGTGGGCGAACTCAGTTGGAGGCGACACCCAGCGCGGCGCTGCCACCGTCGGTGTGCAGCTGCGTGGCCGAGGCGAACGAGCTGTCGAGGCGCGCCTGCAGGGCCTCGAGCTCGTTGTACTCCGACGCCGACGAGTGCTC
>NZ_JBEXUD010000021.1:0-176314 GCF_040614215.1 Dactylosporangium sp. NPDC006015
CGGCCGAGCCGGACCCCGACGTCCGCGGCGCGCTCGCCGCGGCGGTCGCGGGCCTGGGCCGGCTCGCCGCCGCGGGCCTGGTCTCCGGCGTCGACCCGGCCGCGGTCGGCACCTGGTTCACGAACTGGTTCACAGACTGGTCCGCTGCACCCGGCCCCGCCGCCGCGGACGTGCGGTGCAGGCTCGCCGCGGCCGCCGACCTCGTCGACACGGCCCCGGAAGCGCTCGCCGGTGACCTGATCCCTGCCGTCGTCGAGCTGCTCCGGGCGGACCTGCAGGGGGTGGCGCCGGAGACACTGCCGGCCCTGGACGTGTCCCGCTGGGAGGACCTCTCCTCGGCGGTGACGCCCACGCACATCAGCGGCTTGCGGCCGGCCGGCAGCCGGGACGCGCTCGTGGAAGACCTCAGCCTGGCCCTCGACGAGCGGATCGAGGACCGCGTCGCGCTGCTCACCGGCCTGCTGTCGGCCGGCCCGCCGGCGGCGCGATCCGCCGCGCTGCGCCCGGCCCTGGGCCTCGTCGGGTACTGGCGCGGCGACTACACCGACCTCGTCGCGCTCGTCGGCGCCCAGCTCGCCGACGGTCGCCTGGCCGGCCGGGCCGCGCTCGTCCTGCACCATCTCGACGCGCTCGCCGCACCCGCCGCCGATGCGCTGGCCGCCGCCGTCGCATCCGCCGCGCCGGAGTCCCGGTACGGCGACGGGCCCCCGCCCTGGGTCGTCACCTGGCGGGGGTGGGAGCCGACCGTCGGCCCGACCGTGTGGGCGCTGGCCGCGCTCGACGACGACCGGGCGCTGCCCGCCGTCCGGGCGATCGTCGACCGCGACATCCCGCCGGGCAACTCCGCCCCGCTCGCGGCCCGGTATGCCACGACGGCGCCCGACCTCCTGCCCACCGTCCTGCGCCGCTGCGCCGGGTCGACCGGCGATGCCGCGGCCGGACACCGCAGGGTCCTGACCCGGGTCGCCGCGGCGCTCGGCCCGGCGGCCGCCGAGGCCGTGCCCGAGCTGCTCGCCGGACCGATCGACCTGATCACCGCCACCGCCCTCGGCAGCATCGGCCCGGCCGCGGCGGCGGCCGTCCCGGCACTGCGGGCCACGCTCGACCGCGACGGCGGGGTCGTCGCGGCCGTCGCACTGTGGCAGGTCACGGGGGAGGCGACGCAGTCGGTCGAGCTGCTCGGCCGCCACCTCGACGACCCGTGGGACGCCTCGCACTTCGCCGCCGAAGCGGCCGGCCGGCTCGGACCGGCCGGGGCCGCCCTCGAAGCACCGCTGCGCGCCCTGCTCGACACCGCCGACGACGACATCCATGTCGCCGTGGCCCAGGCCCTCTGGCGAATCGCCGGCGACGCCGAGACCCCGCTGCCGGCCCTCACCCGGCTCTGGACCGCCGAGCCGCGACGCCGCTTGGAGATCGCCGCCCACCTCGCCACGATCGGGTCGGCGGCCCGGCCGATGCGCGATCTCGTCGCCGCCGAACTGCGGGAGCGGTTCCGGCACAGCGCCGCGTTCAACGGCTGGTCCTCCAGACAGGTCGCCCTCGACCTCGCCCTCCTCCGTGACGGTCGCACCGTTCTCGCCGCGACCAGCCCGCCGTGACGCCCCGGCCCGAGGTGTACTCGGCCGACAGCGGGTAGATGGACCGGCGGTTGTGAACGTGACTGAGCAGACTCGGAGGCGTTTCGATGACCGTAGGCACGCGGGTGGCCGCGAAGCGGAAGTTCCGGTCGGAAAACGGCGCATACGTCACCACGGCCCGTGGCGCGGAGGTGCTCGGCACACCCTTGCTGAACAAGGGCACGGCCTTCACCCACGAGGAGCGCACCGCGCTGGGGCTGGAGGGGCTGCTACCGCCGGCGGTCCTGTCCCTGGACGACCAGGTGCGGCGGGTGTACGAGCAGTACCACCGCCAGCCTTCCGACCTGCACAAGAACGTCTTCCTGGCCATGTTGCAGGACAACGACGAGGTGCTGTTCTACCGGCTGCTGGCCGAGCACCTGCGCGAGATGCTGCCGGTCGTCTACGACCCGACCGTGGGTGAGGCGATCAAGCGGTACAGCCACGAGTACCGCCGCCCGCGCGGGGTGTACCTGTCGGTCGACGAACCCGACCGGGTGGAGAAGGCGCTGTCCGACACCGGGCTGGGCGCCGACGACGTGGACCTGATCGTCGCCTCCGACGCCGAGGAGATCCTGGGGATCGGCGACTGGGGCTCCGGCGGCATCGACATCGCGGTCGGCAAGCTGGCCGTCTACACCGCCGCGGCCGGCATCGACCCGGGCCGGGTGATTCCGGTCGCGCTCGACGTCGGTACCGACAACGGGGAACTGCTCAACGACCCGGACTACCTCGGCAACCGGCACGCCCGGGAACGCGGGCGACGCTACGACGAGTTCATCGACGCCTACGTGCGGGCGGCGACCAAGCTGTTCCCGAACGCGCTGCTGCACTGGGAGGACTTCGGCCCGAGCAACGGCCGCCGGATCCTGGAGCGCTACCGCGACCAGGTGTGCACGTTCAACGACGACATGCAGGGCACCGGCGCGATCGTGCTCGCCGCGGCCCTGAGCGCGGTGCGGGTGGCCGGCACCAGGATGCGGGACCAGCGGATCGTCATCTTCGGCTCCGGCACCGCCGGGGTCGGCATCGCCGACCAGCTCCGCGACGCGATGGTCCGCGACGGAGCGGACCGGGACACCGCGATCCGGCAGATCTGGTGCGTCGACAAGCAGGGGCTGCTGACCGACGACATGACGGACCTGCGCGACTACCAGACCCCGTACGCCCGACCGGCCGGCGAGGTCGCGGCCTGGCGACGGGACGGCCGCATCGGGTTGCGGGAGACCGTCGCGAACGGCAGGCCGACCATGCTGGTCGGCACCTCGACCGTGCACGGCGCGTTCACCGAAGGCATCGTCAAGGAGATGGCCGGGCACGTGGACCGGCCGATCATCTTCCCGCTGTCCAACCCGACGGAACGCATCGAGGCGATGCCCGACCAGCTCATCGCGTGGACCGGAGGCCGTGGCCTCGTCGCCACCGGCATCCCGGTCCCGCCGGTCACCTACCAGGGCGTCACCTACGGCATCGGGCAGGCGAACAACGCCCTGCTGTACCCCGGACTCGGCCTCGGCGCCATCGTCGCCAGGGCCAAGCGGATCAGCGACGGGATGTTCGCGGCCGCCGCCGAAGCCGTCGCCGGCCTGGTGGACGTGAGCACACCCGGCGCGTCGCTGCTGCCGCACGTGGAGAACCTGCGGGACGTGTCGGCCACCGTCGCGGCCGCCGTGGCGCAGCGGGCCGCCGACGAGGATCTGGCCCGTGCCGAGCTCACCGACCCGGCACGGCAGGTACGGGATGCGATGTGGCAACCGGAGTACCGTCCGGTCAAGGCAGGGTGACGAGATGGCCGAACCCAAGCCCGCTGGCCGTCGCGTGCCCGAGGTGCGCGACGTGCCCATCGGCATCGACGCCACCGGCACCCGCACCGAAACCGACTCGCTCGGCCCGGTCGCCGTCCCGGCCGACCACTACTGGGGCGCGCAGACCCAGCGCTCCCTGGTCCACTTCGACATCGGCGACGACCGCATGCCCAAGGCGGTCTACCACGCCTACGGCTACGTCAAGAAGGCCGCGGCGATCGTCAACGCCCGCGCCGGGCGGATGCCGCAGTGGAAGGCCGACCTGATCGCACGCGTGGCCGACGAGGTGATCGCCGGCGACCTCGACAGCGAGTTCCCGTTGTACGTCTGGCAGACCGGCTCCGGCACCCAGTCCAACATGAACGTCAACGAGGTGATCTCCAACCGCGCGATCCAGCTTGTCGGCGGGAAACTGGGCAGCAAGACGCCGGTACACCCGAACGACGACGTCAACATGGGCCAGTCCTCCAACGACACCTTCCCCACCGCCATGCACATCGCCGCGGTCGTCGCGATCGAGGAGCACCTGCTACCGGCGCTCGCCAGGCTGCACGACGCCACCGTGGTCAAGAGCCGCGAGTGGGCCGACGTCGTGAAGATCGGCCGGACACACCTGGAGGACGCCACCCCGCTCACCGTCGGCCAGGAGTGGTCCGGCTACGCCGCCCAGCTCGAGGACGCCGTCGAACACCTGGCCTCGACCAGGCGCGGCCTGTACCGGCTGGCGATGGGCGGCACCGCCGTCGGCACCGGCCTCAACGCCCCGACCGGCTTCGGCGAGGACACCGCCGCGGTGATCGCGGAGCTGACCGGCCGGCCGTTCGTCACCGCGCCCAACAAGTTCGCCGCCCAGGCTTCCCTGGACCCGCTCGTGCGCACGTCGGCCGCGCTGCGCGGGATCGCCACGGCGCTGTTCAAGTTCGCCAACGACATCCGGTGGCTCGGCTCAGGACCGCGTACCGGCCTGCACGAGCTGCTCCTGCCCGCCAACGAGCCCGGATCGTCGATCATGCCCGGCAAGGTGAACCCCACCCAGGCCGAAGCGATGCTCATGGTGTGCGTCCAGGTGCTCGGGTCGGACACCGCCGTGGCCATCGGCGGCAACGAGGGCAACTTCGAGCTCAACGCCTTCCGGCCCGTCGTCATCAGCAACGTCCTGCACTCGATCCGCATCCTCGCCGACGCCGCCGAGCACTTCCGCGAGTTCCTCGTCGAAGGCGTCAGGCTCGACCGCGACCAGCTGCGGCAGAACGTGGACCGCTCGGTCATGATGGTCACCGCGCTGTCGCCGGTCATCGGCTACGACAAGGCGTCCGAGATCGCGCACCTTGCCATCGACGACGGCCTGTCCCTCAAGGAGGCGGCGCTGCGGCGGGGCGTCAGCGACGAGATGTACGAGCGGATCGTCGTGCCCGAGGACCTCACCCACGCGGGTTGACCGTGCTTTGCTCCTGGCTTTTGCGCTTGGCTTTTGCGCTTGGCTTTGCTCTTGGTCGTGGCCTGACGAGCGCGTCGGTGGCTCAGATCGCGAGCGCGCCGACGAGCCGGTCGCCGGCGTGGTCGTGCAGGACGCTGATGACCGGCGCGACCGGGATGCCGGCGGACGTGAGATCGGCGGCGACGAAGCCGATGCCGTCGCGCATGGCCCGCCGGTGCACCGAGGGGCGGCGCAGCAGCTCGCCCCGGTCGACCGGCACGACGACGAGCGCCTGGCGCCGGGCGGCGCCGACCCGCCGCACGGCGACGCCCCGCAGCTGCGGCCACGGGTAGCTGTCGACCTCGATGACGGCGCGGGGGTCACCGGCCTGCGGCGACCGGCGGTGCAGCGTCAGCCAGGTGATCCGCCGCGCCTGCCCCCGGCCCAGCTGGACGACCGCGACGACGATCCCGACCAGGCCGATCCCGGACAGGACCGCCATCGTCCACTGGCCGTCGTCGCTGACGTCCCAGAACGGGAAGAAGTACAGGCAGACCGCGGACAACGCGACGGCGGGCACCGCCCAGCCGACCGCCCGCCAGCGGCCCTCGGACTCCGGGTCGCCGGCCAGGACACGGATGCCGGCCTCGTCGATGTGCAGCCTGGTGCGGCGCGACAACCGGGCGATCCCGGCGAACGCCTGCGTGACCAGCAGGGCGCCGGGGACCGCGATCAGCACCAGCATGGCGGCGGCGTAATTGCCGTGGTGCCAGTGGTCGCCGTGGTTCTCGCCCACCTGGTAGGCGATCCAGGTGCCCAGGATCGACACCCCGATGCCCACGACGAAGGACAGGAAGATGCGCAGCAGAGGGCTCCCGGACGCGGTGGCGAACTCGGCCGGGCGGCGCGGCTGCGGCGCCGGCGCGGCGACGGTGGGGGAGACGGGTGCCGCGGCGGGCCACTCGTTGCTCGACGGGAACGGGTCGCTCGACACCGCGGGCGGGAACGGTCCGGGCGGCGCGGCGTACTCAGCGGTGCCCGGGTAGCCGACGACCGGCGAGGTCGGGACCGGCGGGACACTGACCGGCGCCGGGGCGGGCGGCACGCTCGTCACCGTGGGCGGTGCGCTGGCCGGGGCGGGCGGCACGCTCGTCACCGTCGGCGGTGCGCTGACCGGAGCCGGTCCCGCCTGCGCCGGCACCCGGCCACCCGAAGAGGCCGCCGCGAACGCCGGAGCCGTGGGCTCGCCGGTGGCCACCATCGCGCGCAGGGCGCCCTCGGCGACGACGAGCTCCGGCTGGTCCAGGACCGTCGGCGCGACGCCCAGCGCGGTGTGCAGCAGCGTCGACACCAACGGGATCCGGGTGCCGCCGCCGACCAGGAACACACCGCCGATCTGCTGCGGCTCGATGCGGGCCTCACGGATGCACTGCGTGGTGATCCGCACCGTGTCGGCCAGGCGCGGCCGGGCCAGCTCCTCGAACTGCTCGCGGCCCACGATGACCTCGCGGTCGACGAGCGGCACCAGCATGGCCGCCGACGACTGGGACGACAGCGCCTCCTTCACCTCGGTGGCGTCCTGCCACAGCGTCCGGAAGGCGCGGCTGTCCGCCGTGTTCTGCGGCGAGCGCAGCCGCTGCCACTCCTGCGGGGAGGCCGCCGCGACCGCGTCGCCGGCGATGGACAGCACACTCTCGTCCAGGTCGAGCCCGCCGAAGTCGTCGAGTCCGCGGTACGACAGCGGCGCGAACCCGGTCGGCCCGCGCTGCACCACGCTGACGTCGAACGTGCCGGCGCCGAGGTCGTAGACGACGACACAGCCGCCGGGCTGCAGCTCCCGGCCGAGGACGGTGGCGAAGTACGTGGCGGCCGCGGTCGGCTCGGGGACGAGCACCACCTGCGGCAGCCCTGCCTGCCGGGCCGCGTCCACGAGCACCGACTGGCGCGCCGGGCCCCACTCCACGGGGTACGTGATGACGACCCGCGACGGCGACATCGACAGCGCCCGCGTGGCCTCCTGCCGCACCCTGCCGAGGGTCGCGGCGACCAGGTCCACGACGGGGACGCTCTGCTCACCGAGCAGCAGGTTACGGTCGTCGACACGGCGCTTCGGGTTGGGCTCGCACGACTCCGGCACGAGCCGCGCCTGCCGCTGCGCCGCCCGACCGGTCAGGATCTGCCCGTTGGCGCCGACACAGACGGTCGACGGCAGTAGCGGCGACCCGTCGAACAGCATGGGCCGGACCCTGCCGTCGGGATACGAGAGCATCGCCACCGTGTTGGAGGTGCCGTAATCGATAGCCAGCCACGAATCCGCGAACGCGTTCCCCGCCACACGGCGAAGTGTAGGGCCCCCACGCTCCGACGAACGTGTGGAAACCACCTCCGTTCAGTGGAGGTCGTCAACGTCCCGGCCGCCACGCCCGGTGGTCGGGCTGTCCGTACGTCAGAATCAGACGGGGATGCGAGTGGTGGGAGGTGTGGCGTCGGTGAGTGCGTCGTCCGGCACGGCTTCCTCGTCTGGGCCTGAAAGGAGGCCCGCTGTCGGGCGGTTCGACGTTGACGTCGAGTCGGGTCAAGGTGTGCAGATCGGTGATCACAATGTCCAGATCAATCAATATCCGGGACGCGTGACGACCGAGGTTCACCAGCATTTTCACGCTGCCGCCCCGGTGTCGTTGGTTCGGGTGGTCAGGTCGGCGTATCGGGAGCAGGTGAGGCGGATCGCTCCGCCGGTGTTGCTGGGCCGGGACGCGGAGCTGGCGGAGCTCGCCGCGTTCTGTGTGGACGGTGAGCGTGGTCCGTATGCGTGGTGGCGGGCCGGGCCGTGGGCGGGGAAGTCGGCGCTGTTGTCGACGTTCGTCCTCCACGCCGGCGAAGGGCGTGCCGGGCGGATCTGGGTCGTGTCGTTCTTCATCACGGCCCGGCTGGCCGGGCAGGACACCCGGGAAGCGTTCACCACCGTCGTTCTCGAGCAACTGGCCGCCCTGATCGGGCAGGACCTACCCGCGACGATGAGCGAAGCCACTCGCGAAGCGCACCTGCACGACCTTCTCGCCCGAGCCGCCGCCGGCTGCCACGCCGCCGGCGGACGTCTGGTCCTGATCGTGGACGGTCTCGACGAAGACCGCGGTGTCACCCTCGGACCCGACGCCCACAGCATCGCCGCACTCCTACCTGCCAACCCACCGGCGGGCATGCGGATCATCGTCTCCGGCCGTCCCAACCCACCCGTCCCGGACGACGTCCCCGACTGGCACCCCCTGCGCGACCCCGGCATCATCCGGCTCCTCGACGACTCGCCGCACGCCCGCGACCTGCAGCGTCTCGGGCAGGTCGAGATCAAACGCCTCCTGAAGGGCACCCGGGTCGAACAGGATCTGCTCGGCTTTCTTGCCGCTGCCCGCGGCGGCCTGTCCAGCGGCGACCTGTGTGAGCTGACCGGCGCCGGGCTGGTCCACATCGAAGACGTTCTCCACACCGTCGCCGGTCGAACCCTTACCCGCCGCCTGGCGCAATGGAACCCGACGACCGGGCGCGACGTCTACCTGCTCGGGCACGAAGAACTTCAGGCGGCCGCGATCAGCTACATCGGGGTCCGCATCGTCGGCTACCAACAGCGGCTGCACAGCTGGGCCGACGGCTACCGCACTCCACCCGGCGGCGAACGTTGGCCGCCCACGACACCTGAATATCTCCTCAACGGCTACCCCCGACTGCTCGCCGAGCTCGGCGATCTTCCCCGGCTGGTCACCCTTGTCACCGACACCACGCGCCAGGATCGGCTCCTCGACATCACCGGGGCTGACACCGCGGCGCTCATCGACATCGCCACCGCCTTCTCGGTGCTGATCGCACAGCCGCCACCTGACCTGCTGGCCGCGCTGCGCCTCTCCTGGCACCGAAACCGACTCGCCGACCGCAATGCCAACATCCCCACCAATCTTCCGGCGGTCTGGGTCACGCTCGGCCAACCCGACCGCGCCGAAGCACTCGCCCAGTCCATCACCAGTCGAGACGCGCGAGTGAAAGCGCTGACCGGCCTCGTCACCGCGGCCGCATCCGTCGGCGACCACGGTCGGGCGAACGCGCTGGCAGCCCAAGCCGAACAGATCGCCCGTTCCATCACCAGTCCGAGTTCGCGGGCAAACGCGTTGATCGACCTGGCCGGCGCCGTAAGCGCCAGCGACCACAGCCTGGCCAGGGTCCTGGCGGCCCAAGCCGAATCCGCCGCCCGATCCATTACCGACCTCGACCAACGCGAGCGGGCATTGATCGACCTGGCGGCCGTCGTCACCGCCTCCGGTGACTACGACGCATCCGAACAGATCGCCGACGCGATCGGCACTTCGCAGGAGCAGGCGAGGGTACTGAGCGACCTGGCCATCGCGGTCGCTGCCACTGGGGATCACGCACGGGCCGAGCGGATCGCCCGCTCTTTCACCGAGCCGCACTGCCTGGCTCGTGCTTTGACCGCCTTGGTTGCCGCAGCGGCCGCCGCCGGCAGACACGACAAGGCCGGGGCGCTGGCAACCGAGGCCGAACTGATTGTCCGCTCCCTCATCTGGTACTCGCGTGGGCGAGCGTTGTTCGAGCTTGCCACCGCGCTCGACGTGGCCGGCGACCACAACCGGGCCCAGGGCATGGCATCTGAAGCCGAACGGATCGCCCGCTCCGGAGCCGACTCACTCTTCGGGCCCGCCACGTTGACCAACTTGGCCACCGCGGCCACCGCAGCGGGTGACCACGACCGAGCCAGACGCCTTGCACTCCAGGCCGAGCAGAACACGCTTTCCCCCACTCGCGACCCTGGCCAGCAGGCGCGGGCGCTGACCAGCCTGATCGCCGTATTCAGCGCGGCCGGCGACCGTGACAAGGCAATGGCGCTGGCATCCCGAGCCGAACAGCTGGCCGGCTCCATCATCGATGCGGACAAGCGGTCACGGGCGTTGCATGGGCTTGCCACCGCAGTCACCGCCGCCGGTGACCACGAGCGTGCCGCCGAGATCGCCCGCTCCCTGGCCGATCAGGAGGCGCAGGCACAGGCCCTGACTGATCTGGCAACCGCGATCGCCGCAGCCGGTGACCTCGACCGGGCCAAAGCGCTGGCAATCGAAGCCGAACAGAACGTCCGCTCCATCGCCGGCGAGAAAGACCGCAAGGTACATGTGTCGACCGAGGTGGCCACAGCGCTCGCTGTCATCGGCGATCACGACCGAGCCGAGGAGATCGCGCGGTCCCTCGCCGGCTCATACTGGCGGGCAGCCGCGTTGACCGATGTCGCCAAGGCGGTCGCGACCTCCGGCGACATCAAGCGAGCCGAGAAGATCGCCCGAGCGATCGCGGGCTCCAGCCCGCGGGCGGAGGCGTTGACCGCCGTGGTCATCGCCGCCGGCGACCACGACCGGGCCCGGAAGATCGCCAGGTCCATCGCCGACTCGTACTGGCGATCACTGGCGTTGACCGGGCTGGCTACGGCGGCGGCTGCCGCCGGCCGTCACGCCGAGGCACAAGCCTCGGCAATCCGGAGCGGCAAGATGGCGCGATCCATCGTTGACCCTTACCGGCAACCACATGCGTTGATCGGCGTGGCTACTGCCTTCGCCGCTGCCGGCAACCACAAACGAGCCGAGGCCCTCATAGCGCAGGTCCGCATCGTCGCCAGCCCGGACGAGTACGCGCGCGCGTTGATCGGCCTGGTCGGGGCAGCCACGGCCGCCGGCGACCACCCGAAGGCCAAGGCACTGGCTGCCCGCGCGGAACAGGTCATCCAGGACATCGCTGAGCCGTACTGGCGGGCGAAGGCGCTGGTCGAGCTGGTTGCCGCTGTGACCGCCGCCGGCGACCACGAGCGCGCCACGGCCCTGGCAGCGCAAGCTGAACAGACCGCTCGGTCCGACTCCGATCCGTGGTCGCAGGCGGCGGCGTTGGCCAACCTTGCCGATGTCGTTGAACCCGACCGCGCCCGAAGGTTGATCGCAGAGGCGCTCGCCGTCGGGCGCTGGACAACTCCGCTCGAGCAGATCGCCCGAATCGACCCGGCAACAATCCGGACCTTCCTCGACCAGTTCGTGACGTCGCCGTCCGTCAGGTGGTAGCGCAACCGCGGGATCTCGAAAGGGTGACTGCATGATCACCTCAGGTTGATGGGTGCTTATACGCTGACCGTGCGTCGCTCGTGGCCAGCGCGGCAGGGGGTGGATCGTGATGCCGGTCCGGAGTCGGCGGTGGGTGTGGGCGGGGCGGACGGTCTTCGGTGCGCTCGTGGTCGGGGTGTCGGTGTACCTGGTCGTGGTTGGCCCCGATGAGGCGGACGCGTTCATCAGTGTTGCGGGGCTTGTGGTGGCGCTGCTGGCGTTGGGCGCTCCGTATCTGTTGCCGGTGGCTGGAGGAGCATCGATGTCCGATCCTGATCATGTCGAGGACACCGGCAACGCTGAGGCGACGGGTGGCGGTCAGGCTGTGACCGGGGCTGATCTCACCGGGGATGGTGGACCGGTGCGGGTGGTCAGGTCCGGAGACGCAGTCGCCGAGGGCACCGGCTCGTCCGCCATTTCCGGTGTCGTGCGTCGCTCGCGGTCGTGACCGACCTCGACGCGTCCGGCCAGGCCGTGTCAGCCGTGTCCGATGAAGGTCGGATCAGTGTCAATGACTCCGGCAGTGCCACAGCCAGCAACGGCGGCTTCGCGAACACCGGAGTCGTCGAAGGCAACGTGACGATCGAGTATCACCAGGCCGCCGGTCCGCTGCCGCCGGTTGAGCCGGTCAGGTCGGCGTATCTGGAGCAGGTGGCCCGCATCGCCCCCGCCGAGCTACTGGAACGCGAGGCGGAGCTGGCCGCGTTGCGAGACTTCTGCACCGCGCCGGACGCAGACGTGTACCTGTGGCTGCGTGCCCCCGCATGGGTCGGCAAGTCGGCCCTCATCGCCTGGTTTGTGCTGCACCCTCCGCAGGACGTGCGGCTGGTGTCGTTCTTCGTCACCGCGCGACTGGCCCGTCAGGACGACAGCGTCGCCTTCGCTGACGTCGTGCTGGAACAGCTCCTGACCTTGCTCGGCCGCCCGGCTCCCGCGCTGCTGACGCCCGCCACTCGCGAGGCTCATCTGCTCGCCGTGCTGGAGGAGGCGGCAGCGGACTGCCAGGCCCGTGGTGAGCGCCTCGTCCTCGTCGTCGACGGCCTGGACGAGGACCACGGCACCGCAACCGGACCCGATGGCCACAGCATCGCCGCCCTGCTGCCCGCCCGGCCTACGGCCGGCCTGCGGGTCATCGTCACCGGCAGGCCGAACCCGCCGCTGCCGCCGGACGTGCCGCCGGGCCATCCGTTGCGCGACCCGGCGATCGTTCGCCCGCTGACCCCCTCCCCACATGCCGCCGTCATCCGGACCACAGCCCAACACGAGCTCAAGCGTCTGCTCGCCGCCGACAACCCCGACGGTGACCTGCTGGCGTTCGTCGCCGCGGCCGGAGGCGGCCTGAGCGCGGCCGACCTGGCCGAACTCACCGGCCGCCGCCCGTGGCAGGTCGAAGACCGGTTGGGCGCAGTCGCCGGCCGTACCTTCACCGTCCGCCGCGACCCTTGGGCCTCGGCCGATCCGCGCCAGGGCGACCAACCCGGCGGCACACACCAGCGCGACCCGAATCGCGCCGAGACCTACGTGCTGGGTCACGAGGAGCTGCAGCGAGAGGCCCTTGCCCTGCTTGGCGACCGCGCGCTGGACGCGCGCCGCCAACAGTTGCACGACTGGGCCGACACGTACCGGCGGCGGCGTTGGCCGGTGGACACACCCGGATACCTCCTGCAGGGGTACCTCGGCCTGCTGCTGAACACCATGGACCTCCCGAGGATCGTCGCGCTGGCCACCGACTCGACCCGGCACGCCCGTCTGCTCGACCGGTCGGGCGCGGACGGTGCCGCACTGACGGAGATCGTCGCAGCCCAGGATGCTCTGGCCGGCGAGCGTCGCCCGGACCTCGTCGCTCTGGCCCGTCTTGCCGTCCACCGTTCGGTGCTGACCCGCCGGAACCGCAACATTCCGGTGCCGCTGCCGGCCTTGTGGGCCCGGCTGGGCGAGTCGGCCCGCGCGGATGCCTTGGCCCGGTCGATCCCGGACCCGACCCAACGCGACGCCGCCCTGGCGGCCATCGCCGAGGCCACGGCCACCCCCGCCGTGCCGAGCCCGCCACCTCCCGCCGAGCCGGCAGACCGCACGGAGAGTCCCGGGCTCACGGTTGAAGCACTCGTCGATGAGGCCCGCACCGCGTCTCGTCGCGGTGACACCGACCGCGCCGGCCATCTGCTGCGCGCGGCCGAACGCAGCGCGTTCGCGAGCACCGATCCCGACGAACGCGCCGCACTGTGGAACTCCATCGTCTGGGCCCGGAGGCGACCAGACCTGCCCAGCGACGACGAGGACACGGCTGCGGCGCAGATGGCGGATGTGCGGACCCTCGATCCCTGGCGGGTCGAAGACGACCTGTTCGAGCGGGCGGCGGTCGCCGCGGCTGATGCCGGCGAGTTCGATCAGGCCGAGGCCGTCGCGGACGCGATCCGGAACCGCCGTCACGACGTCCTCGAAATGATCGCTCTGGCCGCCGTAGCCGCCGGCGACGTCGTCAGGGCCGAGCGTCTGTCGTTGTCCTTCGGGCCCTCGGCGCTGGCCCATGTGGCTCGGGCGATGTATGAGCGAGGCGACCAGACCCGGGCCCGCACCTGGATCGACGCCGCGGCCGCCGAAGCCTTCACCGGTGGGCGCTGGTTCGACCACACAAAGTTGGTCAGCACCCTCGCCGCTGTCGGCGATGCGGAGCAAGCAGTGGCGCGGGCCATGGCGGTGCCCGATCCGTTCGAGCGGATGAGCTCGCTCGCAGCGATCGCCACCGCTACGAGCGAGCACACCGAGGCGTGCCTGGCCGCGCTGGCCGAGGCACTGGTCCGGCCCGAGCCCGACGCTGACACATCGCAGTGGGATGCCTGGCTCAGCGCGGTGCGCGCCATCGCGACCCTGGGCGACATCGCCGTCGCCGAGGTCGAAGGACGCGACGCCGCCAAGGCCGGCAGGGCGGACGGATTGGTGACCGTGGCGCTCATCCACCGCGAACGCGGCAACGTCGTCGAGGCCCGCACCGCGCTCGCCGACGCGGTCGTCGTCGCGGCCCGCCAGGAACCCGCAGGACGGAACGATCCGCTCTACGCCGCGGTCACGGCGATGGCCGAGCTCGGCGACGCCGACACCGCCGCAGCGGCCGCCGTAACCGCTGCCGAGCCGTACCGGCGACATGACGCCCTCTGTCGAATTGCCGAAGCAGCCGCCGACGCCGGGCACATCGCCGCCGCCGAGCGGGCCGCCGAACTGATCCGCCATCCCAGCGGCAGCCACGACCGGCTGGATCAGAAGATCGCTCTGGCTCACGCGGTCCGCCGTGACTACGCCGCCGCGACCGCCGCAACCAGCCGGATCGGCAACCCCGAGGTCCGAGCACGCGCGGTCCCGCGGATCGCCTCGATCGCGATCGAGCACGGCGACCTCGGCCCGGCCGAGGAGATCGCCCGTGAGCACGGCGACCTGGAGTTGCTCATCCTCGTCGCAGACGGTGCCGTCACCGCTGGTGAGAACGACCGCGGCCGGGCGCTGCTGGACATCGCCGCAGCCGCTGCCCGTGCCGTGCCCGATCCGCAATGGCAGGCCGAGACCCTCGCCTCCGCGGCGTGCACCCTCACCGCCGACCCCGCGCGCTCGGCCCGGCTCACCGCCGCCGCGGAACACGCGGCCCGGCTCGTCACCGACCCGGCCCAACGGGCCCAGGCGTTCGTCGCGGTCGCGATGGCACTGCAACCGCCGGCCGCGGCCGCCCTGCTGGCCGAGGTGGGACCGCTGACCTGCGGACCGGTCGAGCGGCTTGCCGACCGCGTGCGGGTCGCGGTCCGCGACACCGACCACGCCACCACCGACAAACTGCTGGCTGTCATGCGTCACCTGTCCGCCACCATCAGCAACCCGGACGAACGTTCCCGCGCCGAGCAGGCCCACGTCGCAGCAGCCATCGCAGCAGGCAATCTCGACGCCGCCACCGAGGTGGCCCGAGCGATCAACCACCCGGACCAGCGAGCCCTGGCCCTCGCCTACGTCGCAAGTGCAGGCTCACCGGCCCGAGCCATCGAGCTGGCCACCGCAATCGACATCCCAGACCGCCGGACCGACACACTCATCGACGCTGCGGCCCGAGCCGCCGCCGCGGGCGACCTGACAACCGCCGAACAGGCGGCCGCCCAGGTACGCCCGCCAAGCGGCGCCGCCCACGCATGGTTCGCCATCGTGCTGCACGGCGCCCGCACCGCCGACCTCGACCGCCTGACCCGAGACGCGAACCGCATCGACGACCACCCACTGCGGCAATGGGCACACCGAATCCTCACCGACACGGCGAAGGCCCGCACCGCCGGCACTACACAATCGGCGCCCACCAACGCGGAACCCCGTGCCTCGAGCGCAACGCCGGAGGACTTCATCACGGCGATCGAAGATGCCCGACGCGACGGTCGGTTCGACCTCGTCGATGACCTCATCGCGGCGGCATCCGCGGCGATCAGGGCGACCAGTCAACCGTCACGACGTCGGGAAACGCTGCTGCTGCTCGCGCAAACCGCACCCGAACACCCGGCATGCTCCGCGCTCATCGCCGAGACGTTGCGGACCGAACCAATCACAGCAGCGCTCGACGCACTCGCGCGCATCCATCGCGTCGCCGCGACATCCGCCGCCGACGAACTCCTCGCCCTCCTCACCTGACCGTCACCCGTCCAGATCACTCGTCGGCGGCCAGGTATGCGGTGCGGGCGGCCGCCTGGACGGCTGGGTCGGAGTCAGCGAGCCCGTGCTCGACGAGCGCCTCGTCCTCGTCGAGCCAGCCGCCGGCGAGCCAGGAGTCGTCGCCGGCGGCGCGGAAGCGGCCGAGGCCGAGGTGCCCGGCGGCGCGCACGCGCGGGTCGTCGGCCGCCGCCCATTGCCGGACCGCGGCATAGCTCTCGTCGGGCTGGGACGACAGCAGCTGCTCGATGACCTCGTCGAGCAGGTCACGGGCTTCCTCGTCGGGCTCGGCCGTTGCGGTCTCGAGCAGGGTCGGCAGCGTGCCCAGCGACAGGCAGCCCACCACGACATCGATGTCGTACTCGGCGTGCAGTGCCGTCACCACCGCCTGTGCCAGCTCCGGCCGAAACGCGGGTGCTTCGACGGTCAACCCGTCGGACGCCGTCAACCGCTCCATGACGTCGTCGTCGAACTCCCATTCCTCCACGCCGTGCGTCCTTCCATCCGTGTGCATCCGACCGCCGGTGGCGTACTACGCGGAGTTTGACGGGGCGCCGCAAGTCGGGCAGTGGGCCGGCAGCGGCCGGCCACCTGTCGAGCGCCGGCCTTGAGCGGCGAGGGCCAGGGTCAGCAGTGCTGGTCCCACCACGGCGACCAGCATCGCGGCGGTGGCCATGGACGACCACACCGGGACTTGGGGCCGGCCGGGGCCGGCGTCATCGAGCATCGCACCGAGCGGGTTCAGGCGGGCTCATGCGAGTCCTCTGCTCAGGCGGGGTGCGGCCTTGATGGCGCGCAGCCGGGTGGTGGCCGCCTCGACGTTGCGGCGCATGCGTTCGGTCTCTGCGACCAGCAGGTCGCCGCCCGGCTCGGTGAGCCGGTAGTAGCGGCGTAGGCGGCCGTCGACGATCTCCTCGTGGTCGACGCTCACCAGGCCCGCGTCGACCAGCCGGTCCAGCGCGCCGTACAGCGTGCCGGGACGCAGCGAGATGCGGCCGTCGGACAGCCGGGCCACCTCGGCGATCAGGCCGTAGCCGTGCATCGGCTCGCCGGCGAGGGCGGTGAGGATCAGGAATGTCGGTTCACGCAGTGGGGTTTCCACGCGGTTCAATATATCGGCTGCGAAGGTATGGCGGAAGATCGCCACCGCCGAGGTTGGCAGCGCGCTGGACCGGTCGATGGACCCGGTCGCCGGGCTGCTGCTGGAGGGTGTCGTGCTGCGGCTGCGGGCCGACCTGGAGTGGCTGGAGGCGTGCGAGCGCATCTGGACCGCGCGTGACCGGACCGGACGGAAGGCGGGGGCGTGACCGGATCGACGGTGCTGCGGGCGCGCGGGCTGACCAGGCGGTACGGCGAGGACGACGGGCTGGTCCGCGCGGTCGACGAGGTCGACCTGGACGTGCCCGCCGGGCAGGCACTGGCGATCATGGGGCCCAGCGGCTGCGGCAAGTCCACCCTGCTGCACCTGCTCGGCGGGCTGCAACGCCCCACCGGCGGGCAGGTGTGGCTGGCCGGCCACCGGATCGACACGATGAGCGAACGGGCCCTGGCCCGGCTGCGGCGCGACAGCGTCGGGTTCGTCTTCCAGTCGTTCCACCTCATGGACGAGCTCACCGCCGTGGAGAACGTCGAGCTGGCCGCGCTGCTGGCCGGCCGGCGGCCCCGCGAGGCGCGCCGGCACGCCCTGCACCTGCTCGACCGGGTCGGGCTCGCCGACCGCGCCGGCCACCTGCCCTCGGCGCTGTCCGGCGGCCAGCGCCAGCGGGTCGCCATCGCCCGCGCGTTGAGCAACGAGCCGCTGGTCGTCCTGGCCGACGAACCCACCGGCAACCTGGACAGCGCCGCCACCCTGGACGTGCTGCGGTTGTTCGAGGAGCTGCGCACCGCGGGACAGACCCTCGTGGTGGTCACCCACGACGCCCGTATCGCGGCGGTCGCCGACCGGGTGATCTCCATGCGTGACGGGGCGTTCGCCGACGACAACCAGCTCGCCGGCACCGTCCGCGACGGGCGGCACTGACGTGTCCGGTCGCCTCCTGCTGCTCTGCCGGCTGCTGGTGCGGGACCTGCGCCGCCGCCGGACCGAGACCGTCCTGCTGCTGGTCGCCATCACCGCCGCCACCGCCACGCTGACCCTCGGCCTCACTCTCAACGAGCTCGCCGAACGGCCGTTCCAGCAGACCCGGACCGCCACCGCCGGCCCGGACGTGATCGTGACACCCCGGGCCACCGGCCAGGCCGCGCTGGACGAGCTCGCACCGCTGACCACCGCGGCCGGCGTCACCGGTCACAGCGGCCCCTTCCCGATCGCGTACCTGACGATGACGGCCGGCGGCACGTCCGCGCACGTCGTCGTCCAGGGCCGCGACACCGCACCCGCACCGATCGACCGGCCCGCCGTGACCGGCGGCACCTGGGTGCGCCCCGGCGGCGTGGTCGTCGAGCGCGCCTTCGCCGACGCCCTCGGCATCCGCACCGGCGACACGGTCGACATCGGCGGCCATCCGCGGCGCGTGACCGGGACCGCCGTCACCGCCGCCAGAGCGACGTACCCGTACGCCGGATGGCACTACCCCGGCAGTATCCTGGTCGAGCGCGGCGGCCTCGTCTGGGTCGACGGCAGCGACATCGCCACACTCGCGGGCGGCCAGCCGCTGTCGTACACCCTCAACCTCAAGCTCGCCGACCCGGCGGCCAGCACCACGTACGCCGTCGGCGACCAGCTCACCACGTGGCAGGAGATCGGCCACCTCAACGGCCGCCTGTACAGCGACGCGCAGATCACGCTGCTCGTCGGCAGCTGGCTGCTCAGCGGCCTCGCGCTGGCCGGGGTCGCCGGCATCGTCGCGGGCCGGATCATCACCCGGCGCCGCCGGGTCGGGCTGCTCAAGGCCGCCGGCGCCGGACCGGCCATGATCGCCGCCGGCCACGTCGCCGAGTACCTCGTGATCGGGCTCGCCGCCGCCGCAACAGGCCTGGCCGCGGAGCTCGCCGACCCCCGGTGGCAACGGGGCGAGCAGGCCGCGCTCCTGCTCACCGTCGTGCTGTGCGTGCTCGCGCTCATCAACGCCGTCGTGAGCGCCTGGACCGCGTTCCTCGACGCCCGGCAGCCGCTGGCCGTCGCGCGGGCGCTCGGTGCCACGCCCGCTCAGGCCGGCGCGGGCCTGGCGGCAGCGCAGCTGCTTCCCGCCATACCCGGCGTCGCCGCGGGGATCCCGGCCGGCATCGGGCTCGTCGCGCTCGTCAGCACCGGCGACGTCCAGTACCCGCCCGGTCCGTGGCTGCTCGCCACCGCACTCGGCGTCCTGTTCGCCGTCGCCGCGCTCACCGCCGTCCCCGCGATTGCCGCCACCCGCCACCCGGTCGTGGAAACCCTCCGGTCCGCACCGACCTGACCGCCGGGATCGCTGCGGTGTCAGCCTTGCGATTCGCGGACGAGCTGCCACTGCCACCAGGCGAGGTCGGGCTCGAGGTCCGCGTAGCCGCGGCTGCGTTCGAGCTGCTGCGCGTTGGCGTGGGTCATCATCATGCAGGCGCCTTCGTTGGTGATGCGTTCCACCTCTTCGCGTTGCAGGTGCCGGCCGGCCTCCGCCTCGGCGGCGTGGAGGAGGGCCACCAGCGCGGGGATGAACACGGGCTGAAGCTCGCGCCGCGGATCCGCCTCGCCTCCCTCGGGGCCCAGACGCCAGGTGCCGAAGGGGTTGTTGCAGGGGTGGCCCGTCGGGTACCCGTCGTCGGGCCAGCGCTCGAGGCGGCGGCGAGGGGTGTCCAGGTCGGGCCTGAAGGTGTCGCCGCTGACCAGCACGGGGTCCTCGGCCAGTTGGTACACGTTGAGCTCGCCGAGGAGCCGGTTGGCCTCGGACGGTGCGGCCTCGACCTCCGCGTCCGGCAGCCCGAACGCGTGCATGCCGCAGGTTCGCGACACACCGCCGTCCTGCAGCACCACGACGGCGCACCGGTAGAGCAGCCACGGGTCGCCGCCCTCGAGGCTCTCCAGCCAGTGCGGGACGGACCAGCCCAGCTTCGACTGCTCGAGCCGCACGCCCAGCGCTCCGGCGTCGCCCAGCGCGGCGATCAGCGTCGCGACCTCGTCCGCCGCCGCATCGAGGTACACCGGCAGATCCAGGACCAGAGCGCTGCCGGCCGCGGCGATGGCGGACTGCTCCTGCGCCGACATCGTGCCGTAGCCGAACGCCTGGCCGAACGAGCCGTCGTTCTCCACCCAGTCCACCGGCGCGCGGAAGCCGAGGCGCTGCGATGTGAGCGACTTGCCGTCCAGGGTCAGCCCGGACCGTCCGAGCGAGTCCTGCCACTGCGCCATCGTCGCCGCGACCCCCGGGACGAAGAGCCGCACACCGTACACATGATCTTCAGACATGCCGCGGAGGGTAGTACCCCTGTGCGAGCCCCGGCGCGCGATGCCGGCGGGGCGTCGGCGATGCTGTGGGCGTGGAGTACGTGTCCAGAGTGCCGCGACCGCCGCTGGACGGGCTGATCGACGACCTGTACTACCTGGACGGTGCGCCGCCGTACGCCCGGCTGACGCTGCCGCCGATGCCGGCGGCGTTGCTCATCGTCAACCTCGGGGCGCCGTTCCGCATCCGCGCCGGCACCGACATCGAGACGGCCGAGTACGCCGACGGCTGCGTGGTCACCACGCCCACCCGTGCGTTGGAGTTCAGCTACCCACTCCCGACCCGGTCCGTCGGCGTGCACGTCAAGCCGTGGGGGCTGGCGCCGTTCCTGCCGATGCCCGCGGCCGAGCTGTGTGACCGGCCGGTGACGGTGGAGCAGGTCTGGGGCCGGCCCGCCGTTGCTGAGCTGCGAGACCGGCTGGCGACGGCGCCCGGACCGCACGAGATGCTGACGCTGCTCGAGGAGGAGCTGATGCGACGGCTGTGCGAGACCGCCGGCCTGGGCCTGGTCCGCCATACGAGCAGCGTCATCGCGGCGACCGGCGGGGCGGTGGCGATCGGCGACCTGAGCGTGGCAGCCGGTGTCAGCAGCACCCATCTGGCGCAGCGGTTCAAGGAGCTCATCGGCGTCACGCCGAAGCGGCTGGCCCGCACCCACCGCTTCGCCGCCACCGTGTTCGCGATCGACCCCGCCGGACCGATCGACTGGGGCGACCTCGTCGGTCGCGCGGGCTACTTCGACCAGGCCCACTTCGGCCACGAGTTCCGGGCGTTCACCGGGCTCACGCCGACCCGGTACGTCGAGGTCCGGCGGCGGTTCCTGCGCGAACATCCCGGCCACGTGTTCGACGGCTGGCCGCTGCCGGCCGATTGATTTCTTACAAGAGCGACAGCTCACGGCACGCTAATTTGGGGCATCCCAAAGCAGAGGAGAGCCGCGTGGGCAAGGTGGTCATGTACAGCTCGGTGTCGGTGGACGGCTTCGTCGCGGACGAGAACGACCAGCCCGGACCGCTGTTCGACTGGTTGTCCAGCGGTGACGTCCCGTTGGACGAGAGCGGCGCGTTGAAGGTGTCGCAGACGTCCTACGACTACACCCGGCCGTACTGGGACCAGATCGGGGTGACAGTCGTCGGCCGCCACGTCTTCGACCTGACGGACGGCTGGGACGGGAAGCCTCCGGGCGGGATCGACCACGTGGTCGTGGTGTCGCACCGGCCGGCGCCCGAGGGCTGGGACCCCGAGGCGCCGTTTCACTTCGTCGACGGCGTCGAGGCAGCCGTGGCCAAGGCGCAGGAGCTTGCGGGTGACCGCGTGGTCGAGGTCGCCGCCGGCGACGTCGGTGGCCAGGTGCTTGCCGCGGGCCTGATCGACGAGGTGCGCATGGACGTCGTCCCCGTCGTGTTCGGGTCCGGCAAGCGCTACTTCGGGCCGGTCCACGCGCAGCACCTGCTGGAGGAACCTGACGTGGTGATTCAGGGCAACCGGGTGCTTCACCTGCGCTTTCAGGTGCACCGTTAACCCGAGATCACTGTTTGCCGGTTTCCGTCGTATCTTGGCCGACTCCCGATAGGTTTGTGCGGATCCGTGGTCGATACGGCTGGACACACCGACAGAAGTTGGCCTGTGCAGGCGGTGGACGCGCGCGGGGTGGCCAAGGAGGTCATCGGGCGCATGGGGCTGGACGCGGCGGTGCGCGCGGCGTGCACCGACACCGCCGGCGCGCACACCGTGGACGCGGACGGGCGAGTGCTGGAGACCTTCCGTGCCGACGACGACGGTGGCGACGGGTTCATCGCGGACATCGAGATCCTGCGCGGGGACCTGTCCCGGGTGCTCTACGACGACACCCGCGACGGCGTCGAGTACATCTTCGGCGACCGGATCGCCGAACTCACCCAGGACGCCGACGGGGTCGACGTGGCCTTCGCGGGCGGCGACCGGCGGCGCTTCGACCTGGTGGTCGGGGCCGACGGGCTGCACTCGGCGCTGCGGGCGATGGTCTTCGGGCCGCATGAGCGGTTCCTCCGCCACCTCGGGCACGTGCTGGCCTTCTACAGCGTGCCCAACGAGTTCGGGCTGGACCGCTGGCTGCTCGAGCACCAGGATCAGGAGTCCGGGCGCTCAGCCCTCCTGCGACCCATCCAGGACGCCACCCGGGCGATGGCGATGTTCTACTTCGCCTCGGCTGACTTCGACGTCGACTACCGTGACGTCGCGGCCCAGAAGGTGCTGCTGCGTGAACGGATGGCCGGCCTGGGCTGGTTGAGCCCGGACATCCTCGCGCACCTGGACGACACCCCGGACTTCTACCTCGACCAGGTCGCCCAGGTGGTGATGGACCGCTGGTCGAGCGGACGGGTGGGGCTGCTCGGGGACGCGGCGTTCAGCTCGTCGCCGATGTCCGGGCAGGGCACCGGGCTGGCCCTGGTCGGCGCCTACCTGCTGGCCGGAGAGCTGGCCGCCGCCGGGTGGGACCCCGCCGCCGGGTTCGCCCGCTACGAGGCGCGGATGCGCTCGTTCGTCGAGGCCAACCAGGAGATCGGCCGGCTGAACGCCCGCACCCGCGACGTCCCCGGGCCAGACGCCGAGCCGGGCCCCGATTTCGCCGGCGAATGGTTCACCGAGCTGGTCGGGCGCGCGATCAACGGCATCGAGCTGCCCGACTACGCGGGGGTGCCGGACTCCGCAGCCCCGGCCGGATCGCCGATCACCTCGTCAGCCAATCCATAGGTGTCACCGGGTTTGGAGCTGACGAGCAGGACGAGGACCAGCAGCGCCAACCCGGCCACGGTGCCGATGCCGGCCCGCTCAAGCAGGCCGAGGCACACGGTCAGCATGCCGACGACCGGGCCGAGCGGCATCGCCGGCCGCACCGCGAAGCCGCGGGTCGGGGAACTTTACAGGTCCGTGCGGGGCTACCTACCATGGCTGGACCGTGAGCGGAGGGACCACGCATGCCGTCACCGGTCCCGTCTCGACCGCCGACCCTCGATGAGGTCGCCGAGCGCGCCCGGGTGTCCCGCACCGTCGCCTCCCGGGTGATCAACAACGGGCCCAACGTGAGCCGCGCCAAGCGGGACGCCGTCGAGAAGGCGATCCGGGAGCTCGGGTTCACCCCCAACCGCAGCGCGCGGGCGCTGGCCACCCGCCAGACCGGCGTGGTCGTGCTGGCGGTCTCCGGCGAGGGGCCGGAGGTGTTCGGTGACCCGTTCTTCGCGCAGGTCATCGTCGGCGCGTCCGCCGCGCTGGAGAAGACCGACCTGCACCTCATGCTCAGCCTGGCCACGAACGATCACGGCCAGCGGCGGCTGCGGAACTTCCTGCAGACCCGGGGGGCCGACGGCGTGATGCTGGTCGCGACGCGCGGCGCCGACCCCATGATCGACATCGCCACGAAGTCGGGCCTGCCGACGGTGTTCATCGGCCTGCCGGTTCACGGGACGCCGCCGTACTACGTCGACGTCGACAACGCCGGCGGTTCGCGGGCCGCCACCGAGCATCTCCTGCGCGCCGGGCGCCGCCGCATCGCGATGATCACCGGCCCGGAGGACACCGCCGTGGGCCGGGAGCGCCTTCGCGGCTATGCGGAGGCGTTGCTCCTGGCCGGCCTCGAGCCGTACGCGACCGCTCCCGGCGACTTCCTGGAGGCGAGCGGCGCCGAGGCGATGCGCGCGCTGCTGCACGCGCATCCGGACCTCGACGCCGTGGTCGCCGCCAACGACAACATGGCGGCCGGGGCCTTGCGGGTGCTGCGCGACGCCGGCCGCGCGGTGCCCGGCGACGTCGCCGTGGTGGGCTTCGACGACATGCCCATCGCGCTGCACACCGACCCGACGCTCACCACCATGCACCAGCCGGTGCAGTCGCTGGGTCGCGAGGCCGCCCGGATGCTGGTCGAACTGCTGGACGGGGCCCAGCCGGCGTCGCTGATCCTGCCCGCGAAGCTCGTCGTGCGCGAGTCGGCCTGACCCCGGTTCAGTACCGGGTGTACTTCACCCAGTCGTAGGTGGCGGTCAGGGTCCTGCCCGGGTACCTGAACGGTTGCAGCCAGCCGTCGACGCCGACGCCGGGCCACAGGTTCATCATGATGCGCTGCGGGTGGGTGGGCAGCGCCCCGCGCGAGCCGTTCTCCTGGTGGACGAGCCTGCCGTCGACGAACCAGTTGATGGTGCCGCCGTTCCACCACTCGAAGGCGTAGTCGTGGTAGCCGGCCGAGGCGTCGAACCCGAGGTTGATGACGGTCTCGTGCCCGCCGACACCACCGGTGAAGTAGTTGGTCTGCAGCTGGTTGGTGTTCTTGCCGAGGATCTCCACGTCGATCTCGTCCCACGGCTGCCCGTCGCTGGGCCCGGTGTAGGTGAAGAACGAGGTCACCGTGCCGGGGTTCTTGACGGCCTTCAGTCGGGCCTCGAATCGCCCGTACGTGAACAGGTCGTTGCTGCGGTATTCGCCGGAGGCGTAGGGCTTGCCGGAGCAGCCGCCCGGGCAGGACGCGGTGTCCAGGTTGATGCCCATGACGCCGCCGCTGAACCAGACGTGGTCGGCGCGCCAGCCGGCGTTGAACATGCCGCCGTTGCTGTAGCCGTCGGCCTTGTGCCAGCGACCGGTGTCGAACGAGTTCAGGTTGTCCACGAAGCTGGGTCCGATGGCGGCCTCCGCGTGGGGCACGCTCAGCACGGCCGTGAGGCCGATGGTGGCGAGGACCAACGCGGTCAATCGAGTCCGCAACATGTGAGGTCTCCAGTCCTACAAGCCGTGCGGAGCCGCTGCTCACGCACGACGAACGGGGATTTGGCGGGATCCCGGACGCGGTGCCGGCAGGTTGGGGGAGACCGGAAGCGCTTCCAGTCGATCTGACCCGGCTGCGTCGATGACAGCGTGTGACCCTGCGGCGCTGTTGTCAAGGATCGAGCCCTGCCTCTTTACGTCGCGACCGCCCGCCGCTAGCTTGAAACTGGAAGCGCTACCAATCGTCGGCGTCTATCAACAAGCCGGCGGGAGAGCGCTCTCAACATCGACTGGGAGGCAACATGCGGATGCGAACACTGCTGTGCGCGGCGGCCGCCGCCGTCGCGTTGGTGGTGTCCGGCGCCGGCACCGCCGCGGCCGGAGCCGGCCGGGACACGGCGCCGACGCGGTACCTGGGCATGTTCCGGGAGGAGGACCCCACCACGATCGCCGCCAACGTCAGAAGCCTGTACGGCGTCACGCCCGCCAGCGTGATGTGGTTCGACAGCTGGGCGAGCGGCCGTCCCTTCCCGGTGGCGGAGGCCAGGACGCTCTGGCGCCACGGCATCATGCCGCACTACACCTGGGAACCCTGGGACACCGCCCTCGGCCCCGACGACCCCGCGCAGATCCACCTGCAGGACATCATCGACGGTTCGTGGGACGGCTACATCACGGCGCGCGCCAAGGAGTTCGCCGCCGTGCGCATGCCGATCCTGGTCCGCTGGGGCCACGAGTTCAACGGCAACTGGTATCCGTGGGGCATCGCCAACAACAACGCCGACCCGGCCCAGTACGTGCGGGCGTACCGCCACGTGCACGACCTCGTCGTGGCCGCCGGCGCGCGCAACGTGCAATGGGTGTGGGCCTACAACAACGGCTCGTCACCGGACGCGCCCTACAACGACCCGGCGGCCGCCTACCCCGGCGACGCGTACGTCGACTGGGTCGGCATCGACGGCTACAACTGGGGATTCGGCCCGTCGTGGGACCCGACCGGCGATCACTGGACCACCTTCGACGAGACGTTCGCCGCCGCGTACGCCAAGGCCCGCGCCGTCGCGCCGAACCGGCCCGTGACGATCGCCGAGTTCGCGTCGACCGAGGACGGCGGCGACAAGGCGCAGTGGCTGAGGAACATGAACGCGACGCTGCACACGGGCGCGTACCCCGATCTCAAACTGCTCACCTACTTCGACCTGACGAAGGAGGAGGCGTGGTCGCCGGGCTCGTCGCCGGCCGCGCTCGCCGCCTTCACGTCCTGGGTCGGGCAGCGGTACATGAAGGGGCGAGGAGCGGAGCTGGCCCGCATCGCCGTGCACTACAGAAGGTGAGCTGCTGTGGCGGCGGGTGCTGCACCCGCCGCCACACCGGCCGACGACGTGGCTGGAAGGGGCTGACAAACCGCCGAACGCGAGTAAGAATCGCGTTCACTATGACTGCCAACTCGCCCTCATGACCCTCCGACGGATCTGGGCCGCGCCGCAGGCCCGCGCCGCCGCGACCGTGGTCGCCCTGCTCATCGCCGTCGTCGCGGTCGGCGCCGCGACGGATCCCTCGGGTCTGCTCGCACCGGTCGGCGGTCGAGGACTGCCCCTCGCCGGCACCGGCAGCACCTACCGCTGGGCACCCCTCGTCGTCGGGCTTCCGGTCCTGCTGGCCGGCGCGGCGCTCCCGGTCCTGCTCGCCGGCGGGCGGTTGGCGGCCCGGTGGGTGTTCGTCGCCGCCTGGGTCGCGACCGTCGGCGCGGGCGCCTGGGCGAGCGCCGCGAGTGGCTTCGTGTCGGCGATTCCCGTGCTGGGACGGCATCTTTCCGTCGGTTCGGCGCTTCGGTACGCGGTGAGCACGAGCGGCTTCGCGGCACTGAAGTACGTCGTCGTCGGCGCGCTGGTGGCGGGCTGCGCCGCGCTCGCCGTCCGCGTCGGCCCGGCGGCCCGCTCCCGGGACGAGCCCCCGGCGGCGCAACCGGTCCTCGCGCCAGTGCTCGTGGTGTTCGCCGTGGCCGTGCTCGCCGCGGTGGGACCGGCGGCGCAGTGGTGGCGCGGCGGCCCGGTCGGATACGCATTCGCGGGGTTCCTCATCGCTCCGACCGCCGCCAACGGCGTGCTCGGCTTCCTCCTCGGCATGGCCGTGTTCCTCACCGTCGTCGCGGCGGTCGTGCGGGCCTTCGGGCGCAGGTTGTCCGGCAGCGGCGTGACCGTGTGGCTGGCCTCGGTGGTCGGCGGTCTCGGTCTCGGGGTCGTCGGCGCGGCGACCGCGCCGCTGTCGGACCACCTCTCCGGCGCCGGGCCGGACAGCTGGTGGATCGGCACCGCGCTGATCAGCGTCGCGACGGGGCTCAGCTACGGCGCGGCCGTCGGCCCGGCCGCGGCGCTCATCGTTGCCGGGATCGGCTCGCGGTGGCCGTCCGTGCTGCTGCTGCGTCCCGACACGCGACCGCGGCTGGCGGTCCTCGTGGCGGTCGGGGTGCTGCTCCTCGCGCTCGCGCCGGTCATCGGCGCGCCGGTCCAGCCCGGACCGCCGTCCGTCGCCGCGGTCGCGGGGACCGGCGGCATGCAGCGGCTCCTGGTCCACCCGGCGCCCCGGCGCGACGGGCCGGCCACGATCGGCGACGTCACCGGCCGGCAGGTGATCCTGCGGGGCGTCAACGTGAACCAGTTGATCGACTACTACCTGCGCGATCCGGCGGTACCGGCGACGCGGCCGCTGACCGATGACGACTTCGCCCAGATGGCGGCGATGGGCTTCAACGTGATCCGTCTCGGCATGTCGTGGTCGCGGCTGGAGCCCGAGCGGGGCAGGTTCGACCAGTCGTACCTCCGCGAGATCCAGGCGGCGGTCACGGGCGCCAAGGCACACGGGATCTACACTGTGCTGGACATGCACCAGGACGCGTGGGGCAACGCCCTCGCGCGGCCGTCCGAGCAATGCGGCGGCGGCACCACCCCGACCACCGGCTGGGACGGCGCGCCGGCCTGGGCGACGATCACCGACGGCACGGCACACTGCCAGTTCCTGGCCCGGGACCTCGCGCCCGCGGTGGCGACGGCGTACGGAAACCTGTACGCCGACCGCGACGGCCTCCAGACCGAGCTCGTCCGCGCCTGGGCGTTCGTCGCCCGCGCCTTCGCCGGCGAACCGGCCGTCGCCGGGTACGACCTGCTCAACGAGCCGGGCATCGGACCCAACCCGCCGACCAGCTCCGGGCTGCTGCTGGGCCGGTTCTACGACGCCGCCATCACCGCGATCCGCGCGGCCGAGGGCGCCGCAGGCGGCTTCCCCCACCTCGTCTTCTTCCAGCCGAGCGTGCTGTGGTCCGGCCTCGGCTTCGACGTGGCCCCGCCACCCGAGTTCACCGCGGACCGGCAACTGGTGTTCGCCCCGCACCCGTACAGCGAGTCCATCAGCATGGATCAGAGCCTGGGCCTGACGATCGCGTCGATCGAGCGGAACCTCACCGTGTCGGCCCGCGCGGCCGCCGCCTACGGCGCCGCACTGTGGCCCGGCGAATGGGGCTGGTTCGGCGAACCCGCGACGGACGCTGCCAAGGTGCGGCGGTTCGCCGCGGCCCAGGACCGGCTCGGTATCGGCGGCGCGTTCTGGGTCTGGCGGCAGGGCTGCGGCTCACCGGAGACCGGCGCCGACGCGACCACGTCCGGCAACCTGGTCGAGGTCGACTGCCGTACAGGCGAATCGATCCCACCGCCGGCACCCTTCGCCGAACCGCTGTCGCGTGCCTACCCCCGGGCCTTCCCGGGCCGCCTGGTGTCACTGACGGCGGGCCCCCGCGGCACCGACCTGCGGATCACCGCGACCGCCCCGTCCGACCCGGCGAACTGCCAGGTCGACGTCTGGTTCCCCGGCGAGGCCGAGCCGACCGTCCGCACCACGAACGTCCGCAACGCGTCGGCCGAGCGGGTGCCGGGCGGCTGGCGCATCACCGGCTGCGCGAGCGGCGCCTACTCCATCGCTGCCACCTGACCGAGGGCTGCCCGGGACCCAGCCGGCCGGCTGATCCGCCGCAGCGTCTCGACCGGCGGCCCGCCGCGGTGCGCCGACTCAGGACAGTTGCAGGGGGATGGAATCGGTCGGGATGGTGGCCGACAGCCGGGTGCCGCCGTCGGCGGGGCTACTGATGGTGAGGTGCCCGCCGAGTGCCTCGACCCGGTCCTGGAGGCCGGTGAGGCCGGTGCCGCGGTGCGGGTCGGCGCCGCCGATGCCGTCGTCGTCGATCGACAGGTGCAGCATGTCGTTCCGGGTCGCCTGCACGTGCACGACCGTGGCGTGGGCGTGTTTGACCGCGTTGGTCAGCGCCTCGGAGACGATGTAGTACGCGGCCGTCTCGACCACCGGGGGCATGCGCTGGTCGGTTTGGACGTCGAGGTCGACCGGCACCGGGGATCTTCGGGCGAGCGCCCTGAGCGCGGTCGGCAGACCGTCCGAGGCGAGCAACGTCGGATGGATGCCCCGCGAGATCTCGCGCAGGTTGTCCATTGCACTGATCAGGCCGCGCCGGGCGTGCGACAGTTCCGCCCTGGCCTCCGTCAGTTCCGGCGGCAGGATGGCCTCCGCGGCACCGAGCTGCATCGCCACGGCGAGGAAGTGCTGCATCGCGCCGTCGTGCAGGTTGCGTTCGATGCGCTGGCGGGCCTGGTCCGCGGCGGCGACGAGCCGGGTTCGGGACGCGGAGAGCTCGGCCTTGCCCTCGGCGTTGGCAATGGCGATGGCGGCGAGGTCGGTGAACTCCGCGACGCGTGCCTCGGTGCCGGGCGGCAGCGGCTCGGACCGGACCCACGCCACGCCCGCCACGCCCCACAGCCGCCCGTCGACCACGATCGGCACCCCGACCACGGAATGGATACCCATGTCACGGGCGTACGCGGCGACGGGGCCGGCCGCGCCGTCGAAGGTGTCCACCCTGGCGGCGCACCCCGTGTTCCGCACCTTGACCAGGACGTTCTCGCCGTCGATGGGCCAGCGCACGTCGGTCGTGAGGTCGTCGGTGAGGTTGGTCGCGACGACGCTGGCCGTGCCGTCGGGTTCGTAGCGGCACAGCCACGTGCTGTATTCGCTCATCAGTCCGTGCAGCTCGGTGGTGATCGCGTCGAAGACTTCGGCCGGAGGACTGCCGCCGGCCACGAGCTTCGCCACCCGCCCCAGCGCGGCCTGTTCGGCGGCGAGCCGGCGCAGCTGCTCCCGGCTCGTCTCGAGGGAGTTCAGCACGGCGGCACGTTCCCAGCCGGCGTTCAGCAGCGGCGTCAACGACGGCACGATGCTGTCCCGCAGCCGCTGCATCGTCTGCTTGGGCGTCTCGGCGGGCACCACCAGGGTCGCGCGCTGGGCGACGTCGATGTACAGGGGAAACGCCGCGTGCCGGTCATCGCCGGGGACGGTCGCGAGGTGGATCGCGGCGTCCGGCAGCTGGAGGGATCGCGCGATGCGCTGTGCGACGGCGGGCAGCACCGCGGGAAGGTCCTCGGCGTACAGCAGCAGCCGGGCCATCTCAGCGGTGAGATCGGACTCCTCGGCCTGGACGGCACGCACCCGGGACAGATTCGCCACCGCGCTCGTGGCCACCGCGACGATGAGCAGGACCGCCAGGTCGACGACCTGCCGTACGTCCCCGGCGGCGAAACTCTCGAAGGGCCGGACGTGGTAGTAGACGAACGCCAGGGTGCTCGCCACCGCGGTGGCCATCCCGAGCCACATACCCCAAACCATTGAGGTGATCAGCACGCCGACGATGTAGATCATGCCCGGGAAATACGGCACCATGGCCTGCCGGAGTGGATAGACCAGCAGGGTCTCGACCACGGTCAGTCCAGTGGCGACCGCGATCCCCAACTCAATGGGCGGGGGTGTCGGTCGCACCAGCCGGGACAGCGCACCGATCTGCACTGACATCAGTCTAGTCCGACCACGGCGCATCGGATGCTCGCCGTCGCGGCGCCGGGGTCCGCCAGAGTGATCTTCAACTGCCGGTCGGGGCACCTGCACTTGCATCTGAACCGGTACGGTGCACGCGTGACAACGCCGCCCTCTCCCACCGGGCCGAACCCGGACTTCCCTGCGTGGGGCGCACCTGACGCCCCCGCCCCGGGCATGCCGACCTCCGGCATTCCCACGTCCGGCATGCCTACCTCCGCGACACCCGCCTCCGGTATGCCGGCATTTGGCGCGCCAGCCCCCGGTATGCCCGCATATGGTGCACCCGCCCCCGGTATGCCCGCGTACGGTGCGCCGACCTCCGGCATGCCCGCGTACGGTCCACCCACTTCCGGTATGCCCGCGTATGGAGCGCCCACCTCTGGTATGCCCGCGTATGGAGCGCCGACCTCTGGCATGCCCGCGTACGGGATGCCGGACGCGTCCGGGATGCCGCCCACGGGTGCGCCCGGCTGGAACGCGCCGCCCACCGGTCCCGTCATCGGCGGCCCGGGCGCGGGGTGGCCCAGCGGCGACCGGGGCACGCCCACGGGGTCGAGGAACAAGCTGATCATCGGCGTCGTCGCCGCCGTGCTCCTGCTCGTGTGCGGTGTCGGTGTGGCTGCGGCCTTCGTCGGCGGTGACCCCGACCAGAAGCGGACCTCCTCGGGTGCGGCGGGCGGCGCATCGGCGAGCCCGACGCCGAGCAAGGCGCCGGAGCCGTTGACCGCCACCGCGTACCAGACGCTCCTGACCGACGCCGACGCGGTGATGGGACCGGCGTGGCAGAAGGTCGCCGCGGCGAAGAACCAGGCGGCGACGGTCGAGGCCGCGCAGGCCCTGGCCGATGCGGTCAAGACGAGCGCGCCCCGGTTCACGTCCGTCACCCCGCCGAACGAGGCGGCCGCCGGCCACGAGCAGCTCAAGCGGGCGTTCGACGCGTTGGGCAGCGACTTCGTGGCGCTGACCGGAGACGCGAAGAACGGCGAGATCTGCGCCGGTCCCGCGGCGGTCGCCCAGGTGAGCGGCTTGCCGGCGGCGACCTACCTCCGGGACGCGGTCAAGGCCTTCGGGGCCGCCTTCAAGTTCGGCGCGTGGCTGCCGGCGCCGGTCGCCCAGCAGACCCGCACGCTGGCGAACGGCACCATGGTGAAGAAGGGAACCCTCAACGGGTCCGGCGAATTCACGATCAACAACAGCGGCAGCACGACCGACGTCGTCGTGAGCCTCGTCCCGAACGGCGGCAAGGTCGCGGCCTGGACGGTCTACGTCTCGGCCGGCAAGACGTACAAGGTCAAGAAGGTCAAGGACGGCAACTACCAGGTGTACATGGCCACCGGCGTCGACTGGGACGCGGGCGTCGCCGGGTTCACCCGCTCCTGCGAGTTCGAGAAGTTCGAGGACCTCTTCGAGTTCAAGACCACGAGCAGGCAGTACACCACCTGGGAGATCACCCTCAAGGCCAGCGTCGGCGGCAACGCCGACACCGACTCGGTCGACCCCGGCGACTTCCCGCAGTGATCAGGGTCCACGGCGTCCGCTCGCTACCGAGCTGGGCGGGCGCCGTGGGACGCGCTCGCGGAGCGCCGGGCCGGCGGTGAACAGCTATAACCGTTCGTCGATAGGGATCTTGACCAGGAGCGCAGTGCCGTGCCTGACCGGGCTCACGACTTCCATGTGGCCGCCGAGGGCCTCGACGCGGTCCTGCAGGCCGATCAGTCCGGACCCCTTGCCGAGGCTGGCTCCGCCGACGCCGTCATCCTGCACCGAGAGCCGGAACACCGCGTTCTCCGCCTCGGCGTTGACGTGCACCATGGTCGCCTTGGCGTGCTTGACGGCGTTGGCGAGCGCCTCGGACACGATGTAGTACACGGCCACCTCGGTGTGGTCGGGCAGCCGCCGGTCGATGTTCAGGTTCAGGTCCACCGGAATCGCGGTCCGGCGGGCGAGCGACTTGATCGAGGCGCCGAGCCCGCCCGTGCACATGATCGCCGGATGGATGCCCCGCGAGACCTCCTGCAGGCTCTCGAACACGCCGTTCAGGCCCTGTGCGGTATGTGACAGCTGCGTCTTGTACCTGTTCAGCTCCGGTGGCATCGACGCCTCGGTCATGCTGAGCTCGAGTCCGAGCGAGACGACCCGCTGCAGCGCACCGTCGTGCAGCGCCCGTTCGAACTGTCGCCGGGTGTTGTCGGCGGCGGCGACGATGCGGGCACGGGATGCGGCGAGCTGCGCGTGATGCTCGGCGTTGGCGATCGCGCTCGCGATGAGGTTGCTGAAGTCGGCCAGGCGCCGTTCGGCCGCGGGCGGCACCGCCTCGGTCGTGAACGACACGACGGCGAGCATGCCCCAGATACGCCCGTTGGCCATGACGGGAACGCCGACCGCCGCACGTATGCCCAGTCCGCGTTCGGTCGTCGCGGCCGGACCGGGGGCACCGTCGTAGCTGTCGATCCGGGCCGGACGCCTCGTGCGCAGCACCGTCGCGACGATGCTGTCTTCTTCGAGCGGGATCGACATCGGGGCGCCCAGCTCGCTCAGACCCGCAAGGCAGGTGGCGGTGCGGTTCGGCTCGTAGCGCATCAGCGCCGTGCGGACGTCACCGAGGGCCCGGCAGAGTTCTTCCGTCATCGCGTCGAACACGTCGATGAGTGCGCAGCCCCGTGCGACCAGCATGGCCACGCGCCGCCACGCGGCCTGTTCGTCCACGAGCAGGGCGACCTTGCGGCTCGCGTTCAGCGAGTCGACGATCGCGTCGTGGTCACGTGCCGCGTACAGCAGCCACTCCAGCGTCGGCACCACGTGTTGCCGCAGGCGCTCCAGCGTCCGCTCGGGGAGGTCGGCCGGGACCAGCAGGGTGCCCAGGCGGGTCGCACCGTCACACAGCGGGAGCGCGACCCGCTGCCCGTCCCCGGGAATCACGTCGAGCTCGATCACCGCGGACCGTAGCTCAAGCGCCTGCGCGAGCCGCTGCGACGCCGAGCCGAGCGCCGAATGCAGATCGGCTGCGCACAGCATGCGCTTGGCCAGCCCGGTGGCGAGGGTGGCTTCCTGGCGGCGTTCGGCCGCCTCGGCGGCTCGGGCGCGGGCGAGATCCGCCAGGTGACCGACCGCCAGCCCGGCCGCGATGAACACCAAGACGGTCAGCAGGTCCCGGCGCGCGGTGAAGTCCAGCGTCCAGTACGGCGCGACGTGAACGTAGTTGAAGGCGAAGGCGCTGGCGACGGCCGTCAGGACGCTGAGCCACGGCTTCCACACCATCGAGACGACCAGGACGCCGCAGAGGTAGACCACGCCGGTGGCGGCCGTCCGAGAGCCGTCCCGGAGGGGAAACATCACAAGGGTCTCCGCCGCGACGCACGCGAAGGCGACGACCAGCCCGAGCCAGGCGGGCGGAGGCTTCGTTCTCAGCAGCAACGGCACCAGGTAGTCCGACACCGGCGATCGTTCTTTCGCCTCGCCGTCAACACGACGCCCGCAATTGCGGTCGTGCTGACACAATTCCTGAACGAGTATCTTACCGCACGGCAGCGGTGTGATCGCGCCGGCGGCCCGCCGATCGCGGAGCGGACGCACGCAGCCCGCCATTCGTCCCGGCCCGCGCTGGCGAGCCGGATCGCACGATGATGTGCCGCGCTACGCAAGTGCGCCGGCTGCTTCTGCGCTCACCAGCTCGGCCGTCTCCGGGGCCATGAGACGGGTCAACGCCGCGCCGGCGGCTCCGGCCAGTGCCTCGAGCCGGGCCAGTTCCTCGTCGGTGACCCGGTGCGGCTGGATCCAGTAGGCGCCGATCGCCCCCAGCGGATCCTCGACACGCATCGGGACGATGGCGAGGCTCTTCACGAATGTCGGCCGGTACGCCTCCTGCGGCACCCGTTCGTCGAACTGGATGTCCGGCACGATGGCCGGCTGACGGTTGAGCATCGACCACCCGCTGATGCACTGCCGCACGGGGAATCGTTGCCCTTTCCACAGCGGGCTCACCGCGTCCTCGTCGGCGTAGAAGCAGTACCCATCTTCCAGAAGCACCACGGTGGAGCCGTGCGCGTTCGCCAGGCGCCTCGCGGCGCCCCGGATGATGCGTTGAGCCTGCTCGACGTCCTGCACCAGGGCCAGATCGGCCACCGCGGTGTTCAGTAGCTCGGACGCATCCATGATCGATGGTCCTTCCGGTCACGACGTCGCACGCCCTCGAGGTGGTTCGGTTGACACCCTCAGCTCCAGTATTCGACGCTCCGGCCGTGCCGGCAAACGTCGGGCGGGTGGTTCGGTGGCGGCAGCGCCGGGCGTGGCGGTGCGGGATGCCTCGCCCGGCGCTGCCGCGGTGGGTGGGTCAGGTGCGGAACGGGCCGGTGACGCAGTACGTGATGCCGCCCGACGAGGCGCCGGTCGTGCCGCGCTGAGAGGAGAAGTAGAGGCGGTTGCCGGCCGGGGTGAACGCCGGTCCGGTGATCTCCGACGAGCTCTGCCCGGTGATGCGCAGGAAGACGGAGATCTTGTCGTCCGGCGTGATGAGGCAGATCTCCATGTTGCCGCCGTCCTCGGCGACGTACAGGTCCCCGGCGGTGGACCCGGTGACGTTGTCGACGCCGGTGAGCGGGGCGGTGCCGGGGCTGACCAGGTTGTCGTCGTAGGCCAGCTCGTACGTGCCGCCGGCGAGGTTGACCTGCCACACGCGGTTGTCACCCTTGGTGGTGAACCAGACGGTGTCGTCCGCGTAGTGGCAGCCCTCGCCGCCGTTGAACGACTTCGCGCCGGAGACCTGGCTGCGGGTGGCGGTGGGGGAGCCGTCCGGGTCGGGGACGTTCGCCCAGGTGAACGAGCCGGACGTGGCGCTGCCGGCCACCAGCACCTGCAGCGTGCCCGACGACAGGTCGCCCCACGTGGTCGGCACGAAGCGGTAGAACTTGCCGTTGGTCTCGTCCTCGGTCAGGTAGATGACGCGGCGAACCGGGTCGGCCGCGGCGGCCTCGTGCTTGAACCGGCCCATCGCCGGACGGGCCACGGCGGTGCCGCCGAGCGGGTAGGTCTCCCAGACCCGGCCGAGGCTGATCTCCTCGCACGACAGCCACGTGTTCCACGGCGTTTTCCCGCCGGCGCAGTTGTTGTTGGTGCCGGAGAGAATCCGCGACGCCCCGACCACGGCGCCGCTGGCGTCGAAGACCAGCCGCGACGCACCGCCGCCCGAGCCCGAGCTGGTCTCGGCGTTGGACACGTAGATCCACCCGGTGCCGTTGGGGATGACGGCGCCGCCGTCGGGCGCGTCGTGCCACACGTATGAGGTGCCGGGCACCGTCTGCCGGGACCGGGCGACGACCGAGCTCGTGAACCCGGCGGGCAGCTGGATCCCGTTGGCGTCGGCGGCCTGCAGCGCCCCGTACGGCCCGGCGGCGTTCTGCGCGGGCGCGGCGTACGCCGCCGACCACGCGGTGAAGGGCAGCGCCAGCCCGCCGGCCCCAGCGACGGTGGCGCGCAGCAACGTACGACGATCCATGAGCCCTCCCAGGTTGCGGAACCAAGGAGACCGACCCTTCCGGACCGTCCCGAGTCATCGATGAACGTGAGTCTATGGCTGTCTGAACATCACACGGCCACGAGCCGCGGCCCTGCCCGCGAGGTGTCTGCTCGGCGGCGGGTGTCCTCCGTTTGAGTCAACGGCCGTGTGAGGGGGTGTCCCAGCTGGCTCCTACTCGTTGTAGGTGACGTGGGCGGGCAGGCGGGGGCCGCCCGGGAGGGCAGGCGCATGACCAACGGCTACACGAAGGTGTTCCAGAACGCCGACGCGGTCGACAAGTACGAGCACACCACGTACGCGCCGGGCACGTACGCGTCGCATGTCGGCAGCCGGCAACGGGCGTACCTGCGGGCGCTGGTGCGGCGGACGTTCCGGACCTGGCGGCCGACGCAGCACGACTTCGCCTGCGGGACCGGGCGGGCGATCCGTGCCCTGCACGGCCTGGTCCATGAGGCGCACGGCTACGACACCTCCGCCGACATGATGGCCAAGGCCGCCGAGCTCGGCGTCAATGCCGCGTTTCACCAGGTGGCGGCCGGCGGGCCCGTGCCCGCGCCGGTGCCGACACACGGTCCGGCGATCGTGACCATGTTCCGGTTGATGCTCAACGTCCAGGACGATGTCCGGCACCGGGCCCTGTCGTTCGCCGCCGAGGCGCTGCCGAACGCCGAGGCGGGGCTGCTCGTCGTCGAGAACCACGGCAACGCCCGGTCGGTGCGTCACCTGCGGGCCCGCCGGCAGGCGGACAACCCGTGGTTCGCCGAGCTGTCCCACCGGCAGATGTACGGGTTGCTGCGGTCGCACGGGTTCGAGGTCGTGCAGCGGCGCGGGTTCGCGATGCTGAGCAAAGGCTGGTATGAGCGGCCCGGGCTCAACCGTGCGGCGCGCGCCTTCGACGCCGTCGCGGGGAAGGTGCCCGGCGCGGACGAGTTCGCCGTCAACGTCGTCTACGTCGCGCGCCGCGGGTAACCACGCTCGGGGGCGTCTTCAGCGCCGCTTCAGGTCGCCACCGCTAGGTTCAGGAGTATGACCAGGTGGTGGGGGCGGTTGACGGGCCGGTTCGGGGTGCGGATGCGGTCCGCGCTCGCCGCGGCGGCCGTCGTCGCCGTCGCGGCGCTCGCCAGCGGGGCGACGCTCGTGGTCGCCGCCCGGTTCATCCTCACCGACAACATCGACCAGGCGATCGGCCAGCGCGCCACCCAGGTCGCCGCGGCGCTCGGCACCGCGGATGGGGCCGGTCTCGCCGCCACGCTGCGGCCGACCGCGCGGGACCGCACCGTCGTCCAGGTGGTCGACGGGGGTGGGCGGGTCGTCGCGGCGTCGGCCGCCGTCGCCGGGAGCGGCGCGATCTCCCCGCTGCGACCCCAGCCGGGGCAGACGCTGCGCGAGCAGCGCGGGCTCGAGCTCGCCCGCGACGATCACTTCCGGATCGTCGCGCTGGGGGTCAGCACCCCCGACGGGCCGCGGACGGTCCTGGTCGCGCAGTCGCTCGACGAGGTCAACGACGGGACCGAGGCGGTCATCGGCGCGCTGGCCGTGGGGATGCCGTTGCTCACCCTCGTCGTCGGCGCGGCCACGTTCCTGTTCGTCGGCCGTACGCTGCGCCCGGTCGACGCGATGCGCCGCCAGGCCGACACGATCACCGCCCGCAACCTGCACACCCGGCTGCCGGTGCCGGCCACCGCCGACGAGATCGCCGCGCTCGCCACGACGATGAACACGATGCTGGACCGGATCGAGTCGGCCTCCGACGCCCAGCGCCGGTTCGTCGCCGACGCCAGCCACGAGCTGCGCAGCCCGCTGTCGACCATCCACGCCGGCCTCGACCTGCTGGCCGCCGCCGACCTGCCGCCGGCCGCCGGCGTCCACGTCACCCGGATGCGGCACGAGAGCGCCCGGATGGCCCGGCTCATCGCCGACCTACTGCTGCTCGCCCGCATCGACGAGTCCGGTCCGCAGCTGCGCCGGGAGGACGTCGACCTCGACGACATCGTCTACACCGAACGCGACCGGCTCAGCGCCGGCCACCCCGGCCTGCGGGTGGAGGCTCGGGTCAGCCCCGTCCGCGTCGACGGCGATCCGCACCACCTGCAGCGGGTCCTGCGCAACCTGCTCGACAACGCCGCCCGGCACGCCCGCGGCCGCGTCGAGATCGGCCTGAGCGCGGCCGGCGGCACGGCCGAGCTGACCGTCGCCGACGACGGGCCCGGCATCCCGGCGGCCGAGCGGGAGCGGGTCTTCGGCCGGTTCGTGCGGCTCGACGACGACCGCTCCCGCCAGGCCGGTGGCACAGGACTGGGGCTGCCGATCGCCCGCGACGTCGTCGCCGCGCACGGCGGCACGCTCACCGTCCACGAAGGGCCCCACGGTGGTGCGCTGCTGCGGATCCGGTTGCCCATGGCGCCCGGCTGACCGGACACCACCCCGCGCGGCCCGGCCGTCATGCGACCGCGGCCACTCCAGTCAGGCGCGGGCGACGGCGACGAGTCGGCGCCCGCGGCGCTGCCCGCCCGGTGATCGGCCACCACGCGCGGTTTACAGCCAGGCGCGGGCGACGGCGACGAAGTCGGCGGCCGCGGCGCCGCCCGCCGCCACACAGACGACCACGACCGCCGTGCTCGCGGCCATGGCGGCCCGGAAGCGGCCCGCGGCGCGGAGACAGCCGGCGGCCGGCCGGGTGAGCGCCTGGACGCGGCGCACGACGTCGGACCCGCCGGCCGCGAGGCCACCGGCGGGACGCCGCCCGCCGCCGGCCAGGGCGACCTTCGCGATGGCCCGGGCCACGACGTGCCGGTCCCCGACCGCGGCGGCGGCCGTCTCGTCCGCGCTGCGCTCCACCAGCAGCGCGACGACCCGGGAGACCGGGCGCAGCAGCGGGTTGGCGGCCGCGGCGGCGGCGGCGAACGCGACCGTCCGGTGATGGCGGTGGCGCAGGTGCGCGTGCTCGTGGGCGAGGACCGCGGCGCGTTCGGTGCGGTCCAGCAGCCGCAGCAGGCCCGCGGTCACCAGCACGTGCCCGGCCCGGCCGGCGCCCGCCGGCACCGCCACGGCGTGCGGCTCGGGAAGGTCGGCGACGAGCAGCCCGTCGTGCGGCACCCCAGCGGCGAGCAGGTCCCGGGTGACGGCCCGCTCCTGCCGCAGGTGCGCCACGCAACGCCGGCCGACCCAGACCAGGGCGGCCGCCGCGGCCAGCGCCACCACGCCTGGGACCGGCTCGGGCAGCGGGTAGGCGGCCGCGTGCTCCCGGGCCTCCAGCGCGGGCAGGTCATCGAGCAGCGTCAGCGCCAGCAGCGCCAGGCTGCCGGTGCTGACCGTGGCCGCCAGGGCGGCAGCGGCGGCGAGGGCCCGGGCCGTCCGCTCCGGCGCGGCCGCGGCGGCCAGCGAGCGCGCGGCGACCGCGAGCAGCGCCGGCAGCAGCAGCGGCAGGTAGACGGCGACGGTCACGCCGGCGGCTCCTGCCGCAGCAGCGCGCGCAGCGTCGCCAGGTCGTCCTCGGCGAGGTCGTCGGTGAACCGGCGCAGCACCGCCTGCCGGTCCGTCGGCCCGTCCAGCACCGCCCGCATCTGCTGGGCCGCCGCCGTCGCCGCGTCCCGGGCCGGCCAGTACACGTGACCCCGCCCGCGCCCGGCGGGCCGGCGCTCCAGCAGACCCTTGTCGTGCAGCCGCACGAGGATCGTCTGCACGGTGTTGTACGCCAGGCCGGCGTCGAGCGCGGCCTGCAGCTGGGCCGGGGACAGCGGCTCGCCGGCGGCCCACAGCGCGGCCATCGCCTGAGCCTCCAGTGAGCCCGGGGCACGGCGCGCGTTGGAGTCAGCCACGATCACCACCATATCCGTGACCTGCCCGGCGGCCCGCGCGCTACCCGTGCTGTCCGCGCCCGCCGGCGGCGGTGAGCGTGGCGGTGCGGGCCTGCCAGGCCGAGGTGACGGCGTCCAGCAGCGTGTGCCGGGGCCGCCAGCGCAGGTCGGCACGGATGCGGTCGATCGCCGCGACGACCTCCGGCGGGTCACCCGGACGTGGCGGGCCGGACCTGACCGGGACCGGCGCGCCGGTGACCGTGGCGACGGCCCGCACGACGTCCAGCACCGAGTGCCCGCGGCCGGCGCCGGCGTTGTACACCGCGGCACGGTGACCGCGGGTGAGGTGGCGGGCGGCGAGCCGGTGCGCCTCGGCGAGGTCCGCCACGTGCACGTAGTCGCGCACGCCTGTGCCGTCCGCGGTCGGCAGCGCGGTGCCGGCGATGGTCAACGGCACCCCGGTCTCCTGCGCCGCGAACGTGAGCGGCAGCAGGTTCGTGGCGCCGCGGTCGCCGAGGTGCGGGGCGCCCGCGCCGACGGCGTTGAAGTAGCGCAACGCGATCCAGGACAGGTCGTGCGCCCGGCCCGCGGCGGCCACGAGGTCCTCCGCGACGAGTTTCGTCTGCCCGTACGGGTTGACCGGCCGGGCCGGCGCGTCCTCTGCCACGGTCGCGGTGCCGGGCACGCCGTACACGGCGGCCGACGACGAGAACACCAGCCGGCGCACACCGGTGTCGACCATCGCGGCGAGCAGCGCTGCGACGAGTCCGACGTTCTGCTGGTGGTACCAGATGGGACGGCGCACCGACTCCGGCACGGACTTGCTGCCCGCCAGGTGCATGACCCCGGTGACGCGGTGCCGCTCGAGCGTCGCCCGCAGCAGCACCGGGTCGCCGGCGTCGGCGACGACGAGCGGCACCGCGGCGGGAAGGCGGGCGGGGTCGCCGGTGGACAGGTCGTCGAGGGCGACGACCGGCTCCCCGGCCGCCACGAGCGCCGCGACGACGTGCGCGCCGATGTATCCGGCGCCGCCGGTGACGAGCCACGTCATCGCGGCACCGCCTGATGCGCGGCGAGGGTGCCGACCGCGGCTTGCATCGCGGCGTCGGTGGCGGCGGTGAGCGCGGCGGCGCCGCCGGTGAGCCGCTGCGAGCCGGCGAGGGCGAGCAGCCAGCCCCAGGTGCGGGGGAGTGTGGTCAGCTGCCGCCGGTACAGGCCGCGCAGCAGCACCCCGGCCCGCCGTGGCACCAGGTCGACGAAGTCGTGCCGGTCGACCTGGTGCCCGCCGGCGCGCAGGCGGCGGGTCAGTTCGGCGGCGGCGCCGTCGTGTCCGGCGCCGAAGCTGGCCGAGACGACGACGGTGCGCTGTCGTGCCGCTGGATGGTGCATTCCGGGCTCCCCTCCGGCCGGTGCGTCCGGCCGTCGTCACGCTGAGGGGATGGTGGCCGCGCGGTCCTGAAGGAACGCTGAACCCGCAGACCGCGGGCGAGGGCGACGGTGACGGCGGTGGCGAGGAGCCAGCCGCCGAGGACGTCGCTGGGCCAGTGCGCGAGCAGCGCGACCCGGCTGACGCCGACGAGCACGGCCCAGGTGCCGGCGACGGCGACGAGGACGCGGCGCGACCGGCGGCCGGTCAGGACGGCGCACCCGAGCACGATGAGGATGCCGGCGGTCACCGCCGAGGACGTGGTGTGCCCGGACGGGAACGCCCATCCGGCGGTCGGGGTGAGCTGGTCGACCGGGCGCGGCCGGTGCACCAGGGTCATGACGGTGAGCCGGACGGCGGTGGCAGCCGTGGCGGTGCCGAGCAGGAACCACAGGCCGGTCCGCCACCGCTTCCACAGCAGGACCACGGCGAGCAGCAGCCCGGCCGGTACCAGCACCAGGCTGTCGGCGCTGTGGGTGATCGCCGACATCGCCGCGCGCCAGCCGTCGTGCCGCAGGGCGGCGTGGCGGGCCGCCTCGCTGACCGCGGAGTCGAGGCGGACCAGCGGGCCGAACCGGACGACGACGAGGACGGTGAGCAGGCCCAGCGCGGCCGCGCAGAGCACCGGGACGCGACGCATCAGCCGCCGTCCGGGTCCATGCGGTAGCCGGCGCCGCGGACGGTGCGGATCGCGGACCGTCCGTACGGGTGGTCGATCTTCTTGCGGATGTAGCCGACGTAGACCTCGATGATGTTCGGGTCGCCGTCGAACGCGGCGTCCCACACGTTCTCGATGATGGCGGTCTTGGTGACCACGTCACCGGCGTGCCGCATCATGAACTCCAGCAGCGCGAACTCCCGCGGCGTGACCGGGATCTCGTCGTCGCCGCGGGTCACCCGCCGCCGGGCCGGGTCCAGGCGCAGGTCGCCGGCGCTGAGCACGACCGGCCGTTGCGGCGCGCCGCGGCGGATCAGGGCCCGCAGCCGCGCGACGAGCACCACGAACGAGAACGGTTTGGTGAGGTAGTCGTCGGCGCCGAGGTCGAGCCCGTCGGCCTCGTCGTAGTCGCCGTCCTTCGCGGTCAGCATCAGCACCGGCGTCCACACGTCACGCTGCCGCAGCTGCCGGCACACCTCGTAGCCGCTCAGCCCCGGCAGCATGATGTCCAGCACGATCGCGTCGTAGGCGCCGTTGGGTGACTCGGTCGCCGCCCACAGCCCGTCCACACCGTTGAACATCACGTCGGTGGTGAAGCCCTCGATGCGCAGGCCGTCCCGGATCGTCTCGGCCAGCCCGACCTCGTCCTCGACCAGCAGCAGCCGCACTCCGCCTCCTAGGGGTAGGTCCGGGCGTTGATCGGGACCGGCTCGCAGGGCCCGCCGGCCCGTTCGTCGACGACGTCCACCCGGCTGCGGGTCAGGTGGACGACGAGCAGGACCGACGCGAGCAGGAACACCACGCTCGGTCCGACCGTACCCAGGCCCAGACCGGCGGCGTCACGGGACTGCGAAAGCCAGTCGCCGAGCGACGCGCCGAGCGGTCGGGTCAGCACGTACGCGGCCCAAAACGCCAGGACCGGGCCCAGGGCGCGCAGCCGGTTCATGTTGAGCAGGTCGGCGGCGGTCTCGCCCACCGTGGTGGCCAGGACCTTGATGATCCAGAAGTAGACGGTGACTTCGGGCACCTTGTTCGCCGTACGGCGGGCGACCTTCATCACGGGAGCCTCACAGGTGGGACCTGAACGGTCGCTGAAAGCGCCCGCACCCGAACGGGGTGGGCAGCAGGGCCGCGCACGCCACGACGTAGGCGAGCGTCAGCCAGCCGTGCGCGGCGTCCGGCATCGGCACCCACCGGGCGGTGAAGAGGCCGAGGCACGCGGACGCGGTCCACCACGGCCACGCGGCGCGGGAGCCCAGGACGTCCCAGATCGCGGCGCCGACGACGACCCCGGGATCTGGGACGCCGGTGACGACCGGCCCCGCGGCCGATCCCGGGCCGCCGACCATGTGGTGATCGTGGTGATGGAGAACAAGCGGTACGACGCCGTCATCGGCCACAGCAGGACCACTACTCGATCCTGCGCACCGTCCAGCGGTGGTACGGGCTGCCGCCGCTCGGCGAGTCTGCCGGACGCGCTCCGCTCCAGCTGCACTGAGCACGCCGTTCATCGAATTCTCAGGTTCGCCGCCCTACCTTCGCCGGTCATGAGTGCTGAACACGAACCCGCAGCTCCGGACCTGCCCGAGATCGAGAACGGCCAACCTCTGTGGCCCGGCCCGGCGCCGGCCTCAGCGACGACGCGGTCCCGTTGGTCGGGGCTCGTCGCCACGCCCGGCCGTGCCGCAGTGGTGGCCGTCGCGGCAACCTTGGTCCTGGCGGTGGTTCCCTGTGCCGCCCTGGGCGCGGTCGCCGGAGCCGCGATCGTCGGCCTGCACGGCGAGGGTGGCGACCGGCACGGGGAGCACGCCGACCACGGCGACCGCCGGGACCGCGGCGAACAGGCCGACCGGGACGAAGGCGGGGAACGCGACGACGACGGGCCGGTGGCCACCGCCTCCCCGTCCGTGCCCCCTGCCGGCGCGTCCCCGACCGCCAGCCCGACGCCCTGAGTGGCCGCCACGGTCGCTCCGCTTGCGTATTCCCACAACGTGTAGGAGATTGGCGACGTTAGGTAAGCCTACGCTCGGAGCGGCTCGTGGGAACGGTCTGCGTCCTGGAGGTCACCGCCTGGCTGCTGTTCGCGGGCGTCGTGCTCGCCTGTTCTTCCGGCCCGCGCCGCGCACCGCGGTCGTCGCGCGCCCGTGACGGCCGGCGGCGCCTTCATCGGATTCTCAGGTTCGGATCCCTACCTTGGCCAGGATGAACTACCGACTGTTCCAGCTGATCAACGACCACGCCGGCCGGGTCGACGGGGTCGATGACATCATGGAGTTCCTCGCCGGCCCGTTCATCTACGTCGTGTTCGCGGCGTTCGCCGCGGTCGTCGTGTGGGCGCTGCGGGGCGGCCGGCGCGGCCAGGTCGCCTACGTGTTCGCCGCGCTGCTGGTGGCGTTTCTCGGCGCGCAGCTGCTGAACCACCTGAACGGGCAGCTGCGCCCGTTCCAGACGCACCAGGTGCACCAGCTCGTCGCGCACGCCGGCGGGGTGTCACTGCCCAGCGACCACGCCACCGCCGCGTTCGCGATCGCTCTGGCCGTCGGGGTGTTCCTGCACCGCGGCGCGGGCGTCGCCCTGCTGGTCGCGGCAGTCGCGGTCGGGGTGGCCCGGATCTGGGTAGGCGTGCACTACCCGGGCGACATCCTCGCCGCACTCGGCATCGCCGCCGCGGCGGTCGCCCTCGTCGCATCAGCTCCGGCCGCAACCGTCGTAAGGAAGACCGTGTGAAGTTCCTGGACCCCGAATGGCTCATCTCCACCTTCGGGATGCTCGGCATCCTGGCGATCGTCTTCGCCGAGTCCGGCCTGCTGATCGGGTTCTTCCTGCCGGGCGACTCACTGCTGTTCACCACCGGGCTGCTCGTCGCCGACGGCCGCTACCTGCACCAGCCGCTGTGGCTGGTGTGCCTGCTGGTGTCGGTCGCCGCGTTCGCCGGCGACCAGTTCGGCTACCTGTTCGGCCGGCGGGTCGGCTCCGCGCTGTTCCGGCGGCCGAACTCGAGGCTGTTCAAGCAGGAGCACCTCGCCAAGGCGCAGGAGTTCTTCGCCCGGTACGGTGCCCGGTCGATCGTCCTGGCCCGCTTCGTGCCGGTGGTGCGGACGTTCACCCCGATCGTCGCCGGCACCAGCGGCATGCACTACCGCACGTTCGTGTTGTACAACGCCGTCGGCGGCGCGCTGTGGGGCACCGGCGTCACGGTGCTGGGCTACTTCCTGGGGCAGATCGCGTTCGTGAAGTCCAACATCGAGCTGATCCTCATCGGCGTCGTCGTGCTGTCGGTGGTGCCGATCGGCGTCGAGTTCCTGCGGGCCCGTTCGCGCCGGCGGTGAGCGGTCCGGCACCACCGTCCTGAACGCACGTCCGCGCCCCGCCGGCTCAGCCGACGATCTTGCCAGCGCCGCCGGCACCCTTCTGCGCCTCGGCCAGGAAGGCCTTCATGTCGATGGTCTCCAGGCCGCCCAGCTCACGCACAGCGCGGCGGGCCCATCCAGGATCGGAGGGGCCCGCCGGTCTGGTGACGCCTGGTTACACGTTGACGCCGTAGTCCTTCGCGATGCCGGCCAGGCCGGACGCGTAGCCCTGCCCGACGGCGCGGAACTTCCACTCGCCGCCGTTGCGGTACAGCTCGCCGAAGACCAGCGCGGTCTCCGTCGAGTAGTCCTCGCTCAGGTCGTACCGGGCCAGCTCGTTGTTGTCGGCGGAGTTGACCACCCGGATGAACGCGTTGGTGACCTGCCCGAAGGACTGGTTGCGGGCGTCGGCGTCGTGGATGGACACCGGGAAGACGATCTTGTCAACCTCGGGGGCGACCCCGGCGAGGTTCACCTTGATCATCTCGTCGTCACCCTCGCCCTCACCGGTCAGGTTGTCACCGGTGTGCTCGACCGTGCCGTCGGGCGACTTGAGGTTGTTGAAGAACACGAAGTGCTGGTCGGACAGGACCTTGCCGTCCGCGCCCACGAGCAGCGCGCTGGCGTCCAGGTCGAAGTCCGCGCCGGTGGTGGTGCGCACGTCCCAGCCCAGACCCACGTTGACCGCGGCCAGGCCGGGCGCGGCCTTGGTCAGACTGACATTGCCGCCCTTGCTGAGGCTGACTCCCATGAATCCTCCAGATCGATGCCGGCACGAGTGCGGTCCGCGCCGGCTGACGTTTGCAGACGGTGCTACAGGTGACGCCGAACTGCCCTGCGACGCCGGCCAGGCCGGGTGCAGCACAGACCCCCCAGCGAGGATGCAGTCACCGCTCGCCGGTCCATCATGCTCCGCGACCCTGGACGTTCGCTGTGAGTCACGACGAGACACGACCAATTTTTGCATCGTCACCCTGGCGTCGTGCCGTCGACCTTACGAATCAGCAGCCACATGCCGGTGGACCGCAGGTGCTGGACGAGGTCGAGGCCGGGGCGCTGGTTGGTGCCGGGCAGCACGAAGACGAACTCGGCGCCCTCGCCGCGGCCGCCCGGCCAGCCGACGGTCACCGCGGTCCGGGTGAACGTCATCCCGGCGGCCAGCAGCGCCTGCTCGACCACGTCGACGCCCTCGTTGACCGCCGTCAGGTGGAACGCCGACACACCCCGGTAAACCTGCATGGCGGCATTGTCCATCGAAGCGCCGTCACGCGGAACCGGTCAGGGTCTGCGTGCCGAGCACGACGGCGAGGGCGAGCCGGTCGGCGTCGTCGGTGCCCGGCTCGGCCGTGTAGACGGTGATGCGCAGGTCGTCGGCGGTGACGACGAGCGTGTCGCAGTCCAGGGTGATCCGGCCGACGGCCGGGTGCTCGACGGTCTTGTGCCGCGACGGCTCCGACGGCGGTGCGGGCGCCTCGCCCTCCCACAGCTCGGTGAAGCGCGGGCTCGCGGCCGCGAGGTCGTCGATCAGCCGGCGCAGCGAACGGTCCGCCGGATACCGCGACGCGGTCTGGCGCAGGTCCGCCACCAGCAGCGCCGTGTGACGGGCCTGCTCCTGCGCGGTGTGGACGACACGGGTCGGGAAGCCGGCGAGGTTGCGCCAGACGGCGTTGCGTTCCAGGCCGTGCCAGCCCGACGTCTCGCCCATGAGCGCGTCGTACGGGGCGTTCGCGACCACCAGCGTCCAGGTGGCGTCGTACACGACGACCGGGGTGTGCGCGAGCCGGTCGAGCAGCCGCTGCACGCTCGGCGGGATGTGCGACGGCACGACATCGGCGCCGGGCGGGGCGTGGCCGGCGAGCCGGTAGAGCAGGTCCCGGTCGGGACCGGACAGGCGCAGCGCCCGCGCGAGGGCCTGCACCACCTGTACCGACGGCGCCGTCGCCCGCCCCTGCTCCAGCCGGGTCAGGTAGTCCGCGGAGATCCCGGCGAGCCCGGCGAGCTCCTCGCGGCGCAGTCCCGCGGCGCGGCGGCGCCGGCCGACCGGCAGGCCGGCGGTCTCCGGCGCGACCCGGTCACGCCAGCGGCGCACCGCCCGGCCGAACTCCCACTGCTCCACCCGCCCAGTCTCCACCGGGCCGGCGGGCGTGTCCTGGCCCTGGCAGTCCTACGACAACGCGACGACTGCCTGACGGCGTTCCGGGCGGTCACGCTCGGAGCATGACAACGCTCATCACCGGCCCGACCCGAGGTCTGGGCCGCGCCACCACCCTCGCCGTGGCCGACGGGCCGGGCGCCGAGCTCCTGCTGGTCGGCCGGGCCGGGCCCGCGCTGCGCGAGGTCGCCGACGAGGCGCGGGCGCGTGGCGCCACCGTCCATGAGATCGGCTGCGACCTGTCGCGGTTGGCCGATGTACGGGCAGCGGCTGCCACCGTCCGGCACCTCGTCGCCGCCGGGACGGTGCGCCCCATCGGCGCGCTGATCGCCAACGCGGGCCACATGTCGGCCGACACGCGGGCCGCGTCCGCCGACGGCTACGAGCTGACCTTCGCCGTGAACCACCTCGCGCACGCCCAGCTCATCGCGGACCTGCTCGGCTCGCCGGCGGAGCCGGCCCGGATCGTGCTGCTCGGCTCCAACACGTACAGCGCCAACTTCTGGCGCCGGGTGCTCGGGGTGCCGGAGGCGCGGTGGCGCGACCCCGTGGAGCTCGCCCGGCCGGCGCCCGCCGGCGCGAAGCCGGACATGACCGCGTCGGGAGTCGCCTACAGCACCGCCAAGCTGGCGATCCTGTACTACGCCCACGAGCTGCAACGGCACGCCCCGGGGGTGGGCGTGTCGGTGTTCGAGCCCGGCTGGATGCCCGGCACCGCCCTGAGCCGCGGGGCCCCGCGGGCGCTGCAGGCGATCGGTCGCGGGCTGGGCCGCCTGCCGTTCGTGTCCACCCCGCGCCGCTCCGGCCCGATGCTCGCCTCCGTGGCGCTGGACGAGCGGTGGGCGCACCTGCGCGACGGCGCGTTCGTGGTGAAGGACCGGCTGACCGAGGTCCGCCCGGTCGCCCACGACCGCGAGCGGGAGCGCCGCCTGTGGACCGCCACCGCGGAGCTGCTCGCCGCGAGCGGCGCGGCCGTCTGACGACCGCGCCGCCCACCGCGTGCGTTACGCCGCGATCTGCCAGAGCTGGCAGGTGTTGTTGAGCCACATCCACAGCTGCACCTTGGTGCCGTTGGCGGTGCCGCAGTTCTGGTCGTCGAGGACCATGCCGCTGTTCTCGACGACGAGCTCGTAGCGGCCGTTGCCGGCCGGGATGACCGCCCACTGCTGGCAGGTGTTGCCCAGCGACTGCCACAGGTTGGTGGCGGTGCCGAGCGCCAGGCCGCAGTTGACGGCGTCGAGGACCTTGTTGGCGTTGACGTTGGTGATCGTCCACTTGTTGGGGCCGACGCTGTTGAAGCGCCACTGCTGGCACGTGTTGCCCAGCGCCTGCCACACGTCGATCTGCGTGCCGTTGGCGGTGCCGCAGTTGACCGCGTCGAGGACCTTGCCGCTGGCGAGGTTCGTCAGCCGGTACGTGGCACCGTTGACAGGGAACGTGACGCTCTTGCTGTACCCGACGGCGACGATGTTGGACTGGACCGAGTTCTCCGTGGCGTCGCTCGGGTAGCCGCTGGTCATGACGCCCTCGAAGAACGAGCCGACGGAGCCGTTGCTGTTGTCGCCGCCGATGCCCAGGATGATGGCGCCCTGCTTGGTCATCGGGCGGTAACCGGACTGGGTCGGCAGGCCGCCGTCGTACCGCGTGGCGAGGCTGCCGGACTGCGCGTTGCCGTCCTTGATGGCGTACGTCGTGGTGCCGTTGTTCTTCAGCATCGCGGTCACGAACGCGCTGTTGCGGCCGGTGTTGGCCGTCCAGGACCCGTTGCCGCCGGCGAAGAGCCCGTTCTCCAGGTCCGCGGCGACCCGCGGCCCGGCCGAGCAGGGGGAGAACCAGCACAGGTTGCCGAAGTAGATGGCGTCCATGTCGCCGTTGCCGGTGTCGAGATTGTTCGTCTCGGCGTTGCCGTAGTCGAAGCAGCACCGGTCGTTGACGTGGGTGCCCTCGGTCACCATGTACATGCCCTCGGGCTGGCTGCCGGTGGCGACGCCGTTGGTGTTGTTGTTGCGGTACCCGTTGCCGGCCGAGATGTACACGCCGTACACCTTGTGCCCGCCGGCGGTGATGGGCAGCGCCGCCGCGTTCGCGCCCTGGTCGGCGGTCGGGTTGGCGCCGCCGCCGGGAGCGATCGTGAGGTCGTTGTGCCGCGACGTCTGGTCGTAGATGCGCACGATCGTGCAGTACGTGCCGTTGCAGAACGAGTCCTGCGCGGCGGCGTTGGCGTAGCCGCCGGCGCTGAGCACGCCGATGTTCGACGTCGCGCCGTCGGACCAGCGCCGCACCTGGTACAGCGAGCCGCTGTAGGCGCCGAACAGCGCGCGGGTGGTGCTGTGCGCGGCGACGCAGGGGGTGCCGCCGCCGGCGTAGATGTCGCAGGGGCCCGTGCCGGCCGCCTGCGCGACCGTGGTCGACAGTGCGACCAGCGCCGCGGCGACGATCGCCGTGGCAGCGGCGGCGGCGAGTGCCGTGCGCCGCAGAGACCTGAGATGCATGGTGCGCCTTTCCCGGGGTGTCGGCAGCTGTACTGGCGGACGCTGCCTTCATGTGAGCGATCACATTCGAATCCGACACAGGGGCCCCTGGTGTTTCGAGGGTGAGTGTTATCGCTCACATTGACGATGTCAAGTGGGGACGCCGTCGGCACGGCCGCGCAGGGCTCGCCGGTCTGCGCAGCCCCACCGACGGCACGATCAGCCCGAGCGGCACCGCCCTCGGACCGCGGATCACCTCGCGGGTCATCGCCCTGTGCCCTGTCTCAGGGCGATGCGCGGATCCACGCCGCGCTGCCATGGCGGGTCAGGCGTACCGTCACCCGGCCGCCTCACGGAGCATCGCGTCCAGCTCCTGGTTGTGCATGATCTCCCGGACCTCCTGCGCGCAGCGGCAAGCGGCGGCGAACCTGGCGGCCCACCCCAGCGCCTCCTCACGGGCGCTGCGCTTCGCGCACGGGGAGATGACCCAGGCGGAGCTGGCCGACCGCATCGGCGTGACCCGCCAGACCATCATCGCCATCGAGCAGGGCCGCTACTCGCCGTCGTTGGAGGTGGCCTTCCAGATCGCGCGGGTGTTCCAGGTGCCGCTCGACGACGTCTTCGGATATTCCGACACCCAGGAATAGACCCCACAACGTGACACGGCGCGCGAGGCAACCGCCTCGCGGCCCGGTTCCACGCCCCGAAACCAAGGGCCTCGCCCGGACCGAGAAGGAGCCACGATGCACGCGTTGACCCGTACCGCCCGCCTGACCGGACTGTTCTACCTCGGCAACGCCATCACCGGCATACTCGGGTTCCTCATCGTCCGCCCACAGCTCTTCGCCGCCGACGACCCCGGCGCGACGCTGGCAAACCTGGTCGCGCACGAGTCGCTCGCCCGCGCCGGCGTCGCCCTGGAGCTGGGCATGGTCGTCACCCAGACCCTCGCCGCCGTCTGGTTCGCCCGCCTGTTCCGCACCGCGGACCCCGTCGCCGCGAGCGGGATCGCCGCCTTCGGCCTGGTCAACGCGGTCGTGGGCCTCGCGAGCGCGGCGATGCTGGCCACGGCGGTCGGGGTCTCGGCCGACCCGGTCGGCGACGCGGCGGCCAACGTCCAGGTGCTGTACCTGGTCAGCGACAACCTGTGGGGCGTGGGAGCCCTGTTCTTCGGCCTGTGGCTCATCCCCATGGGCTGGTGCGTGCTGCGATCGGGCTGGATGCCCCGCGCCCTGGGCTGGGTCCTCGTCGGTGGCGGTGCCGGATACGTGCTCAGCGCGTTCATCAGGTACCTCGCCCCGGACGCACAGGTCGTCGCCGAGGCACTCGCGTATCCCGCGTCCATCGGCGAGTTCTGGATGGTCGGCTACCTGCTCATCCGCGGCGTACGCCGGCAGGCCCTGGCCGAAGCGCCGCCAGCCGTCCACACCCCGACCCCGGCGGCGACCTGAAGACCTGACCAGACGCGGTGGTGTACGGCCTCCGCCTGGCCGGTCTTCCCGATCGAGCTCGGCGGAGGCGCCCTGGTCGCGGTCGCCGATCGGCAACCCACGCCGACCGGGCGGGCCGCGGCGCTGCTGCTGCTCGCCTCGATCCTCGGCACCGCGACCGCCGAGGTTGCCGAGGTTGCCGAGGCACCGTACGGCTGACCGAAGCGCGACAGGTCGTCGGTGTGACCGGCCGGGTCGCGACGATCGCAGAGGGTCTCGTGTCGGCCGTCCCCGCCGAATGGGGTCGAACAACTGACGGGACCGTCGTCTGCTGGGACGAGGACAGCACCCGAAATCCCACCTGCCTGCGAGCGTTGCCGCCGGCCGACCAGGCAACGGTCTCCAATCTCTTGGCCGGCATGCCAGCCGCACGCGAATAGCCCGCAGCGCCTGCCGTTCAAGATCCGATCCGGGTGAACTCCCCGCCGCCGTCGAGAAACTCGGCTGTGTGGCCGGCGAGATCCCACCACACTGTGTCCGGGCCGGTGGCAGAGCCGGGTTATTGCAGCGCTCAGAGTCGATTGCCGGGCACGCCCGGGCGACTCGAAGGCGCGTGGGGTCGCTGGCGTGCCAAGCCCCACCGGGGGTTCAAATCCCCTCCGGTCCCCGAGCAGCGTTCAGTTCATGGTGTTGCTCCTGTAGCCACCGGCGTATGCGCGTCCGTCAGCACAACGGCGGTCGGTACAGCACCTCGACGTACATGATCTCGTCGTGGACGACGTCCAGGATGAGGTAGCCCGGCCACGGTGCGTCGAGGCAGACGTTGCGGTGGCCGACGCCGTAGGTGCCAGCGGGTTTTGCGGCGGTGTAGAAGCTCTGGCAGAAGTCATCACCGCAACCACAGACTTCGACGACGCGCAGCCGGTCGACCTGATCGGTCAATCGATCCTCGCCCTCGGCGGCCAGTGCCGCGGCGAGCTCGGCTGTGAAGACCGGCCACATTGTGCGCAAGAGTGGTGCCTCAACTGCCCGGTCATCCACGAGCCCGAAGGCTACCCGCCAGCCTGCTGGGACGGCCTTTGCAGGGGTGTGCCCGAAGGATTTTGCAGATTGTTCGGGAGGCGGTGTCGGATCGCGGTGGGGTCGTTCGTAGCAGAGGTGAGTGGCCCCGATCGCGGGGTCGCCGTTCTCGATCACAGGAGATGTTCCGGATGCAGTCCTTGGTTCCCGTGGCCGGCGACACCGCCCGCCGCCTGCACCAGCTCGTGGAGCCGATCCACCTGGTCACGTACTTCGCTGACGAGCCGGACGTCGCCCTCTTCGCGCTCGGGCTCCGCAACACCTGGGACGCCTACTTCGCCGGGCGGGCCGCGCCGCTGGGCCGGGTCCCGGCCGAGGTGGTCGACGCCGTCTTCTACAACTTCGCCGCCGGCGAGGTCGCCCGCCACATCCCGCGCGTCTGGGACATCACGACTCCCGAGGAGGCGGCCGCCGCCCGCCAGCAGGGCAGCGCCGCGGCGCTACGGCGGATCCTCGGCGATCTCGCCGACTCCGACACGGTCGTGCGCGCCGCCGACCTGGCCACCAAGGCAGCGACCAGCGCCCCGACGGAAGGACGGGTCGTGTACGCCGCGCTGCGGACGCTGCCGGTGCCCGAGGAGCCCGTGGCCCGGCTCTGGCACGCGGCCACCCTGCTGCGCGAGCACCGCGGGGACGGTCACAACGCCGCCCTGGTCACCGCCGGCATCGGCGGGACGGAGGCCCACGTGCTGCACGCGCTGTCCGAGGGCATCCCTGCGGAGAAGTACGGCAGGGTCCACCACCTGCCCGCGGACCAGCTGGCCGCGGTTGTGGACGGGATGCGCGTCCGTGGCCTCATCGACGACTCCGGCTCGCTCAGCGAGGCCGGCCGCGAGACGAAGCAGCAGATCGAGGCGGTCACCGACGACCTCGCCTCGGCGGCGTTGGCCATCCTGGAGCCGGGCGAGCGCGACCAGCTCATCGCCGACCTCGAACCCATCGTCGCGGTGCTCGACGCCGCCGGCTCGCGATAGCCGGCGCAGCGCTCACCTGTCGTTGTCGTGCGGGGCGGTCAGACCGTTACGGAGCACCGCGACCAGGCGGCGTGCGTTCTGGGCGTCGGTGGTGAGTGCCGCGCCACTGGCGAGGGCCAGCACGTCGGTGGCGGTGATGTCCGGCCGGAGCGCCGGTTGAGCGCGCCGTACCAGGGCGGTGGCCGTGGTGGTGATGGCGGCGTGCCACTCCTCGAACATCGGTGTGCGGCGGCCGTCCGGGACGTCGGTGGCCGCCAGGGCGAGCGGGCGCTTGGTCGCCACGTGGGCGACGAACGCGTCGAGCCAGGTGAAGAGCGCCTCGACCGGTGCGGGGGCAGCGAGGAGTTGGTTGCCGTGGTCGCACAGCGCCGCGACCTCGTCGGTGTACAGGGCGGCGAGCAGCTCGGCGCGGGTGGGGAAGTGCCGGTACAGCGTCGCGTTGCCGACGCCGGCGCGCCGGGCGACGTCGTCGAGGGCGACCTCGCTGCCGACCTCGGCCACGAGTTCACGTGCGGCGGTGAGCAGGCGTTCTCTGTTGCGTTGCGCGTCGGATCGAGGCCGGCGCTTGCTATCCGGGGACATCCCCGAATATGGTACGGCAAGTAAACGGGGACAGCCCCACTTCAGTGGAGGGGTACACGATGCTGAGCGCCGAGGACCGGTTCGCCATCGAGGACGTCATCAACCTGCACGGGCACCTGACCGACCGCGGCGACTTCGCCGGCATGCCCGACCTGTTCATCGAGGACGTCACGTACGACGTCACCGCCCTCGGCGGCGGCGTGCTCGCCGGGCTGGCCGGCGCGCGGGACGCCGCACTCGCGCTCGGCGAGGCGAACCCCTTGGCCCATCACGTCACGAACATCGTCCTCGACGAAGCGCCGGACGGGACGGTCCAGGCCCTGTCCAAGTACCTCGGCGTCATGACGGACGGGTCCGTCGCGAGCGGAACCTACGAGGACACCCTCAGGCACGGCGACGACGGCTGGAGGATCACGCACCGGGTCGTCCGCCCCCGCCGCGTCCCCCTGCAGCCATGACGATGCCCTCCGGGCGCTGCCGAGGTACGAAGCGCAGATGGAGCCGGTGCGGTCCAACTTCCGCGCTCGTGGCACGTATCGCAGCGCAGCCGGCTTCGGCGAGCCCGAGGAAGTCGTGGCGAGGCTGCTCGCCGTCATCGCATGATCAGCGCGATCCTCATCTGTCGCTGATGCCGTGCGGCAGTGGACAGTCGCAACGAGTGACGGAGCCCTGGCGATCGGGGCGTCGGGGTGGTGTGGCTCAGGTGGCTTCCTGTGGTGTGGGGGCGGGCGTCGAGGTGTCGGGTCGGGTGGTGGTGGCCAGGCCGAGGGCGTAGGCGGTGCAGGCGGTGAGCAGCGCGGGCAGGATCGTCATCGCGTCGGCCACGCGGCCGGACGGGTCACCCATCAGGGACGGGTCGATGCCGAGCGAGGTGACCGGGTAGGCGGCGACCGCCATGCCCATCGAGCCGAACACCGTCAGGCCGTACACGGCGACCGCCAGCTCGCAGGCCAGGAGGCCGCCGAACGCCATCGTGAGCACCGCGCGGCGGCGGTGTCCCCGGCGGGTCAGGGCGGTGGCCACTGTGGACAGTGCGCACGTCGTCAGGCCCCAGGTGCCGACGGCGGCGGTCACGGGCCAGCCGCCGAGATCGGTGACGAGCAGCATCACCGGCAGGGCGCCGAGGGTCAGCCCGGCCGGCGCGAGCGCCGACGTGAACGGCAGCCGCGCGTGCCCGGCCAGCCAGATCGCACCGGCGGCGACCGGCAGGGCCGCTGCGGCCGGCACGAGGCGCGCGGAACCGGCGGTGAGCGATGCGCCGGCGACGGCGGCAACGGCCGCGAACAGCCACGCGCAGAGGGTGTAGAAGACGAGGAAGGCGCCGGCGAAGGCCACGGGGGCGGCGATCAGGCCGGTGGTCGCGTGCACGTAGGGGCGCAGCCGGGCGTACGTGAGTGCCCGCACGCGTTCGGCGAGCGCGCAGCGTGCCACGTCGGCCAGGTCGCGCAGCGGCCGCTGGGAGTGGCTGAGCAGGTCGGCGATCTCCGGGCCGTACCGGTCCCGGAAGTGGCGCGGGTACAGGGCGACAACCAGCCGGACCGCGCGGTTCACGACAGGGCCAACCGGCGCAGGCCGGTGCCGGCGACGGCCCGCATGCGCGACAGCTCCGCCTGCAGCGCGGCCCGGCCGGCGGCGGTGAGCTGGTAGGGCTTGCGGCGCTCGCGCTCCGGCAGGGCCTCGATCAGCGCCAGGTCCTCGAGGCGGCGGATCGCCCCGTACAGCGTGCCGGGGCCGGGGCGGTCGCCGGTGATGGCGGCGATGTCGTCCTGCATCGCATACCCGTGCTTGGGACCTTCGGCGAGGCTGACGAGCACGAGCAACGCCGGTTCTGAGAACCGGCCGAACTCGGTGAGTCCGGACATGCCACCTCCACTACTACGTGGGACGTAGCATCGCAGGACGTAGTAGCGGCCGTCAACTCCACGCCGGCGGGCGGAAGCGCGGGCGCTACGCTGGCCGCCATGACGGTGGCCGGGCTGATGCGACCGTGACCAGCTCCGGGGCGGTCACGGCGGTCAGCGACGCCGTGGTCCCGGCACGGCGGGCAACCGGGTCGGCGCACCGCGTCGCCGTCGCCGCGATCGTGGTCGCGGCGGCGCTGTGCTACTCGGTGCTCGCCCTCAACCGGTTCCGCACGTGGCGCTCGTCCACGTACGACCTGGTGATCTTCGACCAGGCGGTGCGCTCCTACGCCCAGGGGCATCTGCCGGTGGCGATCGTCAAGGGCGTGCACAACGGGTTCGGGCCGCACTTCAGCGTGCTCGGTGACCACGTGTCGCCGCTGCTGGTGCTGCTCGCCCCCCTGTACCTGGTGTACGACGACCCTCGCACGCTGCTGGTGGCGCAGGCCGTGCTGCTGGCCGGCGCGGTCGTGCCGCTGTGGCGGTTCACGCACCGTGAGCTGGGTGTCACGGCCGCCTACGGGGTGGCGGTGGCGTATGCGCTGTCGTGGCCGGTGGCGGGCGCCGTCGGGTTCGACTTCCACGAGGTCGCGTTCGCCCCGCTGCTGTTCGCCGTGCTGTTCGACCAGCTGTCCGCCTACCGGCACGGCTGCGGGCGGCGCCGGCACGTGGCGCTGGCCTGCGCGGCGCTGCTGCTCGTGAAGGAGGACATGGGGCTGGCGCTGGCCGGGGTGGGGGTGTGCCTGCTGCTGCCCCCGCTGCTGCCTCAGCGCGGCCGGCCGCGGCGGCGCGGTGACGTGCTTCTCGGGCTCGGCTGCCTCCTCGGCGGGCCGGCGTACACGGTCCTGGCCACCCAGGTCGTCATCCCCGCGTTCGGCGGCCGGTCCGACTACTACTGGTCGTACGACCACTTCGGGCCGACCGTCCCGGCCGTGCTGTGGCACGTGGTCAGCCAGCCGGGCGATGCGCTGTACACCTTCTTCAACCCGGCGACGAAGACGCACACGATGCTGATGCTGCTGGCGTTCGCCGGACTGACGCCGCTGGTCTCACCGTATCTGGCGGTGACGCTGCCGCTGATCGCCGAGCGGATGCTGTCGGAGTCGCCGGGCTGGTGGGACACCGGGGCGCACTACAACGCCTTCGTGGTGGTCCCGCTGCTGTGCGCGGGTGTCGACGGGGCGGCCCGGATCGCGCGGCACCGGCGGATGCGCCGGTCCGGCACCGTCTGGACGGCCGTGGTGGTCGTCGCCGCGGTACTGGCGCTGCCTGGCTCGGCGTTCGGTCAGCTGGCCCGGCCGTCGCAGTGGCGGTGGACCGACGACATGCGGGCGATGGAGCACGCGGCCGCGCAGGTCCCGGACGGGGCGCTGGTGGAGACCGCCTCCAGTCTCGGCCCGCGCCTGAGCAGCCGCACCCAGGTGCTGCTGTGGGACCGGATCCCCCGCTGGGCCCCGTGGGTGGTCGCCGACGTCGCCCGCCCGCAGTTCCCGTTCTGCGGCCTCGACGACCAGCGCGCGCGGGTCGACCTGCTGCAGGGCAGCGGCTACCGGGTCGTCTTCCGGGAACGTGACTTCGTCGTGCTGCACAACCCGGACGCGGTGCCGCGGCTGACGGCCCCACCCGCACCACCATGCGGCGGATCGTGACCGACGCGGGAGCGGCGCGGCGCGCGGATGCCGTCGCCGTGGGTGCGCTGCTGGCGGCCGTGCCCGTGGTGCACCGGATCGGCCCGGCGCTGGACGCTCCCTACTGGCTGGACGAGTCGTGGGTGGCGCTGGCGGCCAAGGCGCCCCTGGCGGACCTGCCGTGGGTGACGGCGTCGACACCGCTCGGATGGACGCTGCTGGTCTGGTCGGTGCCGGGCGGCGGGCAGCAGCAGCGGCTGATCCCGCTGCTGTTCCTCGCCGGCTCGGTGCTGGCCGGCTACGCCTTCGGGCGCTTCCTCGGCTGGCCGGGCCGCGGCTGGGCCGTCGCCGCCGGGCTGTCCGCGGGCGCCGCGACGCTGCTGATCCCGGCGCAGGTGGTGCGCCACGACCTGAAGCAGTACACGGCCGAAGGTGCGGTCGCGTTGCTGCTGCTGGCGATGACCGCGTGGCTGGAATCGGCCTGGTCCCGGCGCCGCCTGGTCCTTGTCGGGGCGGGCGTGGTGGCCGGGATGCTGTTCAGCCATCCCGCGGCGCTCATCGGCGCGGCGGTGCTCGGCGCGCTCCTGCTCACGTCGGCCGTCGGCGAGCGTCGGGGCCGGCTGCGGGACACCGCCCTGGTCAGCGCCGGGACCGCGGTGGCGGCGTTGCTCGTGTACGTGGTGCTCGACCGGCCGAACCGCAATGACGCGCTGGCCGACTACTGGTCGGGGTTCTTCCCGACGGTCGGCGGGCTTCCGTCCTACCTGGGCAACCGGCTGGCGGAGCTGACGCCGGCGTTGGGCGCTCCGTGGCAGCTGGTGGCCGCCGCGGCGGCGGTGGGCGTGGTGGCGGTCGCGCGGCTGGGCCGGCCGGCGACAGCGCTGGCCCTGCTGCTGGTTCCGGTGATCGCCGTCGCGGCGGCGCTGGCCGGCGTGTACCCGCTGCTGGACCAGCGCACGTCGCACTTCCTGCTGGTCGTCGCGGCGGCCGTGGCCGGGACCGGCCTGGTGCGGACGGCGGCCGACCTGACCGGCCACCTGCCGGCACAGACAAGGGCACGGACAAGGGCACGGACACGGAGCGCGGTGGCGGCGGTCCTGGTCGTCACCGCCGTGTCCGCGTACGCGATGGCGAACAGCCGCGTGCTGCTGCACCCGCCGGCCCCCGGCGACCCAGGCGAGGACGTCCGTGCCCAGGTGGCGTACGTCGCGTCGCACCGCCGGCCCGATGACGTGATCGCCGTGAACATGTCCGGTCAGTTCGGCTTCGCGTACTACTGGTCCGAAGACCCGCCGCTGCTGCGGCGTGGTGGCCCGATGGCCACCGGATGGCACGTCTCGTACGCCGACGGCAGCCGGATCCTCGTCGCGTCCGGACGTGACACGGCCGCGGTCGCCGACCTCGTCGCCACCGCCGAGCGGCTGGCCGGCGCGGGCGGGCGGATCTGGCTCGTGCGCAGCCACGTCAATGCCGACGAACGGGCCGCCTGGCACGCCGCCCTGGCCGGCGGCGTCGTGGACGAGATCGCGGTCGGACCCGAGCCGCTGGCGACGCTGACCGTCCTCCAGACGCCCGGTCACCGGACGGGGCGCTGACGTCCCGGTCGGTTCCCAGTTGGTCCGACTATGCTCTCCGCGGCGGATCGCCGGTCCCGGACATCGGGTGCCGCGGCGGTCCGTGCCGGTCGAGGATGTGGAGTCTGGTTCATCGTGTCGTTTACCGCGGCGACCGTGCCGGGGCAGCCCGCTGCCCCGCCTTCGCGTCGTGCCCCCGCAGTCCGTCGTCTGCTCGACGCCGCGTCGGCGGACAGCGCCCGGGCAGGTCGGCTGCTGCTGTTGCTGGCGGTGGTGCCCGCGGTGACGGTGACGGCATGGCTGCTGGTCGCGGTGCCGCTCGCGGCGACGGGACACTTCCGCCCGGGTGTCGTGGTGCCGGCCGCGGTGGTGCTGGCGATCCCGCTGGTGCGGTGCGCGACACGGTTGCCGCGACGCAGCGGCGCGGGGTCGTTCACCGCGCCGTGGTCGGCGGTCGTCGCGACGTCGGCGATCGCCGTCGGGTTCGCCGGGTTCGCCGCGGTGAGGTCCAGCCAGCAGGCGGTGCTGCACCGTGACGCCGGCACCTACGCCCAGGTCGGGCTCTGGCTGAGCGACCATCCGGGGCTGACCACCCCGGTGCCGGTCGACGCCTTCGGGGCCGCGGCGGCGCAACTGACGTTCGCGCACCCCGGCTTCTACGTGCAGGACGGCATGATCGTGCCGCAGTTCATGACCGGCTGGCCGACGATGCTCGCCGCCGCCCACTGGGTCGCCGGTTGGCAGGGGATGTTCGTGCTGCCGGCGCTGGTCGGTGGCGCGGCCCTGCTCGCCGTCGGCGGGCTGGCCGGGCGCCTGTTCGGGGCGCGGTGGGCGCCGGTGGCCGCGTTGCTGCTGGGCTCGGCGTGGCCGATGCTGCGGGTGAGCCAGACGACGTACTCCGAACCGCTGGCGTGTCTCATGCTCGCCGCCGGGCTGTGCCTGGTCGCCGGTGCCTGGAAAGCCGGCGCGTCGGCGAGGAGCGCCGAGGCGCGCCGGGACGTCGGCTGGTCGATGGCGCTGTCAGGTCTGCTGCTGTCCGCCGGTGAGCTGGTCCGCCTCGACATGGGGGTGGACTTCGCCCTCATGATCCCCGCGATCGGCTGGTGGTGGCTGCGCCAGCGGGGCGGGGTCTGGCCGTTCGCCGGCGGCGCCGTGATCGGCGGCGGCCTGGGATTCATCGACTGCCGGTTCGTGACCTGGCCGTACGTGCTGGTGAACTGGTCGTCGGTCCGGCTCATGATCGTGGTCCTGGTGCTCTCGCCCGTCGTGACCGCCGCGCTGGCGCTGTTCCTGCGCCGCCGGCACCGTGACGTGCGGACCATGCGCTGGTGGCGCTGGGTGCCGCCGGTCGCGGCGGCCGGCACCCTTGTGCTGGGGCTGCTCCTTGCCGCGCGGCCGCTGCTGTACGTCGACCGCTCCATCACCGCGGCCAACACGATCGAGTACGTCGCGTCGCATCAGGAGCAGTTCGGGCTTCCGGTCGACGGCACCCGCAGCTACGCGGAGCAGACGGTGTCCTGGGTCTCGTGGTACACGGGCTGGCCTGTGCTGGTGCTGGCCTGGATCGGCGCCGCCGGGGTCGTGTACGCCGCCACCCGCGGCCGTGGCTGGCGCTTCCTGCCGATCCTGCTGGTGTACGGCGGATCCGGGGTGGCCTCCCTGCTGCGCCCCGCGATCACCCCCGACCATCCGTGGGCGGACCGCCGGCTGGTCGTCGAGGTGCTGCCCGCCGTGGCGCTGTTCGCCACCTGGACCCTTGCCGCGCTGACCCGCTTGGGCGAGACCGGCCGCATCCGGGCGGCCGCGACCGGCGGGTGGCGTGCGGCCGGCCGCCTGCTCGCGCCGACGCCGACGGGTGCGCTCGCCCGGCTGCTCGTGCTGCTGGCGATCACCGCACCGGCGTTGGTGGTCACCGCGCGGCTCGGGCCGAACCGCACCGAGCTGGGCGAGCCGGACGCCGCGGCCGCGGTGTGCCGGGCGCTGCGGCCGACGGATTCGGTCGTCATGATGGACACGCAGTGGTCACCCACGATCCGCAACCAGTGCGGCCTGCCCGTGGCGGCCCTGGAGGACCCGACGGTGGAGCGCATGCAGCAGGTCGTCGCCGGCATCCGCGCGGCCGGCCAGGTGCCGGTGCTGATGTCGTCGTCGACGCTGACGCTGCTGCCCTACGGGCTGCCGCTGGAGCGGATCGTCTACCTGGACACCCACGAGGACCAGCACGTGCTCACGTGGCGCCCGACCGGGACCGACCCGCGGCGGCTGGAGTGCTGGCTGGTCCGCCCCTGACGCGAGGTCGCCGCGTCGCTCACCGTGACCGGCCGGGGTCGCGCCCGGCCACGTAGGCGGCGACGGCCGTCACCCCGGCCAGGACCAGATCACCGGCGGTCAGCAGTCCCCTGGACAGCACCGCGACGGCGGTCGCCTGGCCGGTGCTGAGCTGCGCGCCGAGGATCGCGACCAGCAGCACGTCGCGGACACCGGCCCCGGCGGGCGTGATCACCGCCAGGAACCCCAGGCACCAGGCCAGCGTGAAACCGCCGACCGCCAGCGCCGCGACCCCGCCCGGACTGCCGGTCAGCGGCCAGCTCAGCAGCCACGCGTGCGCGCCCAGCAGCAGCCACGACGCCACCGCCCAGGCCAGCGACACGACGATCGTCCGGCCGGACAGCGGCTGGGGCAGCGGCGGGCGGCGCAGCACCCGCAGCGCCATCCCGATGACGGCGTTGACGACCTTCGGGCGCAGCAGCAGACCGAGGACCGGCACGCCGAGCAGCGCCCACCAGTACCGCTCGGTCACCGCCCCGGCACCCGCCGCGAGCACGACCGCGGCGGTGACCAGGCCGGCACCGAGCGACACCGCCATCGTCAGGATGGCGGCAGTCGCGGTGCGGCTGCGTGGCACCTGGTGGGCGTGGGCGAGCTCCATCTGGGCGACCACCGGCCACATCGACCCGGGCAGATACTTGCCGAGCTGCCCGACGAAGAAGATCCGGGCCGCCGTGGTGACCGGCAACGGCGAACCGAGCCCGCCCAGCAGCGTCCGCCAGACCTGCATCGTCGCCAGGAGGCCGACGGCGACGAGCGCGGCCGCGGCGGCGGTCGCCCCGGCACCGATCTGCGTGACCGCGGCGCCGACGTCGGCGCGCTGCCGCGCCACAGCGACACCGCCGCCGACCACCGCGACACCGAGCAGCGACCACTTGGTCCAGCGGTTGGTCAGTGCTCGCCCGACGAGTGACGCGATGCGCCTCCGCGTGCCGGCCTTCGCGGGTGGCTGCCCGGCTTCGGCTCCGCGATCAGGCACCGGGCGAGCCTACCGTCCTGGCGACGGGCCGCCGCCGGAGTCCCCGCTGACGTGCGCCAAGGCCGCCGCGGGCGATGACCTAGGCTAGGGCGCCATGCGGGTCCTGTTCTTCGGCACGTACGACACGGCGATGCACCCACGCGTCGGTGTGCTCGCCGAAGGGCTCCGCGGTCACGGCGCCGACGTCGTGGAGTGCAACGCCCCGCTCGGTGTCGGCACCGCCGCACGGGTGGCGGCGGTGGCGCAGCCGTGGCGCCTGCCCGGCCTGGTCCTCACGGTGGCCCGGCGCTGGGTCTCGCTGGCGCGGGCGGCCCGCCGCGTCGGTGCCGTCGACGCCGTCGTCGTCGGGTATCTCGGGCTGCTGGACGTCCACCTGGCGCGGCTGCTGTTCCGGCGGGTGCCGATCGTGCTGGACCACATGACCGGCGCCGGGGACACCGCCGCGGACCGCCGTCTCGGGGGCCGGCTGCGCCGCCGCCTGCTCGCCGCCGTCGACCGGGCCGCGCTCCGCCGCGCCGACCTCATCGTCGTCGACACCGACGAACACCGCGATGCGCTCCCGGCCCGGCACCACGCCCGGAGCGTCGCGGTCGCCGTCGGCGCGCCGTCGGCCTGGTTCACGGCCGGCCGGGAGCAGGCCACGGACGCCGGTGCGCGGCAGGCGCCGGCCGCACCGGCGCTGCGGGTGGTGTTCTTCGGCCTCTACACGCCGCTGCAGGGCGCCACGGTCATCGGCGAAGCGGCGCGCCTGCTGGCGGGGGAGGGCGTCACCTTCACCATGGTCGGGCAGGGGCAGGACGAGGCGGCGACCCGGCACGCCGCCGAGGGCGCCGACGTCGCCTGGCTGCCCTGGGTGCCGGCCGGCGACCTTCCCGCGCTCGTCGCCGGGCACGACGTGTGCCTCGGCATCTTCGGCACCAGCGACAAGGCGATGCGGGTGGTGCCCAACAAGGTGTTCCAGGGTGCGGCCGCCGGCTGCGCCGTGGTCACGTCCGACTCCCCGCCGCAGCGGCGCGCCCTCGGCGACGCGGCGCTGCTCGTCCCGGCCGGTGACCCGCACGCGCTGGCCACGACACTGCGGCGGCTCGCCACGGACCGGTCCGAGACGGCCCGGCTGCGGCAGGCCGCCCGCCGTCTCGCCGAGGCCCGGTTCACCCCCGAACACGTCGTGACGCCCCTGTGGGAGCGTCTCGGTGACTCCGGCGCCGGCGAGCCCGCCGGCGCCGGACGGCTCGCGTCCCGGGGGCGTCGATGAGCGATCCGAGTGTGCGGTCCGGGCCACCGCGGGCGCCGATGTCGGCCTGGCGGATGGACGCCGTCGCGCCGCTGTCGCCGAACGGCTGGCTCCGCCACGACGCCGTCATGCACCTGTTCCCGTCCTCCGGCGCGACGGACGTGCTGGAGATCGGGTGCGGGCAGGGTGGCTTCGGCGCCAGGCTCGCCCAGCGGCACCGGTACCTCGGCATCGAACCCGACCACGCGTCGTTCACGGTGGCGGAGCAGCGGCTGCGCCACGCCGGCGGGGGAGAGGTCCGCAACGCCCGCCTCGAGCTGCTGGAGTCCGGCCAGTTCGACGTCGTGTGCGCGTTCGAGGTGCTCGAGCACCTCGACGACGACACTGCGGCGCTGGCCGCCTGGGTCGAGCGGGTGCGGCCCGGCGGCCTGCTGCTGCTGTCCGTGCCCGCGTATCAGCGCCGGTACGCCGCCGCGGACGAGCTCGTCGGCCACTTCCGCCGGTACGACCCCGGACCACTGCACAACCTGCTGACCGCCGCCGGACTCGTCGACGTCCGGATCCGTCACTACGGGATGCCGCTGGGTTACGTGCTGGAAGGCGGCCGGAACGTGATCGCCCGCAGACGGCTCCGGGCGGCCGGCTCGACGTCACCGCAGCAGCGCAGCGCCGGATCCGGGCGGCTCCTGCAGCCCTCGTCCGGCCTGCGCGGCGCGTTGAACCGGTGCGGCTCCGCACCCTTCCGCCTGCTGCAACGGGCCTTCCCGAAGACCGGGCCGGGCCTGGTCGCCGCGGCCCGCCGGCCGGCGGGACCGTAGACCGTCACCGGCGTGCGGCCGCCCGGGCAAGGGCGGGGCGAGTGATACACCTCACCGAGGCCGCCCTGGTTCGCGACCGGCACCGGAGCGGCCTACTGTGACGGTCACCCCCTGTGCCGTAGCCCCGGCGCGAGCACCCGAACGCAAAACGGCACGCTGTGCCGGCACCACCGTCCACGAGTGAGGCAGCAGTGACGTTGACAGAACAGGTCCCGATCGCGGGCGGCGGGAGCGTGCCGGCCCGTTCCAGCAGCAGCCTCGACGTCACGGTCGTGCTGCCGTGCTACAACGAGCAGGCGCACGTGCGCCAGGAGATCGAACGGATCTGCGCCGCGCTCGACGAGTCCGGCTACACCTACGAGCTGCTGGCGATCGACGACGCGTCGACCGACGCCACCCTCGAGGTGCTCCGGGAGGCCGAACCGTCGTTCCCGCACCTCAAGGTCGTCGCGCTGCACCGCAACGGCGGATCCGGCACCGTCCGCCGGCTCGGGTCCCGGATGGCCGCGGGCGCCATCGTGGTCTGGACCGACGCGGACCTCACCTACCCCAACACCCGGATTCCCGAGCTCGTCCGCCTGCTGCACGACGACCCGAGCATCGACCAGGTCGTCGGCGCGCGCACGACCGAGGAGGGCAGCCACAAGCTGCTGCGGGTCCCGGCGAAGTGGGTCATCCGCAAGATCGCCGAGTGGCTCACCAGCCAGTCGATCCCTGACCTCAACTCCGGGATGCGGGCCTTCCGCCGCGAGGTCGCGCAGCCCTACCTGCGGCTGCTGCCCCCGGGGTTCTCCTGCGTCACCACCATCACGCTGGCGTTCCTGTCCAACCAGCATCACATCCTCTACGTGCCGATCGAATACGCGAAGCGCGCGGGCACGTCGAAGTTCCGGTTCATCGCCGACGCCTACCGGTACATCCTCCAGGTCCTGCGGATGGTGATGTACTTCGATCCGCTCAAGGCCCTCATGCCGCTCGCGCTGTGGCTCGTCATGATCGGCGTCGTCAAGAGCATCTTCGATCTCGCGGTCCACCCGATCAGGCTCGCGAACAACACCGTCATGATCTTCCTGACCGGTCTGATCATCGGGTCGCTCGCCCTGCTCGCCGACCTCATCGTGCGGTCCCGGCCCGAGCCGTAGGCGGACCGCCCACCCGGTAGTGCCAGATGGCTGAGTGCCAGGTGCCCGCGGTGAGTGCCGACAAGCCGACACAGTGTCTATGGTGCTTGTCCGGGATCATGGGATTCTCTATGGTCTGGCCGCGGTGTGAACGGTGCATGCGGAGTTAGGAGCGCCCGTCATGGGTTTGGTGGAGAAGCTACGAGGCGAGTTCATCGACATCATCGAGTGGCTCGATGACAGTCGTGACACGATCGTCTGGCGCTTTCCGAGGTACCAGAACGAGATCAAGATGGGCGCCAAGCTGATCGTGCGCGAGTCGCAGACGGCCGTGTTCGTCAACGAGGGCCAGGTCGCCGACGTCTTCACTCCCGGCACGTACACGCTGCAGACGCAGAACATGCCGATCCTGACCACGCTCAAGGGCTGGAAGTACGGGTTCGACTCGCCGTGGAAGGCCGAGGTCTACTTCGTCAACACGCGGCAGTTCACCGACTTCAAGTGGGGCACGCAGAACCCGGTGATGATGCGCGACGCCGAGTTCGGGATGGTCCGGCTGCGGGCGTTCGGCGCGTACTCGCTGCGGGTCGTCGACGCGGCGAAGCTGCTGCGGGAGCTGGTCGGCACCGACCCGCAGTTCCGCACCGAGGAGGTGCAGGAGTTCCTGCGCCAGCTCATCGTCGGCCACCTCGGCAGCGCCCTCGCGGCGGCGCAGGTGCCGGCGCTCGACCTGGCCGCGCAGCAGCTGGTCATCGGGCAGAAGCTCGCCGGGGTGCTGACCGAGGAGCTGACCGGGTACGGCGTGCAGATCCCGAAGTTCATCATCGAGAACATCTCCCTGCCGCCGGAGGTCGAGGAGGCCATCGACAAGCGCACCTCCATGGGCGTGGTCGGCAACCTGAACGCCTACACGACGTTCCAGGCCGCCAACGCCATGGAGGACGCCGCCAACAACCCGGGCGGCGGCGCCGGCGAGGGCTTCGGCCTGGGCCTGGGCATGGCCGCCGGGCAGCGGATGGCGAACGCGCTCAACCAGCCGGTGTCGTCCCCTCCACCGCCGGCCGGCCCGCCGCCACTGCCGCAGCAGGACCAGTGGTTCGCCGGCGTCAACGGCCAGCAGGCGGGGCCGTTCGACCTCGACGCGCTCGGCGCGCAGGTCCGGTCGGGCACCGTCAGCCGCACCACGCTGGTCTGGAAGAACGGCATGGCGCAGTGGACCCCCGCCGGTCAGGTCGCCGAGCTCGGTGCGCTCTTCGCCGCCGTCCCGCCGCCGCTGCCGCCGCAGGGCTGAGCCGTGATCACACAGACGCAGTACCCGTGCGCCGGGTGCGGCGCCAACGTCGAGTTCGCGCCCGGCACCACCGCGCTGCGGTGCCCGTACTGCGGGCACGAGACCCAGATCGCCCCAGCCACCCGCCAGATCGCCGAGCACGACTGGAACCAGTTCGCCGGCCTGCCCCGCAAGCCGATCGCGCTGCTGGCCAAGCACGTCTTCAAGTGCCAGAACTGCGGCGCGGCGACCGAGTCCGACGCGATCTCCGACCGCTGCCGGTTCTGCGGCGCGGCCGTCGTCGCCGAGGTCAACCCCGGCGACCAGGTCGTGCCCGAGGCGGTCCTGCCGTTCACCCTCACCAAGCAGCAGCTGCGTGAGCAGCTGCGCACGTGGGCGGCGTCGCGCTGGTTCGCACCCAACGGGCTGAAGAAGGTCTCCGAGGCCGAGTCCGCGAAGAGCACCTACCTGCCGCACTGGACCTACGACACCCGGACCGTCTCGCACTACCAGGGCCAGCGCGGCGAGCACTACTGGGTGACGGAGACCTACACCGAGAACGGCGAGACGAAGACCCGCCAGGTGCGCAAGACCCGGTGGCACCACGCGAGCGGCACCGTCGGGCGCGCCTTCGACGACGTGCTCGTGACCGGCACGACCAAGGTCACCCAGGAGCACCTCGACGCCCTGGAGCCGTGGCCGCTGCCCGACGCCCAGCCCTTCCACGCCCAGTACCTGGCGGGCCACGAGACGCTCCGCTACGACGTCGAACCCGAAACCGGCCTGGAACAGGCGAAGCGCAAGATCGCCCCGGCCATCGAGCAGGACTGCCGCCACGACATCGGCGGCGACGAGCAGCGCGTCGACCACGTCGACACCGAGTACCACGACCTGACCTTCAAGCTGATGCTCCTGCCGGTCTGGCTGGCCTGCTACATCTACGCCGGCAAGACCTACAACATCCAGGTCAACGGCCGCACGGGCGAGGTAGCCGGCGAACGCCCCTACAGCACCGCAAAGATCGCCGCCGCCATCACCGCCGCGGTCCTGCTCATCGCCGCCATCGTCGCGTTCTTCGTCCTACGCCGATAGCGCGATCCCGCCGTCCCGAAAGCGTGAGGGTTTCCACAGGTCACAAGCCTGCGGAAGCCCTCATTTTCGTGCCTGAGCAGTACGAGCTCGGCGGAGCCGTGGCGCGTACACAAGGCGAGACCTTGACTTCGGTGGATGTGAGCCCCTAGATTTCGCCCTGCCCGGGTATTGATCCCGGTGCGACTGCATGGGCCTGACGGGGAGGCTTCACATGTTCAGTGATGGGTGCGCGCTGCGCTCGAGACAGCGGCCGACATTGAGTCCGCGGATGCTCTGTATGCCGGCGTAGACCGGCCGGATTCCTCTTCTTCATCTGCCGTCGTTCGACTTTCGCCCAGCCGCCGTCACTTGTGGACGGTGGCCGCTCACCCATTGCTGCGGAGGAACCGTGTCCTTCAGCCCTGCCCTGCCATTGCTGCCACGCCGGTCTCGACGTCTGTTCGGGCGCGTGACGCGTGTCGTCGCCGCGTCTGCGATCCTGTCGCTGGCCGCCACCAACCTTGTCGTGCCGCCGGTGCAGGCGGCGCCGAAGGTGACGAAGCCTGAGGCGGCGCAGCGCTACAAGGATGTGCCTGGTGGCACGGTGGCGGTGAAGGAGCCGCAGCCGGGGACGGCATCGGCGGCGGCGCGTCGCGCGTCGGTCGGCTCGGTGCAGTGGCCGGCCGCTGCGACCGCGGACGTGAACATCGCCGCGGCGCGGTCGCAGCTGCGGGCCTCTGGCAGCGCGTCGCCGGCGGAGACGTCGGTGTCGGTGCCTGGTGCGCCGTTGCGGGTGGTGGCCGGCGCGAAGGGTCCGGAGCGGGTCCGGGTGCAGACGCTGTCGCAGGACGAGGTCCACGCGGCGGGTGTGCAGGGTGTGATGTTCCGGGTCGCGCGGACCGACAACGCCGCCGCCACGGGTGCGGTGAAGCTGGAGACGAGCTACGCGGCGTTCGAGTCGGCGTTCGGTGCGGACTGGGGGAGCCGGCTGCGGCTCCTGGTCGTCCCGGAGTGCCACCAGACCACCCCGGATGACGCGGCGTGCCGGCCGGTGCCGGTGAAGTCCGACAACAACGTGAAGACGAAGACGGTGTCCGGTGAGGTGACGCTGCCGGCGGCCGTCACGACCGCGGCCGCATCGAAGCTGACCTCGGGCAGTGTCACGGTGGCCCTGGCGGCGGGGCCGTCAGGCGGTGCTGGTGACTTCGGTGCCACGACCCTCGCGCCGTCCTCGACGTGGTCGCACGGTGGTTCGGCCGGCGGGTTCTCCTGGTCCTACCCGATGCGCGTCCCGCCGGCGGTCGGTGGACCCGCCCCGACGGTGGGGTTGAGTTACTCGTCGCAGTCGGTGGATGGCCGGCAGGCGGCGTCGAACAACCAGCCGGGCTGGATCGGTGAGGGGTTCTCGTACGACACGGGCTTCATCGAGCGCCGGTACGTGGGCTGCGCGGACGACAAGACCAACGGGAACAACACCGAGGACACCGGTGACCTGTGCTGGGCCACGGACAATGCGGTGATGTCGCTCAACGGCGGCGGTGGCGAGCTGCTCAAGGACGCCAACGGTCTGTGGCATCCGGTGCAGGATGACGGGTCGCGGATCGAGAAGGTGGTCGGCGGGGCCAACACCAACGGTGACGACAACGGTGAGTACTGGAAGGTCACCGCGTCCGACGGCACGAAGTACTTCTTCGGGCGGAGCCGGTTGCAGGGTTGGACAGCCGGGAAGCTGGAGACCAACTCGGTCCAGACCGTTCCGGTCGCCGGTAACCAGACGGGCGAGCCGTGCAAGGCTGCGACGTTCGCGGCGTCGTTCTGCACCCAGGCGTACCGGTGGAACCTCGACTACATCGAGGACGTGTACGGGAACACGGCGTCGCTGTGGTACGCGCGGGACACGAACTACTACGCGAAGAACAAGCAGGAGAACTCGCCGGTCGTTTATCACCGTGACGCGTACCCGGTGCGGATCGACTACGGCACCGACAACCGCACCGTCGTGAACGGTGTGCGGACGGACTCGGCGTACACGGGGACGGCCGCGCCGGCGCAGGTGCACTTCGGTGTGTCGGATCGGTGCGTGACGGCGAACTGTGGGACGAAGGACAAGACGAACTGGCCGGACACGCCGTGGGACCAGAACTGCGCGTCGAGCGGGACGTGCTGGCAGTCGGGGCCGTCGTTCTGGAGCAGCAAGCGGCTCACCAGCGTCACCACGAAGGTGCGGAAGGGGTCCGGCTACCAGGACGTAGACCAGTGGATCCTGCGGCAGTCGTTCCCCGACCCGGGCGACGGCACCCGCGCCGGTCTGTGGCTGGAAGGCATCACCCACAAGGGCCTCAACGGCACCGCGGTGACGCTTCCCGAGGTGACGTTCGAGGGCATCCAGCTGCCCAACCGGGTCGACGCGGTGTGGTCGGACTTCGCGCCCGCGATGAACTGGTGGCGCATCACGTCCATCCGGACCGAGGCGGGTGCGGAGATCGCTGTTGATTACAGCGACCCCGACTGTGTGAACCCGGGACGGCTGCCGAACGTGAACGCGCTGGACAGCAACACGTTGCGGTGTTATCCGGTGAAGTGGGTGCCGCAGGGGTACACGCAGCCCAGGACGGACTACTTCCACACGTACGTGGTCGACTCGGTGCAGCAGATCGACCTGACCGCCGGTGGCAGTGCGACGAAGACGTTCTACGAGTACGAGAACCCGCAGAATCTCCCGTTGTGGCACTGGGACGGCGAGGACGGCCTGGTCCAGGCGAAGTACAAGTCGTGGGGGCAGTGGCGCGGCTACCCGTACGTGAAGACGAAGTTCGGTGAAGGCGCGAAGCAGCAGGTGATGAAGACCCTGTACTTCCGCGGCATGCACGGCGACAAGACGGCATCCGGCACCCGCACGGTGAACGTGGAAGGCCTCGAGGGTGGTCCGTTTCCGGACTACGAGCAGTTCGCCGGGTCGCCTCGGGAGCAGCTCGTCTATCTGGACGGTGCGGTCAACGCCGGCACGGTGACGACGCCGTGGCGGTCGACGACGGCCGCCGCGAGCCGGACGATCAACAACGTCGTCACCGAGTCCCGGTACGCGGGCACCGAGAAGACCGCGACCCGGGCCTCGATCAGCAACAACCAGTGGCGCCGGTTCGAGACGGTGACCGAGAACGATCAGCGGGGTGTGCCGCTCAAGGTGAAGGACCTCGGCAACCCCGCCGACACCACCGACGACAAGTGCACGCTGCAGGAGTACCTGCCGAACACCGACCCGAACGTGTGGCTTCTGCACTCGGTGAAGCGGGTGCGGTCCTGGGCCGGTGACTGCTCGGCGAGTGCGCCGTCCGCGGCGGATCAGGTCATCTCCGACATGCGGTTCACGTATGACGACCTGGCGTACGGCGCGACGCCGACGACGGGTCTGGTCACGAAGATCGAGCGGATGAGCGCCTGGAACGGCGGCAACGTCCAGTTCCAGACCGTCGGCACGTACAAGCACGACGTGCACGGCCGCACGACCGAGTCGACCGACATCGCCGGACGGCTGTCGAAGACCGACTACTCGCCGGCGACGGGTGGTCCGCTGGTCGGGATGACGACGAAGAACCCGAAGCTGTGGGAGACCACGGTCACCATCGACCCCGCCCACGGCGAGGTGCTCACCGAGTCCGACATCAACACCCGGATCACCTCGGCGCAGTACGACGGGCTCGGGCGTCGCACGAAGGTGTGGTACGCCGACCGGGCGCAGGCCAGCAACCTGAACACGCCCAGCGTCGAATACCGGTACACCATCAGCAAAACCTCGGTGAACGCCGTCGAGACCCGCGCCCAGGACGCGAACGGCAACTACCAGTCGCTGTTCGACCTGTACGACGGGCTGCTGCGGCCCCGGCAGAAGCAGACCCAGGCGGTCGGTGGGGGCAGGATCATCGCCGACACCAACTTCTACGACTCGTTCGGCCGGGTGTGGAAGACCAACCAGGCCTACGACACCACCGGCACGGCCGGCACGACCCTGCACCAGCCGGCGGATCTCGACGTGCCGGCGCAGACCCGGGTCTCGTTCGACACGCTGGGCCGCACGACGGAGACCGCGCTGTACTCCGAGAACGTGCGCAAGTGGGGCACGCTCGTGAACTACTACGGCGACTACACGACGGTCACGCCGCCGCTGGGTGGGACCGCGGGTGCGACGTTCACCGACAACCGTGGGCAGACGACGAAGCTGCGTCAGTACCACGGTGGCACGCCGACCGGCACGTACGACGAGCTCAGCTACGGGTACGGCAAGACCGGCCAGCTGGAGAAGGTCACCGACGCGTCCGGCAACGTGTGGTCCTACGAGTACGACGACCTCGGCCGGCTGAAGAAGTCCGTGGATCCGGACAAGGGCGCGGTCGAGCTGACGTACAACGCCTGGGACGAGGTGGAGACCAGCAAGGACGCCGAGAACCGGATCCTGGCCTTCACCTACGACGACCTCGGCCGGCCGGAGACGACCCGCGACGGCAGCATCACCGGAGCGCTGCGGACGAAGACGGTCTACGACCTGCCCGCGAAGGGTCTGACGAAGTCGGTGTCCCGGTTCGTCGGCACCAGCGAGTACAAGACCGAACTCATCACCGCGGACACGTTGTACCGGCCGACCCAGACCCGGGTGACCATCCCGACCTCCGAGGGTCTGCTGGGCACGTCGTACTCGGTGCGCATGACGTACAAGGTCGACGGCAGCCCGAACACGGTCGTGCTGCCGACCACGGGCAACCTCGCCGGTGAGACGCTGACGTACGAGTACGACAGCACCTCTGCGCTGCCGAAGGCGCTGAGCACGAACTACGGCGACGTGACCCACTACGTCACCGACGCCACCTACACGGAGTTCGGCGAGTCGAGCTCGGTGATCCGGTCCACGGCGCTGACCGGTGCACCCTTCGTGCAGAGCAAGTCCGAGTACGACGACGTCACGCACCGGATCAAACGGCAGGCGGTCCTCAAGTCGGTCGGCTCCGCGTACGTCGCGGACGCGGAGTACAAGTACGACCCCGCCGGCAACCTGATCAAGATCGACGACAACCCGCTCAACGGGCAGCGGGACACGCAGTGCTTCGAGTACGACCACGTGCGCCGGCTCAAGCAGGCGTGGACCCCGCAGAGCGGTGACTGCTCCACCGCGCCCGCGTCCACGACGATGGGCGGTCCGGCACCGTACTGGCAGGAGTGGGACTTCGGTGCCGCCACCGACCCCAAGGGGCGGACGGGTTCGCGGCTGAAGGAGATCGACCACCTCACCCCGACCGGACTGCAGACGACCGACTACACGTACCCGAACCAGGGCGTCGCCGGCACCCAGCCGCACCTGTTGAAGGGCTCCACGCTCAAGAACTCCACCGGGCAGGTCCTCAAGACCTCGACCTTCGAGTACGACAAGACGGGCAACACCGTCTCCCGGCCGGGGCCGAACGGTCAGCAGGACCTGCAGTGGGACGCCGAGGGGCACCTCACCTCGGTGACCGACCCGACCGGCACCACCTCGTACGTCTACGACGGGACCGGCAACCGGCTGCTGGCGAAGGACGGCACCGGCGCCACCCTGTACCTGGGCGGGATGGAGATCCGGCTCACCGGCGCTTTCCTGTCGGCCACCCGCTACTACATGTTCAACGGTCAGGTCGTGGGGCAGCGGACCGGCGGCGGGATCGCCTGGCTCTGCGGTGACCAGCAGGGCACCGGCACCGTCGCGATCAGCGCCGACGCCGCGCAGACCGTGACCCGCCGCCGCCAGACGCCGTACGGCGAAGCCCGTGGCGCCGCGGTGACGTGGCCGAACAAGAAGGGATTCGTCGGCGGTGACACCGATCCGACCGGCCTGGTGCATCTCGGCGCCCGCGAGTACGACCCGAACACCGGGCGGTTCATCTCCGTCGACCCGATCGTCGACTTCAACGACCCGCAACAGCTGCACGGCTACTCGTACTCGAACAACAACCCGACCACGTGGTCGGACCCGAGCGGCCTGAAGTCCGACGCCGGCGACTTCCTCCGCGGCCTGCTCAAGGGCATGTGGAACGCCATCAACATCCTCGCCATGTACCGCGGCCTCAAGAAGATGTTCCAGGACCCCAAGGGCGCCTGGAAGGCCATGGAGGGCGACGCGAAGAAGTGGGAGGAGAAGACCGGCAACTGGCTCATGGGCTGGGCCTGCGCACTCAGTGGGATCTGCGACCAGATCGCCTCGTGCATCGGCGGTGACGCCAGCGCTTACGAGTGCGGCGTGACCATCGGCGAGCTCGTGGTCGAGATGGCGATGTCCGCCCTGACCGGCGGCGCGGGCGGCGTGTCCGCCAAGGCTGCCGGCCTCGCCAAACGGTTGGCCGAGAAGTTCCACGTCAAGATCCCCGGCATCGACACCGGACCCTCACACCACGACCGTCACGACGGCAACGGCGGCAGCAACGGCTCGCCACCCGACAACGACTCCGGCGTTCCAGGGTCCGACAAGAACACCGACAAGCCCAAGCGTGACGGGGACGGCACCGACGACTCGAAGGACCCGGAGAAGCCGGGCAAGACCGACGATGACTCGGGCGATTCGTGCAAGCACAGCTTCGACCCGGACACCAAGGTGCTCATGGCGGGCGGCACCGTCAAGGCCATCAAGGACGTCCGGATCGGCGACGAGGTCCTGGCGACCGACCCGGAGACCGGCGAAACCCGCGCCGAGGCCGTCGAGGTCACCCACCTCAACCTCGACAAGGAGTTCGCCACCCTCGATGTGGTGGACGGAGCGGGTGTCAAGGCCACCCTGGAGACGACCGCCAACCACCCGTTCTGGAACGAGTCGCTCGACCAGTGGCAGCGCGCGGGCGACCTGGCGTCGGGCGACCAGCTGGTCGCGCCGAACGGCTCCACGACCGTCGTCATCGGCTCCGTTGTGTGGACCGGCGCGAAGTACATGCACGACCTCACCGTCGCGCAGCTCCACACGTACTACGTGCTCGCCGGCAGCAAGCCGGTCCTCGTGCACAACTGCGGGGACGACGAGGATGAAGGCGCCGGCGACGGCGAGCCCGAGGAGTACCAGCCGCGGCACGCCTCGGACGAGGAGGCCGAACCGAACGACCACGTCGGCAAGCACCGCAAGTGGGAGATCGACAACGGCGTCCGGAGCCACCGCCCGCTCAACTGGTTCGACCGCTCGCTGGCCCACCGCAACGGCGTGAACACCGGCTACCAGGCGCAGAGCAACTTCACCGACCGGTTCGGCGCGTCGATCGGCCTGATCAAGGAGCCCTTCAGCGGGTACGTCCTGTGGGGCGGCCGGGGAGTCATGTTCGCGTATGGTTACGTGAAGGGCTATCGAGCGATCCGGCACCCGAAATAGCTGGGTAGGAGAGATGTCGTCCGTGGGACAGCATGTGTTCGTCGCTCAGGGCCTGTACCGGATCCTGGTCGGTGCCTGCCAGGTCGCGAAGAGCCGGCAGCAGGCAACGATCGGCGCTGACGACATCCAGGAAAGCATGCGGCGCAGGATCCCGAACTTCGTCCCGGGCAGGCTCGCCGGCGCCGGTCCCCTCGCGGACCGGCCCGGCGGCTGGGCCGGATTCGAGGTCGCCGCCACCCTCCGGCAGGCGCGCTGGGAGGCGTTCAGGTCGCCGGGCCGCCGGCGCCCCGGCGACGCCATCCACTGGGGCGACGACGTGCCGGCCGCCATCCGCCGCGCGATCGACCTGGCCCCGCCCGCCCGGCCCGCCGTCGGCACCGGCGACCTCGCCGCGGTGCTGTTCACCGGCTACTCCGCCCTGCCCGGCACCGGCGGTATCGCCTGGCCGAAGGACGACGACCGGCCGTTGCGTCCCTTGACCGACTATCTGCTGCACTGGCGGTATGTCACGCCCGACCCGCAGCCGCAGCAGAAACCCCCGGCCCGATGGGTGTCGGCCTACACGTCGCTGACCGCCGGCGCCGACGTCGTCCTGGCGAACCTGGAGCTCGAGGCGATCCGGCAGGCGGTGCGCCTCGGCCGCGACCGGGTGACGACCGCCGACCTGGTGCTCGCCGTCGCCGCCTTCGAGGACGAGCTGGCCGCCCGTCGGCTGCGACCCGTGCAGGCCCACCGCAGCCTCCTGACGGTCCGCGGCCTCACCTCGGCAGACGCCGCCCTGGCCGCGACCACCGCGACCGACACCGACGACCCCGCCGTCGCCGGGCCGGCCCGGCGCAGAGCCTGGCGCACCAACCCGAACAACCCACCCTGGTCCACCGCCGCGGCCGCCGCGGCGGACCAGGCCCGCACCACCGCCGCCGCGGCCGGCGTCCCGGCCGGCAGCGCCCAGCTGCTCAGCGCCGCCCTGACCGTCCCCGACAACGCCGCCTGGACCCTGCTGCGCGCCCTGCACACCGACCCGTCCGAGGTCCTGCGCGACGCCGCCTGACAGCGCCGGACAGGTCGCTGCGCGAACGCGCTCGTGTTTGGCGGAAAGGTGACAGTGGGCCCGGCCGCTTGACACCGGGTGTGATCGATTCCTGCGGTGCCTGTGACCTCGCCATCAGTGCGAACAACGGCCCGGAGACGGTCACGCACATTCGGGGCAGAGGGCCTCACCGGTGTGACCCCGGCCACTTTTCGGTGGTCTTCTTACCGACAATTCGCGCCGGAACAGCGCTTCTACCCTCGTGGCACCCGACCGGCGAGACGTGCTCCGACCCGGGGACCGGGACGCCACGCGCCGCCGGCGGCCCGTGTGATCCGAGCAGAAGGAAGTGAGCATGTCTGAGCAGACGTCGAAGAAGACCGACGGCGAGACGGACCGGCGCCCGCCGGTGCAGCCGGAGGCCCTGACCACCAGGACCAGCATCACCGCCGGGATCCGTATCGCCAACCACACCGAGGCGCTGACCGTCCGCAGCGCCGTCAAGGCCGGCGGGATCCGGATCCTGAACCACAGCACCGCCCTGACCGTCCGCACGGGGCTGCCGGCCGGCGGCTTCCACACCCAGCACAGCGAGGCGCTGACCGTCCACAGCCAGGCGTAGGACCGAAGACCGCCGGCCGGGGCGGGCACCGTCCCGGCCGGCGCCGGGACGCCGGCCCGTGCCCCCAGCCCGTACCCCTGCCGGACCACAGCACGGAGACACGCCGGACCATGACGATCACGGACCCGCTCGACGAGGCGGTCGCACTGCACGACCGGGCACTGTCCGCGATGGCCCTGCACCGGTTCCCGGAGACGGTGCAGCTGTGCCGGGCCGCGCTCGCCGCGTTCGAGGCGCACTGCGGTCCCGGGCATCCCGACCTCGCCAACGTACTGACGCTGCTGGCGACCGCCGAGGACGAGCTGGGCCGGCACACCGCCGCCGAGGAACACCACCGCCGGGCCGTCGGGGTCATGGAGGCGCTGCCGCACGGCGACGGTGACCTGCTGCGGCTGCTCGTCGCGGCCCGGGTCGGGCTGGCCGGCACGCTGCGGCGCCAGGCGCGGTACACCGAGGCCGAGCCGCTGCTGCTCGGCGCGCTGCACGCGGCGCAGGCGTCGCAGGCCTACGACGACGTCGCGCTCGCCTCCATCCACAACGAACTCGGCGTGCTCTACAAGTTCGCCGGGCGCCTCGCGGACGCCGAGCGGCATTACCAGCAGGTGGAGGCGGCCCTCACGGCCCGGCACGGTGCGGACCATCCGGCGCTCGCCGGCCTGTGCCACAACCTCGCCGGGCTGGAACACAGCCGGGGGCGGCCCGCGGAGGCCGAGTCGCACGCGCGCCGCTCGCTGCGGCTGCACCGTCGCGCGTACCCAGCGGATCACCCCGCCGTGGTCGCCGACGCCGCGCACCTCGGCGTGATCCTGCACGCCGCGGGCAAACCGGCCGAGGCCGAGCCGCTGCTGCGGGACGCGGTCGGATACTTCACCGACCGGTACGGCCCCGAGCACTACGACGTCGTCGTCAACCAGCACAACCTCGCGGCCGTCCTCGCCGCGCAGGGGCGGGTCGACGAGGCCGGCGCGCTCTACCGGCAGGCCCTCACCGGCAAACGCGCGACGCTGGGCCCGGACCATCCGGAGCTCGCGTTCACGCTCAACAACCTCGCGGTCCTCGTCGCCGACGCGGGGGACCTGCGGCACGCGACCGAACTGGCCACCGAGGCGCTGCGGATCCTCACCGCGGCGGTCGACGCCGAACATCCCGCCCGCCGCGCCGCCGAGACCAACCTCGCGTCGTTGCGACCTGCCGGGCGGGGCTGAGCATGCGAACGCGCAGGCTCCTGGCGCCCGAGGTGGTCCAGACCTCCACGATGGACTGCGGCCCGGCGACGCTGACCAGCCTGCTCGCCGGGTTCGGCATCCGGGCCGGCTATGCCCGCCTGCGCGACGCCTGCCAGACCGACGTCGACGGCACCTCGATCGACGCGCTGGAAGACGCGGCCGCGCAGCTCGGCCTGCAGGTCCAGCAGGTGATGCTGCCGGCCGACCATCTCGAGCTCGACGCCGCGGGCGCGCTGCCGGCGATCGTCGTCAGCCGCAACCCCGACGGTCTCACGCACTTCGTGGTCGTCTGGCGGCGGCACGGCGGGCTGCTGCAGATCATGGACCCGGCGGTCGGCCGCCGCTGGGTGCCCGCCGCGGCGTTCCGGCGCGACGAGCTGTACCTGCACGAGTTCGGCGTCCCGGCCGACGCGTTCGAGCGCTGGATCCGATCGGCCGCGTTCGGCGACCCGTTGCGGGCGCTGCTGTCGCGCGTACGCGTGCCCGGGACCGTCCTGGACGACTATGCGGCCCGGGACGGCTGGCAGCCGCTCGCCGCGCTGGACGCGGCCACCCGCCAGGCCGCGGCCACCGGCGTGCGCGGTGAGGCGGCGGTGCGGGCACTCGCCGACGATCCGGCGTCGATCGCCGACGAGCACTGGTTCGCCCGCCCGGAGCCATCGCCGGAGCCATCGCCGGAGCCATCGCCGGAGCTGGAGCCGGAGCCGGACGCGGAGCTGGACGAGTCGGGCACGGTCACGATCCGCGGCGCGGTCCTTGTCGCCGTGCGCGGCCGGGCCGGCGACCCTCCGGACCCGGCCGCGCTTCCGCCGGACCTGCGTGCCGCGCTCGCCGGGCCGGACCCCGCACCGTCGCGCTTCCTGTGGGAGCGGCTGCGCGGCCTCGGTCGTCTCCGGCTTGCCGCGGTCGCCGCCGGTGCCGTCCTCGCGGCGGCCGGCGTCCTCGCCGAGGTGGTGCTCGTGCGCGCGCTGCTCTCCGCGGACCCGGGCCGGGTCGTGCCGGCGCTCGTCGCGCTCGCGGTGGCGCTGCTCGCGCTGGACGGCGTCGTGGCCGGCCAGGTCGCCGCCACCGGCCGTCGCCTCGAACAGGGCCTGCGGACCGCGCTCGCCGGCCGCCTGCCGCGCCTGCCCGACCGGTACATCCGCAGCCGTCCCCTGTCCGACCTGGCCGAGCGGGCACACCGGCTGCACCGCCTGCGGGAGCTGCCGGCGCTCGTCGTCGACGCCGCCCGCACGGGCACCCTGCTGCTCCTGCTCCCGGTCGTCATCGGGCTCGTCGACCCGCGCAGCGCCCTGCCGGCCGCGTGCGCGGCGGTGCTCGGCACGCTCGCCGGCTGGCTGTTCCTGCCGGTGCAGGCGGAACGCGACCTGCGGATGCGCAGCCACGTCGGGGCGATCGCCCGCTGCTACCTCGACGCGCTCACCGGCCTGACCGCGATCCGCGCGCACCGGGCCGAGGCGGTGGTGCAGGGCATGCACGAGCGGATGCTCGGCCCGTGGGCCGCGGCCGTCCGCGCCGTGCACCGCACCGCCGCCGCTGCGGACCTGGTCCAGGGCGCGATCGGGCTGGGCTGTGTCGCGTGGCTGCTGGCCGGGGCGACCAGCCGGGTCACCGACCCCGCCGCGCTGCTGCTCCTGGTGTACTGGGCGGCGGCGATCCCGGCCCTGGGCCAGCAGCTGGCGGTGCTGGCCCGACGGTTTCCCGGACTGCGCAGCGTCACCCTGCGCCTCGTCGAGCCCTTCGCGACGCCGGCCATCACTGAGCCGCCGGCCATCACCGAGCCGCCGGCCGCCGCTGAGCCGCCGGCCGCCGCCGAGCCGCCGGCCACTGCGGACCGTCCGCATCCCAGGGGTACACGCCTTCGGCTTCGCGATGTCGAGGTGGTCGCCGGCGGGCGGCCGATCCTGAGCGTGACGGACCTCGACGTGCCCGCGGGCGCGCAGATCGCCGTCGTCGGCCGGTCCGGCTCGGGCAAGTCAACGCTCGCCGGGCTGCTGCTCGGCTGGCATACCGCCGCGGCCGGGGTCGTGGAGGTCGACGGCGTCGCGCTCGACGCGGCCGCGCTGCGCCGGGTGACCGCATGGGTCGAGCCGGGCGTGACGCTGTGGAACGCCTCCCTCGCCGACAACCTCCGCTACGGCGGCGACCCGGTGGCGCCACTGTCCGGCGCAATCATCGACGCCGACCTCGGGCCGGTCGTCGACGCGCTCGACACAGGGCCCGGCACGGGACGTGGTCCGGAGCTCGCTCCGGGGCCCGGCTCGGGACTCTTCAGAGTGCTCGGCGAGCGCGGCGGGCTGCTGTCCGGCGGCGAGGCGCAGCGGGTCCGGCTCGGTCGCGCCCGCAACCAGCCGGACCGGCGGCTGGTCCTGCTCGACGAGCCGTTCCGCGGGCTGAGCCGGGACCGGCGCCGGCAGCTGCTGGCCCGGGCCCGCGGCTGGTGGCCGGGCGCGACCCTGCTGTTCATCACCCATGACGTCGCCGACACGCTGACCTTCCCGCGGGTCCTGGTGGTCGACGGTGGACGGATCGCCGAGGACGGCATCCCCTCGGCGCTCGCAGCCGATCCGGCGTCCCGGTTCCGCGCGTTGCTCGACGCGGAGAGCACCGTCGACGCGCGGTTCGCGGACCCGTCGTGGCGGCGCGTGCGGGTCGCCGGCGGCACCGTCGCGGTGGAGGTGGACGCGTGATCCGGGTGCTCGCGGTCGCGTTCGCGGTCTGCCACGCCGCGCAGTACGGACTGTTCCTCGGCTCCTGGCTGGTGCTCGGCGGCGCCGCGCTGGACGGCGACGTCACCGGCCGTAGCATCGCGCTCTGGGCCGCCGCGCTCGCCGGGAGCCTGCTCTGCCGGGCGGCGGCGGTCCGGCTGCAGGGCGAGCTGGCGACGGTGATCGGCCGCCGGCTGCGCGGCCGGCTGCTGCGAGGCGCGCTGGCGCTCGACGAGTCCCACGTGCGGCGTGAGGGCACCGGCCACCTCCTCGGCCGGGTCCTGGAGGCGGAGAGCCTGGAGGACCTCGCGGTCGGCGGCGCGCTGGCCGGGCTGGCCGGCGGGCTGGAGCTGGTGCTCGCCGGTGTGCTGCTCACCGCCGCGCTCGGGCCGGTCGCGGGTCTGCTGCTGGCCGCCTGGCTGGTGGTCGCCGCGGTGCTGCTGCGCCGGTACGAGCAGCGCCGCCGCCGGTGGAGCGCGGTCCGGCTGGCGCTGGGCAACACGCTCGCCGAGCAGGTCGCCGGGCACCGGACGCGGGCCGTGCAGCAGCCCGACGACCCGCCCGGCGACGGCACCCACGACCTGTACGCCACGCTGGCCCGCCGGATGGACCGCAGCTGGACGGCGCTCACCGCGCTGGTGCCGCGCGGCTGGGCGCTGACCGGCGTCGTGCTGCTCGCGGCGCGGGCCGCGCAGGGCGCGGACCGGGTGAGCGTGGCCGCCGCGGCGGGCGGCGTGCTGTTCACCTTCGGCGCGCTGGGCCGGCTGGTGGGCGGCCTGGCCGGGGTCGCCGACGCCAGATGCGCCTGGGACGCGCTGCGTCCGCTGCTGCCCAGCGGCTCCACAGAGGACGGTCCACTGTGTCCGGACGGGACGGACGGTGTCCCGCTGCTGGAGGCCGAGGACGTCGGCTACACCTATCCCGGGCGTGAGCGGCCGGTCCTGCAACGGGTCACGCTGCGGGTCGACGCCGGCGACCGGATCCTGCTGGAAGGCGCGTCCGGCAGCGGCAAGTCGACCCTCGCCGGACTGCTCGGCGGGCAGCGCGCCCCGTCCAGCGGCGTCCTGCGCCTGCACGGCGTGACGCTGGCCGAGGTCGGTGCCGCCGGGTGGCGCCGCCGGGTGCTGACCGTCCCGCAGCCGGACCACAACCACCTGATGCTCGGCCCGCTCGCGCTCAACCTGCTCATCGGTCGCGGCTGGCCGGCCACGCCCGGCGACCTCGCCGACGCCGACGCGGTCTGCCGCGCCCTCGGCCTCGGCGACCTGCTCGACCGGATGCCGTCCGGGCTCGCGCAGATCGTCGGTGAGACCGGCTGGCAGCTGTCCCACGGCGAACGGTCGCTGGTGTTCCTGGCCCGGGCGCTCCTGCAGGAGCCGGAGGTGCTGGTGCTCGACGAGACGTTCGGCGCGCTCGACCCGCACACCTTGGAGCGGGCGCTCGCGGTCGCCCGGGAACGCGCGAGGACGCTGCTGGTCATCCGCCAGTGAGCGGTGGTCAGCAGTTGAGGTCGAGGTCGAGGACGGCGACGTCGGTGGGGCCGACGAAGATGACGGTGCCCAGGAAGTCGTCGTCCTCGGTGTCGTCGGGGCGGCCGGTGATCGGCAGGTAGCCGGTGTACAGGACGTCCGGCGGGGTGCCTTGGCCGGCGGTGCGGGTCAGGAGAAGGTCGAGCAGGTCGCGGTACAGGTGCCGGGTGAGGTGGTTCTGCGGGACGTGCGGCCACTCCTCGACGCCGTCCCAGTCGTCGTCGAACAGGTCACGCAATGAGCCGCGCACGATCGTGTACACGCCGAGGTCGAGCTCCTCGACGGTGACCGGGTGCAGGTGCGGCGGCTCGTCGGGTGGCTCCTCGCGGGTGCGGGTCCACCAGGAGGTGGCGTCGGCGACGGGGTCGGCGGTGTCGCGCGGGCCGATCCACACCCGGAACGTCACGGGGTTGTTGTTGTTCACCCACAGTTCGGCGCTCAGCAGCGTCAGCAGGCACGCGAGCCGGGTGCGCAGCGGACCGTCGGCGCCGTCGGCGGCGAGCACCGGCGGCGGCTCGGTCGTGGCCGCGGGGGACACGGTCAGGCGCAGCGTCCGGCCATGCGACGGGTCGCGGTGCAGCAGGTGCAGGTCGTCGTCGCCGGTCGAGACGCGCAGCAGGTCGGTGTACGGCCCGGTCAGCCGCCCGGCGAGGTACTCCAGCAGCACGGCGGCCCGGTGGTCGGTCGCGGGGATCCGGGCGGCCAGCAGCGCGGCGACGTCGGCGGCCACGTCGGCCTCGGGGCGGGCGGAGTCGAACGGGCGGCCGGGGGCCGGCTGGACCAGGCTGATCAGGACCTCGGCCGCGACGGGCCCGGTGGGGAAGCCGCCGATGGCCGCGATCGACTCCAGCGCCGGCGGCTGCGGCCACTGCTCGGCGTCGCGGCTGGGCGCGGTGCCGGTGACGCACTCGCCGCGCCAGCCGGGCGTCGCCTCGCCGGTCCACGCGGCCAGCAGCCACACGGCGGCGATCGCCGACCACTGCGCCGACGTCGGCCACGGAGCGCCGTCCAGCGGCGGGGGCAGCGGTTGCCGGTGCCAGCTGTCCGTGTAGCTCCCCGTCTGCCTGCCAGCTTCGGTCACTTCGGCAGTCTAATGGCCACCAGGATCGTCAACGCCGAGTTGACGCAAACCGAATCGTCAACCTATGGTTGACGCATGACGACACCTGAACCCGCCACCAGCCAGATCCGGCTCGACGACCTGATCGAGGCCATCAAGAAGACGCACCCCGAGGCCCTTGACCAGCTCACCAGCGCGGTGCTGGCCGCCGACCACCTCGGCGACGTGGCGGACCACCTGATCGGGCACTTCGTGGACCAGGCCCGCCGCTCCGGCGCCTCCTGGACGGACATCGGCCGCAGCATGGGCGTCACCAAGCAGGCGGCCCAGAAGCGGTTCGTCGCCAAGGGCGAGGCGCCCGACCTCGACGCCAGCCAGGGCTTCAGCCGCTTCACCGACCGGGCCCGGAAGGTCGTCGTCGCGTCGCAGGAGGAGGCCCGTGCCAGAGGCAACGACCACATCGGCGTGGGGCACCTGCTGCTCGGCCTGGTCGCCGACCCGACCGCGCTCGGCGCCCAGACGATCGTCGCCCAGGGCGTGTCGCTGGACGCCGTCCGGGAGACCGCCGTCGCGACCCTGCCGCCGGCCGCCGACGCCGTGCCCGCGCTCATCCCGTTCGACGCGCACGCCAAGAAGGGCCTGGAGCTGACCTTCCGGGAGGCCCTGCGGATGAACCACAACCACGTGGGCACCGAGCACATCCTGCTCGCGCTGCTCGAGCTCGAGGACGGCACGGGCGTCCTCGCCGGCCTGGGCGTCGACAAGGCCGCGGCGGAAGCGTCCATCGCGGCCGCGTAGGACCGTCGGTCCATCGCTGCCGCACGGGACGGGTCAGGCCTCGATGAACTGGTAGTCGGCGGCGATCCGGCCGTCGGGGGAGAGGACGAGGATCTCCAGGCCGACGCCGGCGGGGGCGCCCCCGCCGGTGGGCACCATCTCCCAGTGGAACTTGACCACGTCGTGGAGGCGGTCGGCGTCGCCCCGGGCGCGGAAGACGTAGCCACCGGGCGCGACGAACTCCTCGTACGCGCGAGACACCCGCGACTCGAGCGCGTCATGGCCGCGGGCCTCCAGCGCGAGCCGGCCGAAGCCGAGACCGGCGGCCGCCTGGCGCATCTCCAGCGGCGGCTGCAGGACGTGCACGGCGTCGCCGGTCCACAGGTCACACACGGCGGCGCGGCGGCGGGCCGGGTCGGGCTCGCCCCACACGGCGACGTAACGGTCGATGAGCTGCTGCAGATCGTGATCGGACATGCGCCGAACTGTGCTGCGTCCACCGCCTACCGGCAATTCCCCGCAGGGAATCGTCAGGCGGCCGGCGAACCGGTAGACAGAAGGCATGATCGCCGAAGCGTTGCGGACGTGGCGGACCCGGCGGCGGGTCAGCCAGCTGGAGCTGGCGGCACGGGCCGGGACCACCCAGCGGCACGTCAGCTTCATCGAGAGCGGGCGGTCGGCACCCGGACGCTCGATGATCATCCGGCTGGCGGAGTCCCTGGAGGTGCCGATCCGGGAGCGCAACGAGCTGCTGCTCGCCGCGGGGTTCGCGCCCGCGTACCCGCACGGCGACCTCGACGGGCCCGAGCTCAGGTCGGTCCGGGCGGCGCTCGAACGGGTGCTGCACGGGCACCTGCCGTACCCGGCGGTCGTCGTGGACCGGCACGGCGACCTGGTCGCCGCCAACGCCGGATTCGACGCCATCACCCGCGGCGTCACCCCGTCGCTGCGGGCGGCGCCGGTGTCAGTACCGCGGATCCTCCTGCACCCGGAAGGGCTCGCGCCACGGATCGTGAACCTGGCCCAGTGGGCGTGGCACGTCATCGACCGGGTCGGGGCGGAGAGCGAACGCAACCCGAGCGACCGGCTCGCCCGCCTCGCCGAAGAGCTCGCCGGGTACGCGCCGCCACGGCAGGTGCCGCAGGACCACCTCGGGTTCGCGGTGCCGCTACGGCTGCGAGCGGCCGGTCACGAGCTGCGGCTCGTCACCACCCTCACCCACTTCGGCACCGCGACCGACGTGACCGTGGCGGAGCTGCGGCTGGAAGCGTTCCTGCCGGCCGACGACGCGACCGCCGCCGCACTCAACGACCTGGTGGACGCGAGATAGGGCAGCCGTCAGGGGCGCCAGCCCGGCAGCCGCCGCGCGGACTGGGCCGGCCCGTGATCCTCGGGACCGGTCACCCCGGCCGCCGCTCTGGCGGGGAGGGCGCGGACGAACGCGATCGTCATGACGAAGACGACCAGGCTGATGCCCAGCATGGTGGCGCCCCCGCCGAGCACGGTGGACATGTCGGGGCGCGGCCGGTCGGCCCGCTGCACGTTCGAGCACGGCTGCCAGCGCGAGTAGTGCACCTCGGTGGCATCGCCGACCTCGACCCGCCGGTCGTCCGGAAACAGCCGGGCGGTCGTCTCACAACGGGTGCCGTCGGGCAGCACGAAGACCGACGTGTACTGCCACTGCAGTTGATCGGTGTTCGACCATGCGGCGTCGTCGATCGCGGCGAACTCACTCGGGAGGGTCGGGTACCGGTCGACCCGCTGGACGGTCGCGATGGCCTCGCCGCCGTGGGTGTCCTCCCACGTCAGCCACAGGCCCAGCCCGACCAGGACGGTCGCGAACGTGATCCAGACACCGAAGAACCAGAGCACACCGCGCAACGACCGTGGACCGCGATAGAACCGCATGCCGCCTCCCCCGCAGAGCATCACCCCAGATATATAGATTAGTTGCGTCAGGCGAGTTGGTCGAGGTAGGTGAGCACGGCCATGACGCGGCGGTTGTCGTCGCCGGACGGGGGGAGGCCGAGCTTGCTGAAGATGTTGTTGATGTGCTTGCTGACGGCCTTCTCCGTCACGAACAGCCGGCCGGCGATCGCCGCGTTGGAGCGGCCCTCCGCCATCAGGGCGAGGACCTCGCGTTCGCGGGCGGTGAGCGTGTCGGCGATCCGGTCGGCGGGGCGGCGGGCCAGCAGCAGCGCGATCACCTCCGGGTCCATGACGGTGCCGCCCTCCGCGACGCGGCGGACCCCGTCGATGAACTGGCCCACGTTGGAGACCCGGTCCTTCAGCAGGTAGCCGACGCCGCCGGCGCCCGAGGCGAGCAGCTCCCGCGCGTACAGCTGCTCGACGTGCTGCGAGAGCACGAGGATCGGCATCCCGGGGACCTCGGCGCGGGCCGCGATCGAGGCCTGCAGCCCCTCGTCGGTGAAGGTGGGCGGCAGCCGCACGTCGACGACCGCCACGTCGGGGCGGTGGGTGAGCAGCGCGGGCAGCAGCGACGGACCGTTGTCGACGGCCGCGACGACCTCGAAGTCGAACGCCTGCAGGATGTGGATCAGTCCGTCGCGGAGGAGGGCGAGGTCCTCGGCGATGACAACTCGCACGGCAGCTCCATCGTCACGGTGGTGGGTCCGCCGGGCGGACTGGCCACGGACATGGTGCCATCAAACGCGGCGAGGCGTCGCTCGATCCCCCTCAGCCCGCTGCCGGCGGCAGGGTCGGCGCCACCCCGGCCGTCGTCGCTGACCTCGATGATGATGCGGTCGCGCCGGTACGACAGGCGGATCCGCGCGCCGGACGCGCCGCTGTGCTTCGCGATGTTCGTCAGGGCCTCGGCGACCGCGAAGTAGGCCGCCGACTCCACCGGCGGCGGTGGGCGGCCCGGCAGGTCGACGTCGGCGTCGACGGGCAGCGGCGCGCTGATCGCGAGCGCGCGGACGGCGCCGTCGAGGCCGCGCTCGGCGAGGACCGGCGGGTGGATGCCGCGGACCAGGTCGCGCAGCTCCGCCAGGGCGAGGCCGCTGTGCTCGCGGGCCTGCGCCATGAGCCGCATCGCCGCCTCCGGGTCACGGGCCATCAGCTCCTCGGCGAGGCCGAGCTTCATGCTGACCGCGACGAGCCGCGCCTGCGCGCCGTCGTGCAGGTCCCGCTCGATCCGCCGCAGCTCGGTCGCCTGCGCGTCGACGGTGTCGGTGCGGGTCTGGGTGAGCCGGTCGACCCGCTGGGCGAGCGCGGCTGCCCGCGTCGGCGCCAGGAACCACTGGGTGAACTGCGCGTACCAGCGCAGCGTGTACGGGGTGAGCGTCAGCCCGGCGGCCAGGATGCCGACCCCCTGCGGCCAGCTCGCCAGCGCCTTCGCGAGGTTGTCCATGGGCCAGAAGACGCCGTAGCCGTACCAGTCCATCACGAAGTACAGCAGCACCGGCACGCCGAGCACGCCCTCGACGCCGCTGGCGATCAGGGCCGGCGGGGTGATCAGCAGCAGCCCCACCACCTGCACGGACAACACCAGCCACAGCAGGTCCCGCCAGGTCGCGGGGTCCGTCACCACCCAGCGGTACAGGCGCCACAGGCCGGCGTCGGCGGGGCGCTGCCGGTACGGACGCGGAATCACGACACCGGTCCACTCCGTCAGCAGCCGGCGGTGCAGGTCGGTGACGGCGCGGACGCCGACCGCGACGAGCGGCACGAGGAAGATGCCGACGCCGGCGACCGTGAGCACGACCGACACGACGAAGAGCACGAGCAGGGCGATGTTCGTGGACAGCGTGCCGATCGCCAGCAGGATGCTGCGCAATCCCGCCAGCAGTCCGCGTTTGACGCGATCGGATGCAGGCACGGTCCCATTCTCGCCCACGCGCCCGGCGGTGGCGGTGGTGCTATCACCACCACGGTTCGGGACGTGCCACTCCTGCCCGCGCGGCGCGCGGTGCGTTGGATCGAAGGCATCGCCACTCCAGGGAGGAACCCGCGATGTCCACGCTGTCCAGGCTGCCGTCCGGCCGCCGTACGAAACTGCTCATGCTGGCGCTCTGGGTCGTCATCGCGTCGGTGCTGGGCCCGCTCGCGCTGAAGCTCACCGACGTGCAGGACAACGACTCGCTCGGCTCGCTGCCCGCGTCCGCGGAGGCCAGCCGCGCCGCCGCCCTCGCCGAGGCCGCGTTCCCCGAGCCGGACACGCTCGTCGCCGTCGCCGTGTACGTCCGCGAGTCCGGGCTCACCGACGCCGACCGGGCGAAGGTGGCCGGGGACCGGGCCGTGTTCGCCGCGCACGCCGCCGGTGGGACGGTGCCGGAGCCGGTGCCCGCCGCGGACGGCAAGGCGCTGCTGCTGTCGTTCGCGCTCGCTGGCACCGACGAGGAGCAGACGGCCGCGGTCGCCCCGGTGAAGGACCGTCTCGCCGCGCAGCGCCCGGACGGGCTGCAGGTCGCGTTGACCGGATCCGCCGGTGCGGAGGACGACTTCGCCGACGCGTTCGAAGGCGTCGACATCACCCTCCTGCTCGCCACGGTCGGCGCGGTCGCGTTGCTGCTCCTGCTCACGTACCGCAGCCCGGTGCTGTGGCTGATCCCGCTGCTGACCGCGGCGGTCGCCAGCCAGGTCGCCGGCGGCGTCGTCTACCTGCTCGCCAAGCACGCCGGGCTCGCCGTCGACCTGCAGAGCCAGAACATCATGACGATCCTCGCCATCGGCGTCGGCGTCGACTACGCGCTGCTCATCATCGCCCGGTACCGCGAGGAGCTCCGCCGGCACGAGAACCGGCACGAGGCGATGGCGATCGCGTTGCGCCGCTCCTTCCCGGCGATCTGCGCGTCGGCGGCGACGGTCGCGATCGGCCTGCTGTGCCTGCTCGCCGCCGACCTGCCCGCCACGCACGGCCTCGGACCGGTGGGTGCCGTCGCGGTCGTCGCGACCCTGTGCGCGATGACGACCCTGCTGCCGGCGGTGCTGGTGCTGTTCGGCCGGTGGGTGTTCTGGCCGTTCGTCCCGCGGTACACGCCGGGGATCGCGAACCAGGACGTCGCCGCCGACCATGGCGTCTGGGCGCGGATCGCCCGGGTCGTCGGCGCCCGCCCCCGCACGGTCTGGCTCGCGACCGCGGCGGTGCTGGCCGCGCTGACGTTCGGCGTCACGAACCTGAGCATCGGCCTGCCCGGCGCGGAGATCTTCACCAAGGAGGTCGGCTCGATCACCGGGCAGCGGCTCATCGAACGGCACTACCCCGGCGGCACCCTCGCACCCGCCGTCGTCCTCGCCACGGCCGCTTCCGAAGCGCCCGTGCTGGAGGCGGCCCGCGCCGTCGACGGCGTCGCGACCGTCGGCGCGCCGGTGCGCTCGGCGGACGGGCGCTGGGTGCGCATCGAGGCGACGTTCACCGCCGAACCGACCAGCGACGTTGCGTTGGCGTCCTTGGAGCGGCTGCGGGCCGCCGTGCGGGGCGTGCCGTCGTCGGAGGCGATCGTCGGCGGCGACACCGCGTACGAGGCCGACGGTGACGCCGTCACCAGCCGCGACAACCTCGTCGTCATCCCGCTCGTCCTCGCCGTCATCCTGCTGGTCCTGATGTTCCTGCTCCGCGCCGTCGTGGCACCGCTGGTGCTGCTGGCGAGCGTCGTGCTGTCCTACGCGGCGGCGCTCGGCGCGGCGGGCTTCATCCTCGACGCGATGGGCCACCCGCGGCTGTGGAGCGCGGTGCCGCTGCAGACGTTCCTGTTCATCGTGGCCCTCGGCGTCGACTACACCATCTTCCTGATGACCCGGGCCCGCGAGGAGACCGCCCAGCTCGGCCACCGCGCGGGCGTCCTGCACGCCCTGACGGTCACCGGCGGCGTCATCACCAGCGCCGGCGTGGTCCTCGCCGCCACGTTCGCGGCCCTGACCATCCTGCCGATGGTGCCCTCGGCCCAGATCGGCGTCATCGTCACCGCCGGCGTCCTCATCGACACGCTGCTGGTGCGCAGCCTGCTCGTGCCCGCCCTGACCCTCCACATCGGACGCTCCGCCTGGTGGCCCGGCCGCCTGTCCCGCACCGGCTCCCACCCTCCGGCCCACGCCGACCAGCCGGCCGTGCCGGTGCACTGACCGCTCCTCGCCCTTGTCCGCCCGGGCTGCCACGGGGCAGCCCGGGCACCTCCATGCCGCCGCATCGGAGAGACTGTCACCGTGCTGAATGACCTCGACCTCATTACGGCGGCTTTCGTCGGTACTCCGCTGGCCGGGCTGCCGGTCGGGCACGGCCCGTCGGGCACCGTCATCGTCGCCGACGTCGACCCTGACCGGCTGCACGAGGGGTGGCGGGCGGCCGAGGCGCTGGTGCCGGTCACCGGGCGCCGGCCGGTCCTGGTCACCGACGACTTCGACGATTCGATGCGCATGCTGTCCGAGAGTGAGCCGGGTCCGTCGGAGCCGGAGCTGCGCGCGTTCGCCGAGGCGGCCCGGGCGTCCGAGCCGTGGCTGGCGTACCGCCACTACGGCGAGGACGACGAAGTCGTTGAGGGCGAGCTGGAGTACTACGCGCGGAGCATCGCCGGCGTCGACCTGACGGGCCTGGTGTCGGACGTGGCGCTGCCGGTGCCGCGACAGGCGCTGGAGCGGGCGCTGTACGACAGGGTGCTCGCCGACCCCGACCTGCACGCCCGGGTGCTGGACAGCGTGCGGTTCGTGACGCAGACCGGCTACTGGTACACGCCCGACAGCGTCCTGCTCATGCTGCTGCCCACCGGCGACGTCCGCAGCTCGGCGTACTGGGTCGACTTCTACGGGGCGGAGACCCGGGAGTACCAGTACAAGCTGGCCGAGGTCCTCGCGCAGTGGCAGGACCGGTGGGATGCCCGGCTGGTCGCGTCGTGGGGCACCATGCTGCAGTTCCAGGTGGGTCGCCGCCCGACCGCGGGTGACGAGGCGTGGACCGCGGCCGGTCAGCTCAAGGGGCTCGCCGGCAACCTCGATCTGAGCCGGTGGGAGGTCGCCGTCGCCCTGACCGCCGGCGACGCGTGGTTCGTGCACAACCGACCCTGACGCGTTCGCCGTCGGGTTGCATCCGGAAGATGTACCAGCTACCGCCGGACATGGTTGGCTGCAAAACCAGTCGACGTTCCAGGCCCGTCGTGTGACGCTGCCCAGATGATCGACGGTCTGACGCATCGGCCGCTCCGTCCATGAAGTCGTTTCCGGCGTCGGTACGGCCCGCGGGTGGGCTGCTGCGGACGCGGAACTTCGCCCTGCTGTGGACCGGGCAGTCGACCAGCGCGGTCGGCTCCGCGATGACGACGGTGGCGCTCCCGCTGGTGGCCGTCACGACCCTGCAGGCCGGTCCGGCCATGGTCGCCCTGCTCACGGCCGCCACCTGGCTGCCATGGCTGCTGATCGGTCTGCCGGTCGGCGTCTGGGTCGACCGGTGGCCGCGCCGGCGCACCCTGCTGATCGCCGACGTCGCCTCCGCGGCGGTGCTCGCGGCCATCCCGATCGCGGCCTGGACCGATGTACTGACCATGCCCGTCCTGCTGGTGGCCGCGCTGCTCGCCGGGACCGCCGGGGTCTTCGCCAACGTGGCGTTCAACGCCTTCCTGCCCCATCTCGTCGGCGCGGACGACCTCATGGAGGGCAACGCCAAGCTGCAGACCAGCGCGTCGGTCGCCCTCGTCGCCGGACCTGGCCTCGGCGGCCTGCTGGCCCAGGCGGCCGGCCCGGTCAGCGGCATCCTCATCGACGCCGGCACCTTCCTGGTGTCGGCGGCCTGCCTGCTCGGCCTACGCCCCGACCCGGAGCCGCGCCCCGCCGCGGGCGACCGCCCGGGCATGCTGCGCCAGATCGCCGACGGCATCGGCTTCATCATGCGGGGACGCCTCCTGCAGGCCATGCTGATCGTCGCGGCGGTGACCAACTTCGCGATGCTGGGCATCACCGCGCTGCGCGTCGTCTTCCTGGTCCACGCCGAAGGCACCCCACCGGGGACCGCGGGCCTCGTGATCGGCGTCGGCAGCCTCGGCGCCATCCTCGGCGCCGCCCTCGCCTCCCGCGCGTCCCGCCGCTTCGGCAGCGCCCGCACCTACCTGCTGGCGAACCTCGCGGCCGCCCCCTTCGTCCTGCTGCTGCCCCTCGGCGGCCACGGCTGGCGCCTGACACTGTTCACGGCGGGCTCCTTCATCGCCCTGGCCGGAGCCACGATGTCCAACGTGATGACCATGACCTTCCGCGGCAGCTTCGTCCCCGCACACCTGCTCGGCCGGGTCACCGCGGCCTCCCGCATCTTCGTCTTCGGCACCGTCCCACTCGGCGCGGCGACCGCCGGCCTGCTGGCCTCGACACTCGGCATCCGCCCCGCCATGTGGGCGCTCGCCGCCCTGTACGTCATCGCCCCGCTGCCCCTGCTCACCACCGAGACCCGCACCCTGCGCGACTTCCCGACCCAGACCCCTGTCCCGTGACCCACCACCGCCCGCGGACCCGGCTTCAGGCCGCACCGGCGTGCCGAACGTCCGGGACGCACACGGCACCGGCGCCCGGATGCGGGCGGTCGCCGCGCTGCTGGCGAAGCGGAAGTTGGTGAGTGATACGCCGGGGCGCTGTTCGCCGCCCGTCGGGTCGGTGCCATCGGTCTCGGGTGCAAGCGCGGGCGGGACCGGCGGAAACACCTCGCTACCCCGGACGCGCCCGTCGTTTCCACCCTCGTGACTCTGCGTCGGGCACTGTTGAACCGGGTTCACAGCGGCGTTTCCCCTGCTCAGCCAAGTTGATCCATACAGAGTGACGCGTTTCGGGTCGGACGACATGGCGGCGTTCGTCGTTGAGGTCGATCTCCTGATGGCGCTCGCGAGGCCCGGCCCGGAGCACCGCGGACTGATGCACCTGCCGGATGCCAATGACGCCTCCCGCCCGTACGAGTTCATCGCTCGGGCAATCCGCGAACACATGGGCACGATTGAATGCGTGCGGTGAGCGCCTCCCGTGATGTGCGTCACCCCGGCGGGCACGCAATGCTGGCTGGCTGAGCGTTCGGTCTGCGGAGGTCGTAGCGGTGCGTGATCTTGCGGTGAATACTCTGTCGGAAAACGTCGTTCGATCCTTAGCCTTCCTCTTGCTCGATGTCCTGAACGGGGAGGCATGTCGTGGTTGCTCGCACGTGGATCGGTCGGCGGGTGACCGCGGTCGCAGCGGCAGGCATGCTGGTCGCTGCTGTGTTTGTGGCGCTGCCGGCACAAGCGGCGCCGGCGCCGGTCAAGCCGGACGTGCCGTCACAGAAGTCGGCGACGGTCTCAACGCTGCCCACGAAGTCGAAGGCGATGTCAGCGACGGAGACCGCTGCCGGATGGTCGCCGCGCCCGGTGACCTGGCCGGCGGCGGGGTCGTCGGAGGTGGATATCTCCGTGCCGGCGGCCGGCGCTCGGACCAGAGCGGGGAGTTCGCCTGTACGGGCAGGTCGTTCGGCGCAGGCGAAGACCACTGGCACCGGCCCGTCAAGGTTGAAGGTCGAGGTGTTCGACCGGGCAGCGGCAGCGGCCGTCGGCGTGGCGGGTGTGGTGCTGCGCATGTCGTGGGCGGATGACGTGTCCGCGGTCGGGTCGGCGTCGGTGGAGTTCGACTATTCCGGGTTCCGGGATGCGTACGGCGGCGACTGGTCCGCGCGGCTGAGCTTGGTGCAACTTCCGGAGTGTGCGGTGAGCACGCCGCAGATGAAGGCGTGCCAACAAGGCACTGCATTGGCCACCCGCAACGACACTGTGACCGGTCGGCTGACGGCGGACATCTCGGTGGGGGCACAGGTTGCGTCGAAGGCGGATCTGGCTGAGGCGTCGCGGTCGGGGACCTCGGTGGCATCGTCGCCGACGGTGCTCGCGGTGACGGCGTTGTCCTCGTCGGCGGACGGCCCGGACTATTCGCACACGCCGCTGGCGGCGTCGGCGTCGTGGCAGGCGGGCACGCAGTCCGGTGAGTTCTCCTGGACGTACCCGCTAGCAGCGCCGCCAGCGCTGGGTGGGCCTGTGCCGGATGTGTCGTTGGGGTATTCGTCGAGCGCTGTTGACGGTCGGACGAATGCGAGTGGGGCGCAGACGTCGTGGGTGGGTGAGGGTTGGGGTTACGAGCCTGGGTACATCGAGCGGTCGTTCCGGTCGTGTGTGGATGACTACAACAACCGGATCGATGTGTCGTCGGGTTGGTCGGGGTATGGCAAGATGTTGCCGACGTTGGACTATGACGGTGACGGCAAGGTCGACGCGTTGGCGGTGGCCGGGGCGGACATGTGGTTCTGGCGGAACACGTCGCATGCGGGTGCGGCGACGGCGGCGGCGCAGTTCGTGAGCAGCGGCTGGAGTTCGGTCGACTCGTTCATGGCTGGGGATTTCGACGCTGACGGCAAGGTGGATCTGGTCGGTCGGGCTGGTGGCAGTCTGTACATCTGGCGGGGGACGAGCACGCCGGGGACGTTCTCGACGGCGGCGCCAGTGGTGTGGTCGGGTTGGTCGGGGTACAGCACGTTCCTGCCGATGGCGGACTACGACAACGACGGCAAGGTCGACATTCTGGCGGTCAACTCGTCGGGGCAGATGTGGTTCCACAAGAACACATCGACGCCGGGGACCTTTTCGGTGTCGTCGTCGCTGTTGAGTGCCGGGTGGGGGTCCGTCAACTCGTTCATGGAGGGCGACTTCGACGGCAACGGCAAGCGTGACATTCTCGGCCGGTCCGGCGACGCGTTGTACCTGTGGCCCGGCAACGGCGCGGCGGGCACGCTGAGCCTCGGGGCGGCGACGGTCTGGGGGACGGGCTGGGCGATCTGGGGCACGTTCCTGCCGTTGAAGGACTACGACGGTGACGGCAAGCCGGACATCATGACGGTCTACGGCTCCGACATGTACTTCCACAAGAACACCTCGACGCCCGGTGCGCCGTCGAAGGCCGCGAGCGTGTTCAACAGCAACGTCTGGTACTCCGTCAACCTGCTCACGGCGGGTGACTTCGACGGCGACGGTGCCACGGACATCATTGGCCGTGAAGGGGACACGCTGCGGGCGTGGCTGAACACGAGCAAGACTGCGGCGAGCTACGCACCGTTCTACTCCAATGCCACCTCGGACTCGTGCTGGCGGTCGCAGAACGCCACCGTCATGTTCGGCAGCCATTCCGGCGACCTGGTCCTGGACGACGCGACCGGCAAGTGGCGGCTGGCTAGCGATGACGGTTCGAAGTTCGAGCTGCTGACCGGGGCCACGAACGGCGACAACGACGGTGAGCACTGGAAGCTCACGACGACGGACGGCACGCAGTACTACTTCGGCCTGAACCGGATTCCCGGCTGGGTGGCGGGGAATGCGGAGACGAACTCGGCGCTGCGGGTTCCGGTGTTCGCCAACCGTGGCGACGAGCCGTGTTTCAACAGCGGTTCGTTCGGTGCGTCGTGGTGCTATCAGACGTGGCGGTGGAACCTTGACTACGTGGAGGACCCGCACGGCAACACGATGTCGTACTGGTACACGCGGGAAGAGAACGTCACAGGCCTGTTCGCCAACCCCGGCGCTACAGCGGCGTACGACCGGGCGGGGTATCTGAACCGGATCGACTACGGCACCCGGAAGAACCAGTCGCTGTCGACGCCGGCGCCGATGCAGATGGTGTTCTCGGTGGGGGATCGGTGCCTGGCGTCCTGCTGGTCGGGGTCGAACCCGGTGACCGCGAACTGGCCCGACACGCCATGGGACCTGAAGTGTTCTGCGGTGCCGTGTAACAACAACATCGCGCCGTCGTTTTGGACCATCAAACGGCTGACCGGTGTGACGACGAAGGTCAGAGGCAGCACCGCCTACCAGGACGTGGATGAGTGGACGCTGACGCATCAGTATCCGTCGACGAACGACACCACAAGCCCGTCGTTGTGGCTGGCCAGTATCACGCACGCCGGCAAGGTCGGCGGCAGCAAAGCTCTGCCGGCGGTCACGTTCGGCGGCACCGCGTACGCAAACCGGATGGACTTCAACGTCTCCGCCGGCGTGCCGCAGACGAACAAGTACCGGGTGACCAGGGTCAGCAACGGCACCGGCGGCGAACTGCAGATCACCTACGACCCGACCGACTGTTCCATCTCCGCGCCGCCGGACCCGGACAACAACGACAAGCGATGCTTCCCGCAGTACTACGCGCCGCCGCTGGCACAACCCGGTTGGTCGTGGTGGAACAAGTACCGCGTGTCGAAGGTCCTGGAAGTGGACCTCGTCGGTGGTAGCACCACCCCCGTCGAGTACAACTACGACTACACCACTGCGGGTTCCTCCACGCCGGTGCTGTGGCACCACAATGACAGCATCTGGGACACGAAGGTGTCGAAGCGGACCTGGTCGGCCTGGCGCGGCTACTCAACTGTCAAGGTCACCAAGGGCCCGGCCGGCGATCCACGCGGCTACACCGAATTCCTGTACATGCGCGGCATGCATAAGGACCGCACCGACGCTGGCCTGTACACCCGAACGGCGACTATCACTGCGTCCGAAGGCGCCGTGCTCAACGATGATGACCGTCTGCACGGCTTCCTCCGCGAGGAACGCCACTACGACGGGCCGGGTGGGCAGCTGCTCTCGGCGACGTTGAACGACCCGTGGCAGCAGCAGACCGCCTCCCGGACCATGACGCCCGCCTGGGCGGCACCGAACGTGCAGACCGCGGCGTTCCTGCAGACCTCCCGCAAGCAGAGTCGGATCTGGATCGCTGCAACGTCGACGTGGCGGCGCACAGACGTGCAGACCACCTTCGACTCGACTTACGCGCAACCGACCTTGGAACAGGACCTGGGCGACACGAGCATCGCCACCGACAATGTGTGCACCTCGACGACCTACGCGCGCAACACCACCAACTGGCTGATCGACTACAAGGCGCAGACGCTCACGACCGATTGCACGGCCAGTCCAGCGCCGGCGAATCACCTGAGCGGAAGCCAGACCCTGTTTGACGGCAACACCACTGCTGGCGTCATCGGTACCCGCGGTCTGGCCACGAAGACCCTGGCATTGGAGTCCTTCACCGGCAGCACGCCGGTATGGACGCAGGCCAGCCGTTCCGTGTACGACGACAACGGTCGAGTGCTGGACAGTTTCGACGCGTCCGGCGACAAGACGATGACTCGGTACTCTCCCGCGTCCGGCGGACCCGTACTCAGCGCCACCACCACGAACCCGGCCGGCCACATCTCCACTGCGACGTTCGACGGTGTCCGCTCGCAGCCGGTGACCAACACCGACGCGAACGGCAAGACCACGACCCTGGCCTACGACCCGCTTGGACGGCTTACCCAGGTGTGGCTGCCCGGCCGGGCGTTGAACCTGACACCGAACATCGAGTACGTCTACAACGTCCGGGAAACCCCGGCCAGCTCGGTGCAGACCAAGAAGCTCGGCCCGAACGGCAACATCATCAGTAGCTACGAGTTCTACGACGGACTGCTCCGGGCGCGGCAGACCCAGGCACCGGCACCTGTCGCGAACGGCGGCCGGATCATCACCGACACGAAGTACGACGGCAGAGGCCTCGTCGCGAAGTCCTCGATCGCCTACGACAGTTCCAGCGGACCGGCCGACGCGATCAAGGCCGTCGCAGAGAACACGGTGCTCAGCCAGAACCGGTACACCTACGACACCATGGGCCGTAAGACCATCGACGCCCTCTACGGCGCCGGCCCCACCAACCCGACATTCAAGTGGCAGACGACCACCGCCTACGACGGCGACCGTACCACTGTGCTCACGCCCACGGGCGGCTACGCCACCACGTCGTTCATGAACGTCCGCGGCTCGACCACGCAACTGCGGCAATACTTGGGCAGTACGGCCACCGGGACCTACCAGGCAACGACGTACACATACGACCGGCTCAACCGTCTGACACAGGTGCAGGACCAGTCCAGCAACGTGTGGAGCACCCGCTTCAACCTGCGCGGTTGGGCGGATCAGAGTACCGACCCGGACCGGGGTACCACCAACACGGTCAAGTTCGATCTCGACGGCCGAGCGGTCACCACGACCGACGCCCGCGGCATCAGCCTCACCACCGCCTACGACTCCCTCGGCCGGGCGACAGAGTTGTATGACGGCATCGGCACGACCGGGTTCAAGCGGGCCTCATGGCTGTACGACACCGTCGCCAACGGTCAGCTGACCTCGACCACCCGATACGTCGGCACGGACAGCTTCACCAGTACGGTCACCGGTTACGACGACGGCTACCGTCCGCTCGGCACCACCACGGTCATTCCCTCAAGCCTCAGCATGCCGTGGCTGCCGAGCGGCTCCTACACCACGTCGATGACGTACAAGGTCGACGGGTCCATCGCCACGCTGACCTACCCGGGCGCCGGCAACCTGCCCGCAGAGACGCTGACCACCACCTACGACGACACCGGCAAGGCGCTCACCCTGACCGGTATGGAAACCTACATCGCCGGGACGAGCTATTACGCCTTCGGCGACCCGTACCAGCAGATCCTCGGCTCCGGTTCGAAGCGGGTCCGCCAGACCACCGTCATCGACGACTCGACCCGCCGGCTTACCAGCACCAAGACGGAGACCGAGAACTCCGCGAACCCGAACACATGGATCGAGCGGCTCACCGAAGGGTACGGCTACGATCAGGTGGGCAACGTCAAGAACATCACCGAGACCCTCGCCGGGTCAGTTGTGTCGAACCAGTGCTTCAACTACGACGCGCTGCGGGAGCTGACCGAGGCGTGGACGACCGCCGCGGCTGTCTGCCAGGCAAACCCGTCCGCGGGCGCGATCGGCGGACCGGACCCGTACTGGACCAGCTACCGGTACGCCACCGGCACCAGCGACTACAACAACGGCAACCGTACGCAGGAGACTCAGCACTCGACCAGTGGCGGGACCGACACCACCCGCAACTACACCTACCCGACCACGGGCAAGCGGCACACCCTCACCAGTGTGACCGCCACCGGCGGCAGCAACGGCACCGACAGCTACACCTACGACGCCGCCGGCAACACCCAGACACGCAACATCGCCGGCAAACCAGGGCAGACTCTGACCTGGGACAATGAGAACCACCTGGCCTCCATCGCTGACAGCAATGGGACCAGCAGCTATATCTACGACCCCGCTGGTGCCCGCCTCGTGGCCAAAGATGCGGCCGGCGCGACCGTGTACCTCTCCGGCTATGAACTGCGCAAGGTCGGCAGCACCGTAACCGGCACCCGATACTACGGCGTTGCCAGCCGTACCCCGTCGGACCTGACCTGGCTCGCCAAGGACCATCACGGCACTGGGCAACTCGCGATCGCCGCGGCGACTCAGGCAGTCACACGGCGCAAGACGGATCCCTTCGGCAGGCCCAGGGGTGCCGACCCGAGTTGGCCCAACACACAGGGGTTCGTCGGTGGCACCCGCGACGTCACCGGGCTCACCCACCTCGGAGCGCGCGAATACGACCCGCTCAGCGGTCGGTTCATCTCCGATGACTCGGTCACCGATCCAGCTGATCCGCAACAGGTCAACGGATACTCCTACGCCGCGGCGAGTCCGGTGACGAACATCGACGCGACCGGGATGCGGACCTGCTCCGATCCGACCGACTGCGCTGGCGACGACACCAACGGGAACATGGCCTACAGCCCTGAGGCGGCGAAGCGGGACAAGTTCAAGAGGGAACTGGCCAAGCTCAAGAAGAAGACCTACAAGAAGGGCAAGGACTACGACCGAGGGGACTTCCTTCCGTATGTAATGTCGCAGACCATCGTCGATGCCGCCCAGTGGGTCGGGATCGACGCCCGGATGCTGATGGCAATCATCTTCAGGGAGGGCGGCCGTCAGGGGCAGAAGACTTTCTACGAGGCGATCGACTACGGGGCGCTCTGGTGGAGTGATTCGCCGTCGATCGGCGTCGGTCAGCTTATCGAACGCAGATTCGACGAGACCGTCGCGAATCACCCCGAGCTGGGCATGTTCAAGTTCACCGACATGGTTGAGAACGACCAGCTGGCGATCGTGGTCGCTGCCTATCACATCAAGGATATTCAGGATGGGATCGAGGCGAACAAGGCCGATTTTAAGGGACCGGCTAAGGGTAAGAGCCTGGAGTACATGACGGCCTACTCGTACAACAGGGGGCCTGCCGACGCGATCGCGGACGCGAAGAAGGGTGAACTCTACGGCGGGAAGTCGGACAACACCGGCACCTACTATGCCGACATCATCATGAGCCACTATGATGCCGCCGAACGCTTCCTCTGCAATTCCGACTATTGGACCTGCTCGTGAGTCGACGGTACCGCCTGGTCGCCCTCGTCGTCGCCGCTGCCGCGGTGCTCGGCATCGGCGTTGTGCTGTACCTGCGGCCGTGGAACTGGTGCGTGCAAGGCGACTGCCGGGCCGCGAACTGGACCGCTGACAGAACTTCGATCGCAGGCTTCACTCAGTCGGATCGGCAGTATCTGCAGGGTCACGTGGAAGTGGTGCTGGTCGGTCCGTCGGACCGCATACCGGGCATTCTCACGTACTACGCCGGCCCGATTGATCTGCAGAGCGCCAACGACCGCAGTCAGGGGCTGTACGAACAGATCGCACACGGTGTGGGAAACGTCGATGGTGGCGGCGGTTCGCGATGCAGCGTGCTGCTGACGCGGTTCGCGCAGGGGCGAGCGCCGCTGCCGAGCTTCCGCCTTTCCCGGGAACAGGTCACGGCCGTCGCCAATGGGCAGTCGGTGGTGCTGGTGCTGAGTGTCGGATGTGGCTACTCGCAGACTTCGAACTGATCGAACGGCGATGGAACCGATCGGCTGACATCGACGTGTAGCCGGGTATGGACGCGAACGTGTGCTTCTCGGGGCGGTACGGCCGGCCTGGTACCAGCCGCCGACGTCCGGAAAGGTGCTGAACTCTCCGCCGCCATCGTGCCGTGAGCCGCGCACGTCGGCGCAGCGGATGCGGACGGGGACGCGGGCGTGGACGTCTTCAAGGACGGACGAACACTGCCATCCGCGGAGCCGGCCTGAAGCCGTGCTTCTCGTAGAACAGTGCAGCGTCGCTGTCCCGGGCGGTCAGCAGGTACCAGTGACGGACGTCGGGCATACGGTCGGCCAGGGCTCCGAGCAGCGCGCTGCCGTGTCCCTGCCGTTGGCGTGCCGGCCGTACACACAACTCCTGCAACAGGAAGTGGTCCTCGGCTCCCGAGCGCTCCAGGTGTCCGATCGCGAACCCCAGCAGCTCGCCGTCCGCGGCTCGCCGACCGACGCCGTGCGCACGGGGAGTCGCGAGAAAGTCCCCGAGGCGCCGCGTGGCGTCCTCCACACGCCAGGACTCGTTCCACGGCGGCGCGTTGAACGTGGCGACGTACAGCGAGGCGCAGGAGCCGAGGTCCTGCTCTGTCAAGGCGCTGATGATCACCCAGAGAGGATGCCACGCCCACGACCGGCGACCTGGTCTGCCGGTGAATTCGGAGCACAGGTCCGGGATCACCTGCTCGCCGGCTACAGGTTGTAGGGGTGGATCTCGACCTGGTCGGATGGCACCTGCAGCTCGATCCAGGAATTCCATGCCTCGGCCGGCACCGGCCCGTCAAATTCCAGCAGCACCAGCGAGTCGCCGAACTCCAGATCCGCCAGCTCGGCCGGCCCTCGGAGCCGGGCGCGGAAGACGACCGCCCCGGCGTCCATCCACAAGCCGGGCTGGGCCACAGCCGAGAACCAGGAATTTCGGCCCCAGTCCGCATTCACGTTGATCGTCCACTCGACGTGAAAGGACCCCGCCGAGACCGACGGATCTCCGCACCACCGCATCCTCGCCTGACCGAACGGAACCCGGCACACCACCGACACGCCATCCGGCGTGCGGACCGCGTCGCTCACCTCAACCAGCACAAACTGATCTTGCCTGATCAGTGAACGGAAGACGCGCCAGAACCCAGCTCCTCACGGACGAAGGACCGCCACTTCCCAGGCCCGTTGAGGGTTTCCGGCGCAGGCAAGCGGAGAACTGGTCGCAGAGCCTCGATCGGCTGTTCAAGGATACGATTCATGGACATGGCACAGAGCACGCACACCGTGTCCGGAGACTTCGACCTGACGATGGACGAGCTGCGCGTCGTTGCGCGGTACGTGGTCGGGCACGCCGAGGACGTCCTGCCGGTCTTCGAGCAGGCTGTTCCCGACGATCCTCGCCCCCGCGCGGCGATCGACGCGGCGTGGGTGTTCATCAACGGCGCCAACAGGACGAAGTTGCAGCGCGTCACCTCGCTCGACGCGCATCGAGCCGCCCGGTCCGCACCCTCCGAGGCCACGCGACTGGCCGCGCGATCCGCCGGCGACTCCGCCTCGGCCGCATACCTGCACCCCATCGCCCAGGCCAGCCAGGTCGGCCACATCCTGCGAGCCTCCGCGAGCGCCGCCCGCATCGGGGAGCTGATGGCGGGCGGTGACCCCACGGTCGGGGACGCGCTGCTGGAACGGTCACGGCAGCGCGCGACACCGCCGCTCATCGACGTGCTCCGCCGCTACCCGCCGGCCCCGACCGGCAGCAACCGTGTCGCCCAGCTGATGAGCACACTGGACCACGCCCTGCGAACCGGGCCACCGCCGGCCGGACACCGACGATCTCCGAAACAGCACCGGCAGAACGGTAGCGGTGACGGTCAGGGGCAGTAATCATTCCACGGGGCGGCCACGCCGTTCAGTCTCACACGGCGGCGCTCCCTGGTGAGACTCGAAACCGCCCCTGAGCGGCTCTGAGCCGTTCGGCGGGTGCCTGCGCTCCGGCCGGGCGCCTACGCTCTGGCGATGTCGCTCGTCTGGAAGATCAGCGCCGCCGTCGTTGCCTTGGCGGCGTTCACCGCGGCCGGCTCGCCGGTGTTGCCCGGTCTCCGGCCGTCCACCGTCCGGGCATGACGCTTGCCTGGCGGGTCACCGCCATCCTCGTCGCCGTCTCCGCGGCCGGCTACGTCGTGCTGGACAAGTTCGTGATCCAGCCGCTGACCTGGCGGATCGAACCCGGGATCCTCGGCCTGTACGCCGGGTTGATCGCCTTCGCGTCGACGGTCGCCGTGCCGGTCCTCACGTTCCTCTGGCTGACCCGGCGCCTGCGGCCCCGACCCGCCACGTTCACACTGTCCGCGGACCTGGATCGGCCGGCCTTCGTGGCAGCTGAGTCGCCGATGTACCGCGGCATCGCGACCATCGTGTTCATGATGATGGCCGCCAATCTGATACCGACGGAGCGAGTGCCAGACAGCTACCGGATGCGTCTGTCGACGCCGCTGGGCTTCGTCCCCGTTCTCGTGGTCGAGGCCGCCGTGCTGGCCGTCTTCGCGCTGGTTCTTGTGTGGCTGCCCAACTCGTCGGTACGGCTGACCCCGACCGGTCTCACGGTGCGGTACCTCCTGGGTTCCCGGAGCATCGACTGGCATGACCTGTTCCCGGGCGGCCCGCCGCCGACGGTCCGCAGGACCATGCCGCTGCGCTACCGCGGCCGCACCGGACGAGCCAGGCAACTGGACGTCCTGGTGTACACCTACCACGTCGACCGCGAGTTTCTCGCCACCGTCGTACGGCACTACGCCGAGCGCCCGGAGCACCGCCCCGACATCGGCACCCAGACCGAACTGGACCGCCTCCGGATCGGCTTCCAGCACCGGGTGCGGCGGCCTGCTGGCGCCGTGACTATCCTCGCCGAGGCGGCACGGAGCCGCCCAACGGGAGGAAACTGATGAAGTCCCGCAGGAATGTCCTGCTTGCTTTGGCGCTGTCCGGCGCACTCACCGTCACCGCGGCCTGCGGCGACAAGAACCAGAACGGCGACGTCGCGCCGGCGGCCAACGGATCGACCAGTGCCGCGGCGTCACCGACGGCCGACGCGCGCGCGGAGCTGACCAGCGCGTTCAGCAAACTGAGCGGCGTCACCGTGACGTACACGTCGACGACCGATTCAGGCGCGATGGCCAGCAGCAAGTTGACGGGCTCCAGCGACCCTGCCAAGAAGGCCAACAGCGGCACGATGACCATCACCGCGCAGGGGCAGCAGATCAACGGCGATGTCATCGTCGTCGGCACCGACCTGTACCTGAAGCTGAGCCTGCCGATTCCGGGCGTCGACCCGAAGAAGTGGATGTACATCGACGGCACCAAGACGTCGCTGAGCAAGCTGGGCCTCGGCAGCCCGGACGACCCGGCCAACGTCAAGGGCCTCGCTGACACGATCGTGTCGGTCGAGCGGACCGGCACGGGCACGTACAAGGGCACGCTCGACGCCACCAAGCGCAACATCCCGGCAGCCGCCGCCGCCCTGCTCCAGCAGATGGGCGACGCGGCGAAGTCGGTGCCGTTCGAGGCGACGGTCAGCGCCGAAGGCTACGTCACCTCGCTGACGGTGAAGATGCCCGGCGTCGGCCAGGTCCCGCCGTCGACGGTGACGTCGACGTTCACCGACTTCGGCAAGCCGGTCTCGATCAGCAAGCCCGCCGCCACGGACGTGCAGCCCGCCCCGGCGGCGCTACTCGCCCAGTTCGCCTGACCCACCGGCAGGGCCGCTACCGCGACGGTCGGTAGCGGCCCTGCCGCTGTCATCGGCAGCACAGGTCTGAGACCGCTGGGTCCGCCCGGTGGGCAGGTCGTTAGAGTCTGCCGATGGTGCAGCGGTGGCGGCAGGTTCTGGCACGGCGGTGGCGGCACGTGGTCATGTTCGGGCTGCCGCTCGCCGCGGTCCTGCTGTCGCTGGTCGTCAAGCCCGCCGCCGAGCCCGCACCGCCACGCGGCGGGCCGGATCCGGCGGTCGGTGCATGCTGGCAGGGGCACGGGCTGCACGTCGTGCTCACCGCCGAGGCGACCCCGACCGAGAGTGTGGCCTGCGAGGTGCCGCACCAGCTGGAGACCGTCGCCGTCGGGCACGTCCCGAAGGCCCTCGCCCGCCGTGACGCGCCGCCGCAACGGGCCGAGCTCACGGGCGAGTTCGCCGGCTGCGGGCGGACGGCGGGGGAGTATCTCGGCGCGGACTGGCGGACGCTGGACGTGTCGCTGCTGCTGTTCGCCCCGACGGCCGAGCAGTGGCAGGCGGGCGCCCGCTGGTACCGCTGCGACGTGGTGGCGCTCGGCGGGGACATCGACAGCGTCCGGGACCGCGAAGGCTCGGTGCACGGCGACCCGGCCGGTCACGGACCGTCCAACGACCTGACCCTGAACTGCGCCGTCAGGTTCGTCGCCGACGACGAGTGGGCCGGCACGAAACGGACCCCGTGCACGGAGCCGCACGACATGGAGTTCGCCGGCGTGGCCGAGTCGGCGGCGCCCGCGTTCCCGGAGACCGCGGCGGCCCGCGACGCGGCGTTCGGGGACCAGTGCCGGGACCGCGCCCTCGCGTACACCGCGATGCCCGGCGACCTGATGCGCGGCCGTGCCGTCACCGTCGGGTTCCTGCCGACCGGCGAACCGTCGACGTGGCCCGGCGGCGACCACTACGGCCGCTGCTGGGTGTTCCTGCCGCACCCGGTCACCGTTTCCATCCGCGGGGCCGGCGACCTGCCCGCCTGACCGCGGCGTCGTCCGGGGACGAAGCGTATGGACGGCGCCTCCTAAGATCAGCGGATGTCTTGGCTGCGGTGGGTACGCCGTACCGTCGCTGTGGCTGTCAGCGTGTGTGCGCTGGTGGGTTCGGTCCGGCTGGTCGCGCCAGCCACCGGCGGCACGGGCGGCGAGCCGAACGGGGTGCGGCGGCAGCTGGCGTTCCTGCGCGCCGCGCTCGACGACGGCGCCGGCGAGGACGCGCAGCAGCTGTACCCGGAGGGGTACTTCTTCCTCCACGTGCTGTACGGCCTGACCTGGGTCGAGCTCGGCATGCGCGGCCCCGCGGGCGAACGGGCGACGGCGCTGCGCGAGGCCCGGTGGGCGTGGCGGCACCTCGACGACCCCGCCGGCAAGGCACCGTTCAGCGAGAGCCTCACCCCGCCGTACGGCGTCTTCTACCAGGGCTGGAGCAACTGGCTGCTCGGCGGCGTGCTGAGCCTGCAACCCGCCGGGCAGCGCGACCCGGGGGAGCAGGCGCGGTTCGCGGCGGCGGCCGAGGCGCTCGGCACCGCGTTCGACGCGTCGGCGTCGCCGTTCCTGCAGGCGTATCCGGGCCAGGCGTGGCCGGTGGACTCGACCGTCGCCATCGCGTCGCTACGGCTGCACGATGCGCTGTTGCCGCCACGGTACGGCGCGACCGTCACCCGCTGGGTCGCCGGCGCCCGCGAGCGGCTCGACCCGAGGACCGGCCTGCTGCCGCACCGCGCCGACCCCGCCACCGGCGAGCCCCTCGAGGTGGCCCGCGCGACGTCGCAGAGCATCATCCACCGGTTCCTCGGCGACATCGATCCGGCGTTCGCCCGCGAGCAGTACCTGCGCTTCCGCGACCAGTACGTCGTGCGCCCGCTCGGCCTCGGCCCCGCCGTGCGCGAGTACCCGGCCGGTCTGGACGGCCCGGCAGACGTCGACTCGGGGCCGCTGCCGCTCGGCGTCAGCCTCTCCGCGACCGTGGTCACCATCGGCGCCGCCCAGGTGCAGCACGACGCCCCGCTCGCCGCGGCCCTGGCCAACTACGGCGAGCTGGCCGGCCTGCCGCTCGGCACGCCGTGGACCAAGCGGTACGCCCTCGGCCTCGTCCCGGTCGGCGACGCGTTCCTCGCCTGGTCGAAGACCGCCCGGCCGTGGGTCGCCCAGACACCGTCTGCGCCGCCGGAGACCATCCACTGGTGGTGGCGGCTGCCCCTGCTCACCCTGCTCGCGGTCCTCGGCACCGCCCCGTGGATCCCGGCCCTGGTCCGCCTCCGCAAACGCCGCCGATCCCGACCAGCCGGTGGCGCCTGACGGCGGGGGCGGCTGACCGCGGGGGCGCCTGATCAGCTGGTGGTGATGACCGTGGTGGCGACGGAGACGGCGGTCATCGAGGCGATGAGGGCCTGAATACGGGCGACGGCCTGCTGGACGGCGTCGGCGGCCCAGTTGTCCTTGCCGATCGCGTCGATGCGCGCCTTCAGCTCCTTCTTGTCCCGGCCGGGGAACAGCTTCCGCGCGAGGTCGACCGCCTGCACGAGCCCGAGCAGCGCCGCCGTCCGCGCGGGCACGGGACCGTCACCGTCGAGGGCGGCGGCGAGGTCCCGCCGGACCGCGGTCTCGGCGGCGGGCTCGGTGCCGGTCGCCGACGCGTACCGGGTGCGGGGAAACACCCACAGGACCCGGTCCTGCTCGCGGCGCAGCACCCCGGCCTCGACCTGCCGGTCGAGCAGCCGCCCGCGCAGCCCGTCGGCCAGCGGCTGGATCCAGGCGTCGGGCTTGCGCGGCTTCTTCTCCAACACGACACGGTCCAGGGCCGCGTCCGCGACCGGGTCCCCGGTCGGCGTGGCGTCGGTGACCACGACCTGGTCACCGGCGAGGTCGATCCGCCCGGCCAGCATCAGGTCGAGCAGCACCGCCCCGGCGAGCCCGTAGTCGAGCGCCGGGTCGCCGATCAGGTGGTTGCCCTCGTCGTCGAGAGCCAGCAGCAGGAAGTGATCCGCGAGACCGTCGCTCATGATCCCACCGTAAGCCGTCCGCGCATCCCGTGCAGCGCGCGGCGGCGTCACCCGTGAACCCGCAGCCAGCGGCGGCGAGTGGCCGCGGCGATGCCGTGGACCAGCCGGGCCAGGTCGGCCGCTCCCTCGGCGTCGTCGGCGCGGCGCACCGTCGTGAGGATCGGCGCGACGTCGTCGAGTTCGACGCCCTCGCGCAGCAGCACGAACTGGAGCACCAGCCCGGCGAGGCGGGCGTTGCCGTCGTCGTACGGGTGGAAGAAGGCGACGTCGAGGTAGACCCTGGCGGCCCGGGCGGTCACCGGGGTGTCCCGGTCGGCGGTCTGCGCCAGGCAGGCGGCGAACCGGTGCTCGGTGTCGGCGTGCAGCCCGTACCGTTCCCGGCCGTTCTTCGCGTGCGCCGGCGCCCGGCGGAACGTGGCGACCGGGACCCCACGGACGGTCCGGTTCCAGCGGGCCAGGAGGTCCGGGGTGAGGTCGGCGCCGGCGGCGGCCTCGCGCCGCACGTCGTCGTACGCGGTCAGCAGCCGGCACTGCCGCCGCGAGCCGGACCCGGCGGCCCAGCCGGCGAAGCCGTCACGGATCGCCGGCACCGGCACCTCCGGGTGCGGGACGAGCTCCCGCCAGCCGACGATCTCCCGCAACCGGAGCCACACCGTCAGGTGATCAGGCGCGGTCAACGGCCACCCGCTGGGCCAGGTCCTCGGCGACCGACAGCACGACCGCTCGCTTCGGCTCCACCCAGCTGCGGAACCGGCCGCCGACCGCGTGTTCGATCAGCTCCGTCCGCCGGGCCGAGTCGATGCCGGCCGCTTCGAGGAACCACCACAGCACCGTCGTGCAGCAGCCGTACCAGCCGGACTCGTACTGCGTGCGGTCACCGACGGCGGTCACCAGGTGAGCGACCGCACGCTCCCATCCGTCGATGTCGTCGCCGAGGTGCGGCAGGAACCGGTCGAACCGCTCCGCCAGGTCGTCCAGCCAGGCGCGCCACTCGATCAGAGCCGCCGAGATCGCGGCAACGGTCGCCTCGGGTGTGGTGACCGAGTGCCGGACGCAGCACCAGGAGCCGACCGGGCCACCGTCGAGGTCGCCCTCGCCGACCGACCAGCGCCAACCCACCGCCCACCGCCCGTACCGGGCGGCAAGCCCGGACGACACGCTGTCCAGCCACAGGTCCCTGAGCCGCCTGCCGGCGCCCGGAAACCCGGTCGCCGCGACAAGGTCGCCCACCACCGCCCGGACCGTCCCCGGATCGAAGGGCCGATCCTGAACGTCGGTGTCCGCCCAGCTCAGCTGCCACGGATAGGGCAGCGGGCCGTCCGGGGGCACGGTGTACCGGATGACCTGGATGTCGCCTCGAACGGCCCGCCAGGCCGGCGGCTCGCCGGTGCCGTCCACCTCCGCCGGGGCCGCCGCCGCGAAGCGGCCGCGGGCGTCGGTCGCGAGCTCGACCAGCAGTTCGTGCCAGGCCACGACGGCGTCGGCGAGGCGAGACAGCGTCTCCTCCGGGGTTGTCACCGCGGCGGGACGCTCCGCCCGCCAGACCGGAACGGACCCGCGACCCTGGAAGTCCTCCATCGCGACGGTGTACCACCAGCTCACCACCCAGTCGCCCAGGTGCTCGATCAGCGCCTGCGTCATCCGGTCGTACCAGATGTCGACGAGCCGCCAATCGGTGCCGGCCGGCGGGACGTCGGCGGCCGGCGGCAGTGCCCGCACCAGGTCCGCGACGCGGGCCGGGTCGACCGCGGGACGCGCGGCGGGATCGACGTCCCGCCACCTGAGTTGCCAGAACTGCGGGAGGGCTACTGGGTCAGTCGTCACGCTCGGCCTTCCGTACGGCAGCCGGCCAGCCTAACGGGTTCGCCCTCCCGCTCGCCGCCCCGTTACGCCGCGGCGCGCTCGGCGACGGGGCGGCGGCGCAAGGACGGGTCTGTCAGCGACCGCGGCCGCCAGGCGCCGTCCGCCCGGTACAGGTCGGTGCCCGGCGGCACGATCTCGTCGATGCGGTCGAGGGCGGCGTCGTCGAGGGTCAGGCCGGCGCCCTTCAGCGAGGCGTCCAGCTGGGCCATGGTGCGCGGGCCGATGATGACGGACGTGACGGCGGGGTGCGCGATCGGGAACGCCTGTGCCAGCTCCGGCAGCGTGCAGCCGAGGTCCTCGGCGACGGCGACGAGCTGCTCGACCACGTCGAGCTTGCGGGCGTTCTCCGGCAGCGACGGGTCGAACCGCGCCGGGTTCAGGGCGGCCCGCCCGGCGGACAGGTCGATCGGGTCGCCCTTGCGGTAGCGGCCGGTCAGGAACCCGGACGCGAGCGGGCTCCAGGTGAGCACGCCCATCCCGTACCGGGCGGCGACCGGCAGGACGTCCTTCTCGACGCCGCGGGCCAGCAACGAGTACGGCGGCTGCTCGGTCCGGAACCGGTGCAGCGCCCGGCGTTCCGCGGCGTGGTGGGCCTCGACGATCTCCTCGGCGGGGAACGTCGAGCAGCCGAACGCCCGGATCTTGCCCTGCCGCACGAGGTCGGTGAGCACCGACAGGGTCTCCTCGACGTCGGTGGTCGGGTCGGGCCGGTGCACCTGGTACAGGTCGATCCAGTCGGTCCGCAGCCGCCGCAGGCTGTCCTCGACCTCCCGCACGATCCAGCGCCGCGAGTTGCCGCCCCGGTTCGGCCCCTCACCCATCGGGAAGTGCACCTTCGTGGCGAGCACGACGTCGTCCCGCCGCCCCTGCAGCGCCTCGCCGACGATCTCCTCCGACTCGCCGGCGGAGTACATGTCGGCGGTGTCGACGAAGTTGATGCCCTGGTCGAGTGCGGCGTGGATGATCCGCACGCAGTCGTCGTGGTCGGGGTTGCCGACGGCGCCGAACATCATGGTGCCGAGACACTGGACGCTGACCTGCATGCCGGTCCGGCCGAGAGCGCGGTATCGCATGTCGCGCAGCGTAGGACCTGGAGTGGACTCCAGGTCAACCGCCAGACCATCGACGTCGTTCACGAGCGCCCGAGATGATGTTGGGTGGCCGGGGTCGCCGCGGTGCGACATGATGACGCCGTGTCCCCATCCCGTCCACGGCGAGTGCCGCGTCCGCGCTGGCGGTGGCTGGCCACCGTCGCTGTCGTCACAGGGTCGATCACCGTCGGGTGGGGGCTGCAGCCGTTCGGTCGCGCGGTGGACACGATCGGCCTGGTCGCGGGCCTCGGGCAGCTCGTGTTCGCGGCGATCGCCTGGCGTCAGTCGGTCACAGCGACCGGGCCGGGCACGCCCGACCATCAACGTCTGCTGGAGGCCGCCAGGTTCCTGCGCCGGCAGATCCTCCAGCAGTGGCACGAAGAGGTCGGGGACCGCCGGCTGCGCCACCCGCGGCCGCTGCAGCTGCGCTGGGAGAACGCCGTGCCCGGCCGGCCGGCGTCGCTGACCGTCACGCCCGGCAACCTCGTCGACGAGACGACCGGACGGGAACCGGCCGCCGCGCTGGTGGACGCGTTCCGCCGGCTGCAGCACCGTCAGCTGGTCATCCTCGGCGAGCCGGGCGCCGGCAAGTCGACCGTGGCGATGCTGTTCGTGCTGGCCGCGGCCGGCCGGGACGACGACCCGGTGTCCGTGCAGCGGCCCGTGCCGGTCCTGCTGAGCCTCGCCGCCTGGCGCGCCGACCAGGAGACGCTGCACGAGTGGATCGCGCGGCGGCTGGTCGAGGACTACCCGGAGCTCGCCGACGCCGCACGGTACGGCCCGGACGCCGCCGCGCGTCTGGTGGCCGAGCGGCTGGTCCTGCCGGTGCTGGACGGGCTGGACGAGATGCCCGCCGGGCTGCTGCCGGACGTGTTCGACGCGCTCAACGACGTTGCCGGGGTCGGCGGGCTGCAGACGGTGGTCACCTGCCGGCGGGCCGAGTTCAACGCCGCGCTCGCCGACGTCGCGCCGCTGCGCCTCGCCGCGCTGGCGGTCATCAGGCCCATCCGGGTCAGCGACTCGATCGCGTTCATCACCGGCGAGCAGGTCGACGCCGACCGCTGGCGTGAGGTGGTCGAGCGGATGCGGCAGGAGCCGGCGGGTCCGCTCGCCACCGCCCTGTCGACGCCGCTGATGACGGCGCTCGCCCGGGCCGTCTACGAGCGGCCGCACACCACGCCGGCGGAGCTGTGCGCGCTGCCCGACGTCCCCGCGATCCAGCAGCACCTGCTCGACCGGCTCCTGCCGACGGTGTACCCGGCCGCCCGCCTGCCGGTCGCCGAGCGGGCGCTGTCGTTCCTGGCGGCGCATCTGCAGGAGCGGCTCGCGACACCGAACCTCGCCTGGTGGCACCTGGCGCGGGCGGTGCCGACCGGGGTGGTGGTCTGGTCCGTCGCGGCCGTGATCGCGGCGGTGGGTGCCGCCGCGACGGCATACGTGCAGCCCTTCGGGTACGGCGTGGCGCCGGATGCCCTGTTCGGCGCCGGGATCGGGCTCGCGGCCGGCACGGTGGCCGGGCTCAACGCGGCCCGCGGCATGACCGCCACCAACACGCCCGCGACCGGCCGGCGGCGCTGGACGGGGCTCGTCGGCGCGGCGGCCCGCGACGGGCTCGCCGGCGCGCTCGTCGTCTGCGCGGCGACCGGCTGGTACTTCGCTGGCCGCGCCACTTCCGGCGGGATCGGCCTGCTCTACCAGCTCATCCAGCTGCTGGTCTTCGGTACCGGCCTCGGCATGGCGCTCAGCGTGGTCCTGCAGGGCCTGGCGCTGGGCCGCGGCTCCACGCCGAACCGGGCGGCGCCCCGCCCCGGCCTGCTGGTGCCGCGGCTGGTCTCCGGGCTCGGCATGGGCCTGGCGTTCGGGCTGCCCGCCGGGCTCACGCTCGGCGTGGTCGCCGGGGTGTCCGAGCGCGACCTGCGCAGCGGCCTCATCGCCGGGCTGCTGACGGTGCTCGTCGTCGGCGCGACCGTCGGCCTGCCGGTCGGCGTCGGGCGGTGGTTCGCCACGCCGGTCGAGGCCGACACCCCGCTCACCCCGCGCACGGTGCTGCGCGGCGACCTGATCAGCCTGACCGTCACCGCGTTGAGCTGCGCGGTGACCGCGGGCCTCGGCGACGCGCTGCTTACGATGGTCACGTCCGGCATGAGCAGCGGGTCGCTGGTCCAGTTCGCCGGGATGTCGACCGACTCCCCGCTGGAGGCGGCGCCGTGGGCGGCGCTGGTCGCGTTCGGCGCGGTGCTGCTCGGCTCCGGCGCGCCGAGCGTGTCGTACATGATCGCGCACGGGTGGCTGGTCCTGTGGCGGCGGCTGCCGTGGCGGCTGTTCACGTTCCTCGAGGACGCGCACGAGCGGGCGATCCTGCGGCAGCTGGGTTCGGTGTACCAGTTCCGCCACGCCCGCCTGCTGGAGCGCCTCGCCGCCGGGCACCGCCCCGGCCGCTACGGGCGGCTGGTGGAGACGGGCGCGGAGGTCGGCGCGATCCTGCGCGGTGAGCGCCCGCCGCCGCGACGGGCCGCTCGCCTCGGCGTCACGGCGGTGGCGATGCTCGTGCTGCCGGCGCTGCTGGTGACGGTGTCGTTCCCGGTGGCCCGCGACCGTCTCGAGGCGGCGATCGCGGCCGAGGACAGCGACGACGCGGCCGAGCTCATCGACAAGGCGGACACCCTGCAGGAGTCCGATCCGATGACGGCGCTGCGGCTGCGCGCCGCCGCGGCGAAGCTGGACTCCGACGACTCGTCCAAGCTGGATCTCGGCTCCGTCCTGGACCTGCTCGCCACCGGCGAGGTGCTGACCTGGCGGAAGGCGGCCAACGAGATCGTCGAAGGCGACCAGTGGCTCATGTTCAACGACGCCGGCGGCCGTGGCACCGCGTGGGGGCCTGCCGACACGTCGGCGGCCGGTCCGGTCCCGCTGGGTGACACCGGAGGGCTGTCGGACATGTTCAACGACGGTGTCTGGGCGATGTCGGAGCGGTTGCCCCGCCTGGTGTGGCAGCTGTCGAATCCACGGCTGGAGTCCGCCCACATCGACGACGACGCCGAGCTCAGCATCGGCCCCGGCGGCTGGCTGCTGTGTCTGTACCCGGACGGGCGGCTGACCGCCTTCGACGCACGGCTGTGGCCGGCGCGCGAGGTGCTCCTGGCGAGCGACGTCACGGAGACGGCGAGCGACGCCACCCGATGGGTGTACGCCGCCGGCCGGGACGGCACCCACGTCCGCGTCATCGATTTCGCGAACGAACCACCCCGGGTGGCGACGCTCGCGGACCCCACCGCCAAGCTCGACGCCGACGCCAGTGGTGAGGTCCTGGTGACCACGTCGCCGGCCGGCGTCATCACGCTCTGGGATCCCGCCGACCCGGGTCGCTCGCGCTACGTGGGCGGTGCGGACACCGACGCCGCTGTGTCCGTCTCCGGACCACGGCTCGTCTTTGTCGGCGACCGCCTGGTCGATGTGGGGACGGCGCCCGCCCGCTCGATCGAGTACGACGACGCCGTGACCGTGCCCGGTCACGACGATCGTGCCATCGTCCTCAGCGGTGGTGTCGTCGCGGTTGTCGACTTCGGTGCGGACCCGCCGGCCTGGCGGACGGTGGCGACCGGCGTGGACGACGTCCAGCATCTCACCGACAGGTGGGTGGCGCTCGGGTCCGAGAGCAGGAACGCGTTGAGGCTGCTGGACCTGAACCAGGATCCGCTGCGGGTCACCGTTACCGGCGAGCTGGTGAAAAGTGAAGTGCTCGCGGACGACGCCGGGCGCTGGTCGGTTTGGGACCGGTACTTGCCGCCGGTGTACGTCGGGCCCGGCGACCAGTACACCTCGGTCGCGGTCGCGGTCGGCGGCGAGGTCGCCGTGCTCGGGCAGCGGGACGGCAGCCTCCGGATCGTGCGGCTCGCCACCGGGCAGCAGCGGGTCGTCCCGCTCGGCGGTCCCTTGACGTCGGCGGTCTACCTCACCGACGACGGGCGATGGGCATCCGTCATCGTGGCGGGCAAGAAGGCGGCGGTGAACGTTTCGACCGGCGAAGTCCACCGGATGGGTAAGGGCGACGACATTCGCGAGGTCCGCGTCTACCGGACGAACGGGCGTATCGGTGACTGGATCGCCGTCTGGAAGAACCCCGCCCAGCCAGGCACGACACCGACCCTGCGGCACGTCGCCGGCGACCCGATGGTCGCCGCGTGCCGGCTCGTCCAGAAGCCGTTGTCGCCGCACGAGTGGAGGACGCTCGTGCCACGGCTGGCCTACGTCAACCCGTGCTGAGGAGCCTGATCCCCATGGCGAGCCTTTCCGAGCAGTTCGCGCACATCGCCACCGGCGCGATGTACGACGACCTCACCGCCGAGCTGATCGGCGCCCGGCAGCGGGCGGTGCTGGCGACCAACGCCTACAACGCCTCGTACGGGCGACCGCAGGCCGAACGGGAGGCCCTGCTCCGCGAGGTGCTGGGCACCGTCGGCGAGGGCGCGCAGTTCGAGCCGACGTTCCGGTGCGAGTTCGGCACGAACATCCACGTCGGCGCGAGGTTCTTCGCCAACTTCGACTGCGTCATGCTCGACGGCGCACCCATCACGATCGGCGACGATGTACTGATCGGTCCGAAGGTGGGCCTCTACACCGCCGATCACGCCCTGGACCTCGCCGAGCGCAAGGCCGGCGGCTGCCGGGCGAGGCCGATCACGATCGGCGACGGCGTGTGGATCGCCGGCGGCGTGACGATCCTGCCCGGTGTGACCGTCGGCCACGGCGCCGTCGTCGGCGGCGGCAGCGTCGTCACCCGGGACGTGCCCGCCGGCGCGCTCGCCGTGGGCAACCCCGCCCGGGTGCTGCGCCAGATCACCGACGCGGACCGCACCGGCTACGTCCCCACGCACTGAGCACCGCCGCCCGGGCCGCGAGCGTCGCCTGGGCAGGAGCGTTTAGGTGGGCAGGAGCGCGCGGCGCATGCTGGTGGCCAGCCAGCGGCGGAACGCGTCCTCGGGCCAGCCACGCTGTGACACCAGGGCCGCGTGGTGGCCCGGGTCGTTGTAGATCCACAGCACGTCCGTCGCGGTCTCCGTGTCGAGCGGCGGGGCGAGGGTGCCGAGCGTCTGGACTTGCCTGACGACCATCGCCGCGCCCGCCCGGCGGTTGCGCTGCAGGGTGTCCCACAGCTCGGCGACCTCCGGCGCGTCGTCGGCCGCCCTGCGGACGGTTTCGAACAGCAGCGCGGCGCGGCGGGCGATGACGACGCACGCGTCGGCGTAGGCGTCGAGGACCGTGCCGGGCGTGGTGGCGTCCCAGACGGGGCGGAACCACGGCCTGTCGGCGACGGCCACGGGCTCGTCGTCGCCGGCGAGCGCCTGGTCCAGCACCTGCTTGAGGAGGGCGGGCTTGGAGCCGAAGGCGGCGAAGACGGTCGGCCGGGCGACGCCGGCGGCGGCGCCGATCTCGGCCAGCGAGGTGACGACATACCCGCGCTCGACGAACAGTTCGCCGGCCGCGGCCACGATCGCGCGGCGGGTCCGCTGGGCGCCCTCCTCGCGGACGGACGACTGGTACCGCCGCCGCGGCTTGCCGTTGACATCACTCATGGTTCCGCCATACTAGCAACGTATTCATTAGACAGCGGTATATCGAATGGGGTGGGGCATGTCAGACACGGAAGCGGTCCGTCCGTACGTGCGGCGCGACGGCGAGGGTGAGGCGCTGTGGTTCCTCGGCAGCCTGGTGACGGTCAAGGCGGCCGGTGCGCAGACGCGGGGGCGTCTCACGGTCGTCGAGTTCGTCAATCCGCCCGGCTTCGCGCCACCGCTGCACCGGCACCTCGAGGAGGACGAGCTGTTCTACGTGCTGTCCGGCACGGCGCAGTTCCACTGCGACGGGCAGGTGCTGCCGGCCGGCCCGGGTGACTTCGTCCTGCTGCCGACGGGACTGCCGCACTCATTCGTGGTCGGCGCCGACGAACCCCTGCGGACCCTGCAGATCACCACGCCGTCGGGTTTCGACCAGTTCGCCGCGGCGGTCGGCGAGCCGGCGCGGGCACCCCGGCTGCCGGACCCCGGACCGATCGATCCCGTCGCCCTCGGCCACGCCGCGGCCCAGCACGCGATCGAGCTCCTCGGACCCCCACCCGGGCACTGAACGGGCCGTGGAGACGTTTGTCCGGACCTGCCCCGGGTAGTCCGGAAGGCCTGCATGAGTCCACTTCATGGAGGTACTCGCCATGGTCACCAGCAAGCCCGCGAAGGCCGTCAAGCACGCCGTCGAAGCCGCCGCAGAGAAGGTGGCCGACCTGCTGACGCCCGACGTGCCCGGGTCACCGGGCAGCGGGACGCCGACGGTCGAGGAGCCGACGGCACCGGCGCCGCCGCTGCCGGCGAAGCAGGACCAGGGTGGCCCCGACACGCGCACTCCGACGGGGGAGAAGACCGGCGCGCCGCCCGCGGCGAACGGACAGCAGGGCGCATACCTGACCACGGCGCAGGGCGCGCGGCTGCGCGACACCGACCACTCGCTCAAGGCCGGGCCGCGCGGGCCGACTCTGCTGCAGGACCACCACCTCCGCGAGAAGATCACGCACTTCGACCACGAGCGGATCCCGGAGCGGGTGGTGCACGCGCGCGGCGCCGGCGCGCACGGCGTCTTCACCGGCTACGGCACCGCGGACACGTTGACCCGGGCCGGCTTCCTCAGGAAGGGCAAGGAGACCGACGTCTTCGTGCGGTTCTCCACGGTACTGGGGTCCCGCGGCTCCGCCGACACCGTGCGCGACACGAGGGGCTTCGCGACGAAGTTCTACACCGAGGAGGGCACGTTCGACCTGGTCGGCAACAACATGCCGGTCTTCTTCATCCAGGACGGCATCAAGTTCCCCGACATCATCCACGCCGGCAAGCCGCACCCGGACCGCGAGATCCCGCAGGCGCAGAGCGCGCACGACACGTTCTGGGACTTCGTGTCGCTGCACACCGAGGCCCAGCACCACGTGATGTGGAACATGTCCGACCGGGGCATCGCCCGTTCGTTCCGGATGATGGAAGGCTTCGGCATCCACACGTTCCGGCTGGTCAACGACGCCGGCGAGACGGTGCTGGCGAAGTTCCACTGGAAGCCGAAGCTCGGCGTGCACTCCCTGGTGTGGGAGGAGGCGCAGCTGCTCAGCGGCATGGACCCCGACTTCCACCGCCGCGACCTGTACGACGCGATCGAGTCCGGCGCCTACCCCGAGTGGGAGCTGTGCGTCCAGGTGTTCCCGGACACGCCGGACGAGACGTTCGCCGGGATCGACCTGCTCGACCCGACGAAGATCGTGCCGGAGGAGCTCGCACCCGTGCAGGCGGTCGGGAAGATGGTCCTCAACCAGACGCCGCGGGACTTCTTCGCCGAGGTCGAGCAGGTCGCGTTCCACCCGGGCCACCTGCCGCCCGGCATCGACGTCACCAACGACCCGCTGCTGCAGGCGCGGCTGTTCTCCTACCTCGACACCCAGATCACCCGGCTCGCCGGCCCGAACTTCGCGCAGATCCCGATCAACCGGCCGCACGCGCCGGTCAACGACATGCTCCGCGACGGCTTCCACCAGCAGGCCGTGCACGCCGGGGTCGCACCGTACCGGCCGAACTCCCTCGACGGAGGCAACCCCTTCGTCGCCGGCGACGCCGAGCACGCCTTCTCCGACACCCCGGTGACCGTCGCGGAGGCGCCGAAGATCCGCGCCAACCCGGCGTCGTTCGACGACCACTTCAGCCAGGCCCGGCTGTTCTGGGCCAGCATGTCGCCGGTGGAGCAGGAGCACATCGTCCGCGCGTACACCTTCGAGCTCGGCAAGTGCTACGAGCAGGCGATCAAGGAACGGCAGCTGCAGGCCCTCGCCAACATCGACCCGGTGCTGTGCGCACAGGTGGCCGCCGGGCTGGGCCTGCCCGCACCGCAGCCGGCCACGCCCGTGGCCGCGGTGACGCCGAGCCCCGCGCTGTCACAGGTGGGGCGCGTGTGGCCGCCGGACGGCCGCACCGTCGGCGTCGTCGTCGACCCTGAAGGCGACATGGCCGATGTACGAGCCCTCCGCGAGGCCGTGTTCGCCGCCGGCATGGTGCCGCTGCTGATCGCACCGCACGGCGGGATGGCCGGCGGCCTGCCGGTGCAACGGACGTTCGCCACCGGCCGGTCGATCGAGTTCGACGCCCTGCTGCTCGCCGGCGCGCCCGTCCCCGCACCCGACGCGCCCCCGTCCCGCGAGGCCAAGCCCGCCGACGCCGCTGTCGACCCGCGGGTCCTGCTGCTGGTCGAGGAGTGCTGGCGGCACGCCAAGGCGATCGGTGCCTGGGGCGCGGGCACCACGGTGCTGACCGCGACCGGCGTCACCGGCTCACCGGGCGTCGTCACCGGCGATGCCGCCGAGGAGGTCTTCGCGGACGTGCTGCGGCTGATGGGCGCGCACCGGGTCTGGGAGCGGTTCCCCGCCACGATCGTCTGACCGCCGCGTGGGCGGTGAGCGCCGGGGATCGGTGGCACGATGACCGGGTGTCGCATCGGCGGGCGGTTCTCGGGCTGGGTGCGTTCGTGCTGACCTTCCCCGCGCTCGCTGTCACGGCGCTGGTGATCGAGCGGATCGAACTGGCCGCTGCGCCGGTGCCGGAGTCGGTGCCGGCGTGTGTCGTCGGAGCGGTCACCGGTCTCCCCGAACGAATCGGCGGCCGGGTCGCGGGCACGCCGGCAACCGGCGGCTGCGACTGATGCCCGGCACCACGGCACCGGCATAACGGCCGGATCGGCGGGTAGCGTGCCGCGGTGAACGCACGGACGAATGAGCCACGCGTCGGGATCACACCGAATCTGTTCGGCATCGCGTACGGCCTGACAGGCCTTGCCGGCTGCTGGGGCTACGCCGCGGTGCTGGGATTCGCGCCCGCCCTCGTGTCCGACATCCTGTGCATACTGGCGGCCGCGGTCTGGCTGACGCTGCTCGTCGGCTACGTCACGCAGGTGTCGCGGCGGGCCGGCGGCTGGGGCGCCGAACTGACCGACCCGGTGCTGGGACCGTTCATCTCGGTGATCCCGATCGTCGGCATGCTGCTGTCCATCGGCCTGATGCGGCACGACCGCGGGGCGGGTCAGTGGCTGTTCGGGGTGTTCGCCATCGTCACGGTCGTGCTGGCCGGGTGGATGACCGGCCAGTGGATCGCCGGCGGCCTCGACATGGACAAGCTGCACCCCGGGTACGTGCTGCCCACGGTCGCCGGAGGGCTCATCGCCACGATCGGCGCGGCGCTCGCCGGCTGGCCTGGCCTCGCCCGGGTGTTCTTCGGCATCGGGCTCGTGTCGTGGCTCGTCATCGAGTCGATGATCCTGGCCCGGCTGTACTTCCGCGGGCCGCTTCCCCCGCAGCTGCAACCCACCCTGGCGATCCTGGCGGCGCCGCCCGCCCTCGCCGGCCTGGCGTACCTGGCCATCACCCACGGCAAGGTCGACGCCGTGGCCTTCGGGCTCGCCGGCTACACGCTCCTGGCGGCCCTCGTCCAGCTCCGGCTCATCGGCATGTACCGCCACCTGCGCTTCAGCTCCGGGTTCTGGGCGTACGCGTTCCCGTACGCGGCGGTCGCCACGTTCGGGCTGCACTGGATCGCCTACGGCCACCCACCGGGAGCCCGGATCTGGGCCTGGGTCGTCATCCTGGCGATCACCGCGCTCGTCGCCGCCCTCGCGGCCGAGACGACAGCGGCGCTCGCCCGGCACCGCTTCCTGCCGCAGCTGCGCTGAACCTCACCGCCGGCGGGTCGGCCGGTACACGAGCTCCTGGGTGCGCCCGTCGAGGGTCCGGCTCTCGAGCAGCTCGAGGTCGAAGTCGGCGGCGCCCTTGAGGATCGGGCTGGTGCCGGTCAGGCCGGAGATGACCGGGAAGATCGTCACCTGCACGCGGTCGACCAGGCCGGCGGCCATCAGCGCCCAGTTGAGCGACAGGCTGGCCTGCGAGCGCAGCGGTACATCGGACTCCTCCTTGAGCCGCTTGACGATGTCCACCGCGTCGCCGCTGACGATGGTCGCGTCGGGCCAGCCGAGCGTGTCCCGCAACGTGGAGGAGATCACCGTCGCCGGCATCCGCATCGTCCGGACGTTCCACTCGTCGAGGGTGTGGGGGTCGAGGCCGGAGGACATGATCTCGGCGTTCTCCCGGAAGGTGGTGGCGCCGAAGACCATGCGCTGCGGGGTGTCGAACAGTGCGGCGCGGTGCGCGAGCAGCTCGGGGCCCTGCTTGCTCCAGTAGCCGCCCCAGTCGCCGGGCTCGGCGTAGGAGCCGTAGCCGTCGAGCGTGGAGAAGACGTCCCAGGTGTAGACCGCGGTCATGTCGGTTCCCTTCGGTTCCTGCGGCGGCCCTCTGTCGGCCGCCCTCACTCATGTCTACGAACGGCCGCCACCCGATCCGACACACCGCACCAGGATATTTCCGCGGGAGTGCGCGTGCCCGAAGCAACGGCGGAGAACTGGATGTTCGGCGGTGCCCTTGTCGCCGGCCGACGTGCACGATTCGGCCATGACGGCACGCGACGACGATGTGGACACCGATGCCCCCGAAGGTCCGGTTCCGGCGGCCGGACGTGGGCAACGGGTGCTCGACGTGCTGGACAAGGCGATCGGTGTCCACGGCTCGCTGGTGGCCAGGAACATCGCCCGGGCCCGCCAGCGGAACCCGGACGCGACACCGGCGCAGGTGATCCGCAACCTGGAGCGGATGTACGTCAGCGCCCTGGCCGGGACGGGTGCCGCGGTCGGCGGGGCCGCGGCCGCGCCCGGCGTCGGCACGGGGGTCGCGCTGGCGCTGTCGGCGGGCGAGGTGCTCTCATCGCTCGAGCTGACCGCCCTGTTCGCGCTCTCGGTCGCCGAGATCCACGGCGTCCCCATCGACGAGCTGGAGCGCCGCCGGACGATCGTGATGGGCATCATGCTCGGCGGGACCAGCTCCGCCACCATCAGCAAGGTCGCCGAGCGCACGGGGCAGCACTGGGGGCGTCAGGTCGTCGCCAAGGTGCCGACCGAGACGTTGCGGCAGATCAACAAGATCCTGGGCAGGAACTTCATCACCAAGTACGGGACCAGGCAGGGCATCATCGTGCTCGGCCGGGTGGCGCCGTTCGGCATCGGCGCGGTGATCGGCGGTGGCGCCAACGCCGCCGTCGCCAGTCTGGCCGTGCGGGCCGCTCGCCGCGCGTTCGGCCCGCCCCCGGAAGTGTGGACGTACGAGGGCGAGGTGGTGGATGTCGTCGACGTTCCCTAAGCGGCGTTTCCGACCCGCTGGACGTCGCCGTCCCACCAGTCGCCGGTGATGCCGGAGGCGAGCGCGATGTCGCGGGCCGCGGTGTAGGCGGCGAGCGCGCCGTCGCGGTCGCCGAGTGCCTCGCGGGCCCGGCCGACCGAGCCGAACAGCGCATTGGCGCGGAAGAACCGCTCCCGGTCCTTGCCGCCCTCCACGGTGGTGGGTGTCGTGTCCGCCGCCTCCGGCCCGGCCGTGCGCAACGCCTGCTCGCACAGGTCCTGGGCGCGGGCGCGCAGCGCGGCGGCCTCGTCGTCGCCGGGCGTGTAGGCCTGCTTCTTGAGCAGCCGCTCGATGCCTTTGCGTGCGGTGTCGCGGCCGTACCGGCGGACCTGCTCGACGAGCCACAGATCCTCACCGGCGGCCCGCAGCGCGGTGGCCTCCGCGGCCCGGGCCAGGGCCACCGCGCGCCTGGCGGCGAGACCGCCCGAGAACCGGACGTCGTTCCAGTACGCCTCGCCGCGGTTCCGTTTGGCGTCCGGTGCGCCGATGGTCCGCTCGACCAGGGCCCAGTCGTCGTCGGCGGCAGGGTCGCCGACCGCCAGCCGGCACTCGTGCCGGGCCGCGGCCAGCTCGGCCACGCGGACGCCGCCGTCGATGCAGGCGGTCAGCCACGGGATCGCCTCCGCGTACGCCCGCTGCCGGGCCAGCGCCAGCCCCATGTCCTCGGCGCCACCGAGCGCCACCATGCCGGCGGCGTCCGGGTCGGTCGTCAACGCCAGCAGGAACCGGAGCGCCTCGTCGTGCTTGAGCCCTTCCGACCACATCCACTCACCGATCGCATGCGCGGAGAGGTGCGCGAGGGCCAGCCGGTCGAACGGGTCGCTCACCCCGACGCCGGCCTGCAGCGCCTTGACGGTGCCGGTGGCGTTCCAGGACTTGCGGCCGGCGATCCGGTCCACGACCGGGCTGCGGCGCTGGACCTCCGCCAGTAACGACACCGGCACCTGGTGATGGCCGGTGTAGTCCTTGTCGCTCGTCCACGGCGGGACACCCCAGTCGCCGTCGGTGGCCGCCAGGAGCCGATGGACCAGGGCCGCCTCGGTCCGCTCGCCCGCCGCTTCGAGGCAGGCCGCGGCCTCCCGCAGCGGTGCTCCGGCGTGCTCGTCGTCGAACTGTGCCCAGTCGCGTCCCTCGTTGCCCTCGCGGATCAGCGACGGGATGACCACCGGCGGCGGCAGGACCGCGGCCCAGAACCGGTGCGCCAGCACCGCGTAGGCGGACAGCCGCCCGACCACCCGCCGCTCGGCCCCGTCCACCTCGACCGTGAGCTCCAGGTCCGGCCCGTGCACCTCGACCCGGAACTCCGGCACCGGCCGCGACACCCCGAGCCAGAACTCGGCGTACCCGGCGAACACCGCCGACAGACTCCCGGCCAGCTTGGACATGCGCCGCACCCTACCGGCCCTGGTGGTCGTGGCGACCGGCAGTGTCCGTGCCGAACCCGGGCGTGTCGGCGCCTGATGCTGGCACGATGGATCGATGGTGACGATTCGACGGTTCGACAATGCTGACGCCCACGCCGTGGCCGGCATCATCGAACGCTGCCTGCGCGAGGTCAACAGCCGCGACTACCCGAGCGAGATCATCGAGCGGATGTGCGTCCACTTCACGGCGCAACGCGTCCAGGAACTCGCCGCGCAACGGCAGATGTTCGTCGCCGAAACAGACGGGATCACCGGCACGATCTCCCGCGACGGCAACAAGGTCCACAGCATGTTCGTCCACCCGACGTCCGCCGGCCGCGGCATCGGACGACTCCTCCTGCGCCACATCGAGGCGCTGGCCGTGACCGACGGCTACGACCACATGGAGACCAGCGCGAGCATCACCGCGCACGACTTCTACCGCCGGCTCGGCTACGTCGACGTCCGCTCCATCGAGACGGACTTCGGCCTGAACCACATCCTGCGCCGGGACCTGCCCTGACGGCCGTTCACCTCCTGCCGCGGTACCGTCACCGGCCGCACAGCGAGTCGGCGGCGGTGCCGAACCTCCCACGATGTCCCGCAGCCCGCCGGGGTACCGGTCACGAATACTCGCCCAGGACGAGAACTCCACGGCCGCCCCGAGCGTGTCCCCGGCGTGCACACCCAACAAGCCCCCCGGCCACCCGATCCCGACGATCCACTACCCGCCCTGTCGCGTCGACGCCCACCGCACCGCTACTCGGCGCTCTGATCTGGCTCGGTGATGTCCTCGGCCATCGCGAGCAGCTCCGGTGCAAGCTTCGTGCGCGCGGCCAGCACCTCGACGCCGACGAGGCGGCCGGATCCGTCGAAGTCCAGATTGATCATTCCGTCGACCCCGATCGGGTCGCACGCGTACATGCGGGCCACTCTGGCGCCCTCGGCTCCGGGCTTGAGGTAGATGTAGGCCGCATTCACGGTCTCGTCGTAGGTGACCTTCAACTGAGCCATGCCCCAGCGTCCCACGACGGTCAATCTTGCCTGTTGCAGGCGAAATGCTTCCAGAGCTTCAACGACGTTCACGCGTCGGCGTAGCCTGAAACGCCATGGCGGTCCGGACCGTGCCGTACGGCGGCTGAAGCCGGGCGCCACTCGCGCTGTTCCGTTACAACTCGAAGTGCCGCCAGGACGGACCGGCGTACGCCGGCGGGTCCTCGCGGCCCCCCTTGATGCTGTGCCACCGCGCGGGCCAGTCGGCGGTGGGTCCGGCGAGCATCGCCCGCACCGCGGCGGCGCTCTCGTCGGGCCGCTGCGGGTCCCACGGGGCGTCCACCCAGATCTGGTACTCGTCCGGCTCCTCGAGCCACACCTCGAGTTCTCCGGTGCCGATCACGCCGACCCGCACGCCCTCGATCCCTGACGGCAGGGCAAGGCCGGCGAGGATGAGCCGCCCGGCCCGGTGCATCGCCGTCTCCCAGCTGCGGTCGGCCTCGATGCGGGCAACCTCGGCGTCGTACGCCGCGGCATCGAACAGGATCGTGCGCCGCTCGCCCACATGACGAACGCCGCGCCGGTCACCCACCTCCCAGCGCACCACGTCGCCCTCGCGGCGGACCCGCGCTTCGATCGCGCAGCAGTCCGGGCCGCAGCTCGGGCAGCAGGCAAGCGTTGCGGTCGTGAGGTCGCCGGTCGCCACGAAACGGTTCACCGGCACCAGCGCGTCCCACGGGTCCGGGCCGTCGTCGCCGTTGGCGTGGCTGATGTCGACGCCGTCGATCCGCACGATCACCCGCACCTGCTCGGCGGACCGCGCATGCAGCGCTCTCTCGAGCGACAACGACAGCGACGACACCACGACCGCATCCTACGGCTACGCGTGCAGCCGATGAGTTGAGACGTTCGGCCTCAGCCCTGTACGAGGACCCAGACTCGGTCGAAGCAGCCGATGGCAAGATCCTCACTGCGGATCCAGAAGTACAGCTTGCCCATGTCGCCCCACATCCACTCGATCCCGAGGCCGTGCAAGTCGGTGTCCACCTGCCACAGCAGCCGCCAGCCTGCGGCGTCGGTCTGGAGTTCCGGGACGCGTGGGTCGCGGTAGCCGGCCGCCGTGAGTTCGATGCCGTTGGTGACGAGTTGGCAGTCGAGATGCATCGGATGCTGCTGCGGTTCCGGCCATCCGAAGGCGCGGTGAACGCGACCGGGTCCCTCATCGAGCCGGAGGCGTTCGTAGGTCAGGGATGCAGGAGTGGCCCAGGCCCAGATGGCTTCGATCGCAGGTTCATCCGATTGCGGCATCGTCAGCACCCGGCGTCCCTCCGCAGCAACGGCTGGATAGGTGACCGCGCCGACGGGCGGCTGCGCGGGGGAAGCGGTGGCAGTGTCGGTGGCAATGACCCGCCAGGCCCGGACGTCCTGCGGGGTAAGGCCCCAGCCGGCCTCTTCCTCCACGTCGAAGAAGAAGCAGAGCAGGCTGTCGGCCGGCAGGAGCTGCTCGCCGATCCACCGGTTCAGCTCGTCGCAACGCCACTGGCCGATCAGACTCAGCGGTCGGCCGTCGTCCTTCGTCGGCCATGCGAAGCCCATGCCAACGAGCGGCACACCCCCGAACCGGGTCACCGCAGCGTCCGCGTCACACGCTTCGGTTGGCTGGATACGCACCGACGGCAACTATGAGTGCACGATCTGCCGCAGGTAACGCGCGCCGGGATTACCTTCGCGAGTGCTGGCGGTACTGGCCAGGGGCCAAGCCTTGCTCCCGTTTGAACGCTTTGGCGAAGGCGAATTCGGAGGTGTATCCGGCGCTCTGCGCTATGGTCTGCACCGATTTGTTGCTGTCGCGCAACAGTCGCGCTGCCAAGGTCATCCGCCACCAGGTCAGGTAGCCGAGGGGTGGTTTGCCGACCAGTGAGGTGAACCGGCGAGAGAAGGCCGCCCGCGACAGCCCGGCCTTCGCGCCCAGCGCTTCGACCGTCCACTGCCGGGCGGGTTCCTGGTGGATGTGGCGCAGCGCCGCGGTGATCGCGGGATCGGCCAGCGTCGCGGCCCAACCGGTGGCCGGGCCGCCCTCGGTCTGGTCGGCGAGCCAGGCCCGCAGGATGTAGAGCAGCATCATGTCCAGCAGAGCCGAAACGACGGCTTCGGTTCCGTGGCCGGGGTTGGCGATCTCGTCGCCGAGCAGGTTGACAGCAGCGTGCAGCGGCGAGCGGTGGCCGAGGCGAGCCGGCAGGTGAATCACCTCGGGCAGTTCCTGGAACAGTGGATGCGGCCGGGTCTGGTCGAGCGTGTAGGCGCCGCACAACAGGATCGTGGCGGCGCCTTCGCCGTCGTCGGCACTCGGCACCACCTCCGGCAGGGCGGCCGAGGGTGCGCCCGCCAGCGGCCTGGACAGGCTGTCGGCCAGCGCGTGCCCGCAACCGTGCGGCAGGCACACCACATCGCCCGGACCCAGCGCGATCGTCGCGCCATCCGGCGGGATCAGCCAGCACGTCCCTTCCAGCACCACGTGAAAGCCGGCCCCGGAGAACGGCTCGGCCCGCACTCCCCACGGGACACGTTTGCGGATCTCGGCGGAATGTGGCCGCCCCGTGCGCATGACGCGGATGGCGTCACTGAGTACGTCCATCTCCAGATCGTATCGCCTGACGGCACCGATCGAGACGATCAGACATGGATCGAAGACCTAGAGCCATGGAGAGCGGTCTTTGATCTCCATACGGTGAATGCAGTCAACCGATCGGTCCGTCTACCAGAGGAGCAGTACATGAGCCACTACACCGCCGTCGCGACCGCCACCGGCCGCGACGGCCGCGCCTTCAGCTCGGACGGCAAGTTGGACGTCACGCTCGCCCTCCAGAAGGAGTTGGGCGGCACCGGCGACGGCACCAACCCCGAGCAGTTGTTCGCGGCCGGCTACGCCGCCTGTTTCGCCACCTCGATGCAGCTGGTGGCGCAGAAGAAGAAGATCGACGTCTCCGGCATGTCGGTCACCGCTGAGGTCGGCCTCGTCCCGAACGGGCAAGGCGGCTTCCGTCTCGAAGTCACCCTGCGGACGAAGCTGCCGGAAAGCCTGCCCCGGGAAGCCGGTCGCGAACTCATCGAGGCCACTCACCAGGTGTGCCCGTACTCCCACGCCACACGCGGCAACATCCCAGTCGAACTGCTCGCCGGGTAACCGCCGGACGCCGCCTGGATCGCGACCACCGGAGTCCGCGACGCAGGAACCCGCCGCATGACACAGCTCGGTGAGCCCACCAGACTCATCAGCAAGACAAGGACCAGAGGGAGCACATCGTGACCGAGTGGACCAACGACATGGCCATCCAACGCTGGGGAACGATGCCCCGCACCTTGTTGGAGCAGATGGCGCACGACGGCGACTTCGCCAAGCGCCACCTGATCAACCCCGTCCTGTTGCGCATGCTCGGCGACGTGGCCGGGCGGCGGGTGCTCGATGCGGGCTGCGGCAACGGCTACCTCAGCCGGATGCTGGCCGGGCGCGGCGCCCGGACCGTCGGCGTCGAGCCCGGCCAGTCCCTGTTCGACTTCGCGGTGGAGCAGGAAGCCGTTGCGCCGCAAGGCATCCGGTACATTCAGGTTGACCTGTGCGCCCTGCCGGACCTCGGCGCACCGTTCGACGCCGTGGTCGCCAGCATGGTCCTGCCCGCGATCCCGGACTGGACCGGCGCCATGCAGGCGTGCGTGCACGCGCTCAAACCCGGCGGACTGTTCGTGTTCACTGTCAACCACCCCTGCTTCGAACAGCTGTGGACCGCCTGGCGCGACCACGGTGAGTACCGCACGCACCGCTACCTCGCCGAGTACGAGATCCCCGGGCCCAGCGGCGCCAACTTCCACCGCACCCTCTCGACCTACCTCAACCAGCTCACCAGCCTCGGCTGCCACCTGACCGAGATCGCCGAGCCCGGACTCGCCCCCGACGTCGCCTCCGACGGCCCCGACGGCATCGACGCCTACGTCCACTTGCCGAACTTCCTCATCGTCGCCGCACGACGCGCAACCTGACCATCGCGGCCCGACCTGCCGCGCCGCCGGTCACGATCTTGGCGTCCGGAGCCGCTGTCCGCTCGTTGCTGCGCAGTGAGAATCCGCGTGCCGTCGCTGTCGGCGCCGACGCCGTTCGCTGCCGGACTTGATCTGTGCAGGGCGCGAAGCCGGTTCGCTGCGGGCGTAGCGGTCGAGGCTGCTGGACGCGGACCCGCTGCTCTACCGTTCGGTCATGTCCGACGTCCTGCTGGTGCATGACCTCGTCGAGCGGCTCACCGGCTGGCTGCCGCGGCTGATGCCATCCGGCGCGCGACGCGACGCGCTCATCGCCGTGCTCACCGAACGGTTTGGGGCCGCGGACACCCCGGTCACCGGCGCCGACTGCGTGGCGATCGAACAGTGTGCGTGGACGGTCTCCCGCCATCTCGCGCTCACCTTCGAGCCCGGCGGCACCGGCCGGCCCGACACCGTGTCGCCGGGGTGGCCGGATCCCGACCCGGACGTGGTCCGGGCTCGGGCCGCGTGCGTTTCGCAGGTGCGGCGGCTGGCGGACGGCACCTGCCTCATCAGCGTCGATGACCTCGACGCCGTCAGCCTCGCCCAGCCGTATCTCGACGCCGCGTTCGCCCTCGCTCACGGCTCGGCCCGGATCCTGCTCGACCTGCGCGCCAACGGGGGCGGCGACCCGGCAACGGTGGCGCACATCGCCGGCCGGCTGCTTGGCGATACGCCGACGCAGCTGTCCGAGGTCGTCTACCCGGACCGGCGGCGCCAGTGGTGGACACCCGCCCTGCCGTCCGGCACGAGTCTGCGGCAGCCGGTCGCCGTCCTCGTCGGCCCGGGCACGTTCTCGTCCGGCGAAGCGCTCGCGTATCACCTGCAGGCACGGGGCAGGGTGGCCGTCGTGGGTGAAACCACGCCCGGCGCCGCCGATCACATCACGCCGATCCGGCTGGCGCCGACGGTCCTGGCGTACCTGCCCGAGGCCTACGTCGTCGACAGCATCACCGGCACCAACTGGGAGGGCGCCGGCGTCGTGCCCGACGTCGTCAGCCCGCCCGACACGGTGATCGAGACCGCGGTGGAGGCGCTGCGCTGACGGCTGCTGGGTGAGCCGGGCCAGGATCAGGGCAGTTCGCAGGGCCGTCAGGAATCTTTCCGCGCGGGTCAGCCGCTGGCCTTCGGGAGCACGAATTCGGCGAACACAGCCCGGTGGTCGCTCCCCGCGATGCGATGGATCACGACCTTCCGCACTCCGACGCGCTTGTCGGCGAGGATGTGGTCGAGCGTCACGCTCGGGAAGTACCACCGGTTGTCGTAGGGCCACGACGTGGACAGCCCGGCACCGGCGGTGTCGGCGGCGTCGTGGTACCCCTTCGCCACCACCCCGCGGAACGCCTCGTGGTCGAGGGTCGAGTTGAAGTCGCCCATGAGCACGATGACCGGCCCGTTCGGGGTCGCGGCCGGTTGCGCCGCGAGATCGGCGTGCCAACAGGCGTCCGTCACGCGGCCCATCGGGGCGCATGGGTGCGCCGACTCGACGTACACCTCCGGGGCGCCCGGCACCTGTACTCTGCCGTGCGCCTGCATGAAGCCGCCGGCGAGCTGTCGGTACCCCTTGTCGGCGAGCGGGAAGCGGCTGTAGACGGCCGAGCCGCCCGCGTCGGCCCGCGGGTAGGTGACCGCGTCCGGCAGTGTCTCCTCCAGCCCGGCCGCATGCAGTGCGGCACGCGCTTCGGCGGTGTACTCCTGGACGGCGAGCAGGTCGACGGCGCCGTCGCGGACGAGGCGCACGATCTGGCCGGGGTCGGCCTGGCCGTAGAGCATGTTGACGGTCATCACCCGCAGCGTCGGTCCTGTCTGAGCCCCGGCGTCGGTGTCGGCGATCCAGCGCGGCAGGACGCACGCGGCCAATGCGACCACCACCCCCGCAGCCACGACCGCCGGCCAGATCCGTTTCGTCAGCACCGCGAGCGCCAGCGGCACGAACGAGACCACCGCGACGTACGGGGTGAAGGCGAGGAGCTGGATGGTCGGGTAGCCGCTCTCCAGGCCGAACACCCGCACCGCCGCCCATACCGCGAACGGCGCCATGATCAGCCACAGCAGCACGGTCAACCACCGCCGCCGCTGTAGGGTCGCAGCAGCCGACGTGCCCGGCAGAGTCTCCTCGGTGCTGATCATCCCGCTAAGGGTAGGGGACCAGGCGAGTCGTCACGTGGCGGGTCGTTGGACGAGCGCTCAGTCCCCTGGGGTGAGGCGGAACACCGGCCAGCCGATCTCGGTGCGCCAGTCGGCCGGCGTCGGGGTGTCGCGGGGGCCGACCACGTAGGTCTCGTCGACCGGGCCGTCGACGGCCAAGGCATGCTCGACCACCCAGGATCCCAATCGGCCGTACGTCACGTCGATGTCGTCGTGCCGGCCGGAGTGCACGGCTACGGCGACGTCGACCGGTGGCAGTTCGACGATCTCGATGCGGCCGCTCACGCGGGGTTCACGGACCGGGCGGTACACCGTCATCGTCCCGGCGCCGGCGGTGAACAGCTCGTTGGCGTAACGCCCGCCGGGTGGGCCGGTGCGCTCGGACGGGCCGAACGCGGCGTCGAGCTCGGCCATCGTGGCGTCGTACCAGCTGGTCGAGTCCTCCAGTGTGACGTGGCCGCGGATGGCGGCGACGGTACGGGCGGGCACGGAGCGCAGCTCGACCTGGAGGTCCTCCGGGTCGGGGCGCAGCAGGCGGCGCAGCGACACGACGGCGGCCCGGGTCCGGTCGAGCTCCGCCTCCAGCCGGCGCAGGTGCTCGGCGATGAGGTCCGCGCGCCGTTGCGGGTCGCCGGAGGCGAGGATGGACTTCACATCCGCGAGGGGTACGTCGAGCTCGCGCAACCGGTGGATGACCTGTGCGGACGGGATCTGCTCGGGGGAGTAGTAGCGGTAGCCGGTGAACGGGTCGACGGTGGCCGGCTCGAGCAGGCCGGCTTCGTGGTACCGGCGCAGCGTCCGCACGCTCAGGTGGGTCAGCGTGGCGAACTCCCCGATGGTCAGTCCTTGGCGCATGCCTCCAGTGTTGACCCTCTCCCTGCGGGAGACTCCACCGTTGGCCTCATGAACCTTCCCCCAGCGATCACGACATACCTGACCGCTCACAACGCCCGGGACGTCGACAGGGCGATCACGTCGTACGCACCCGACGCCACCGTGATCGACGACGGCCGCAGCCATCACGGCACGGATGAGATCCGCGAGTGGCTGGCCGGCGCGGCGTCCGAGTACACGTACACCACCGAACTCATCTCCGTCACGCGGCTCGGCGAGGATCGCTACGACGTGGTGCAGCATCTGGAAGGCGACTTCCCGGGCGGGGTGGTCGACCTGCACTACCGGTTCACCCTGCGCGGCTCCGCCATCGTCCGGCTGGTGATCGAGCCGTGAGGACGTGGTTCGCCGCAATGGCCGAGGACCCTCCTCCGCGCCGGGGACGTGAGGCAGGACCTCCGGCACCCTCGCCGGGCGGTCACGTCAGCGGGAGTTGTTTCGGCCCGGCCTGCCCTTGAACCGCCTCTGTACGATGCACCGCGCGTTTCAAGATCGCATCGCGTCAACGTACACAAGGCATTCAGGAGCGTTCCACATATGCTGTCCCAGCTGCAGTATCACGCGCGTTCGTTGGCCCTGGCCGGGCGAACCGCGGAGATTTCACCCGACGCCGTCGCGGCCATCGACCGGTTCGCGGCTGCGCGCGGCTTCCCGCTGCCCGCATCGGTGCGGGAGTGGTATTCACTCACCGCCGGCCAGGAGACGCTGCGCGCGTTCAGCAACGAGGACCGCGTGTACGCGGCCCACGAGCTGGGCCGGATGGAGGAGTACTGGCCCGGCGACGAGTCCGACCAGGAACGCGAGTGGGATCTGGTCGCCGAGCGTCAGCTGCTGCCGTTCATGATCGAGAATCAGGGAGTCTGCTTCTGGGCGGTCATGCTCGACGGCAGCGACGACCCGCCCGTGATGATCTCGTTCGACGACCTGGAGCCCACCGACGAGTGGACGATGCTCACGGCTTCGTTCTCGGATCTGGTGTACACCCGGATCTGGGACCACCAGGCGATGTGCGGCGAACGGACGCTCCGGGCACCGGTGACGAGCTTCGACCCGGCCGCCTGGGCGGGTCTCGGTACACGGTTGGAGGAGCGGCCCACGGACAGCAACGGCCAGCGGCACCGGTTCGCCGGAAGCGCCGACGACCAGCGGGTCCTGCTGGAGAAGGACGCGTGGGGCCAGACCGGCCAGTGTTACCTGTGGGCGGCCAGCGACGACCTGCTCGTCGACCTCGTCACCACCGTGCGGGCAGCCAGCGGCCTGGCGACGCAGCTCAGCACGTACTGGGGCGCGGAGGCCCTCGACCGCATCGGCCATCGCCTGGAAGCCTGAACCATCTCGCCGCCGCGCGCGGCACGGCCCGGGGGCTCGTGGTGTCGAACCACCGTCCCCGGCCGGCCGCCCTGTCGTAGTTCAGGCGGAGAGCAAGCCGCCATCGATGATCACGGACTGTCCCGTCAGGTAGGCCGAGCCCGGACCGAGCAGGTACACGATGAGGGCGGCCACCTCCTCCGGATCGCCCTGCCGGCCCAGCGGCACCCGCGCGACGATGCCGTTCAGGGCAGCGTCGGTGTCGGCCTGGGCGTTCCAGTACGGATCGTTGAACGGGGTGTCGATCCACCCCGGGCACACGCTGTTGACGCGAACTCCGCGGCCCGCGAGCTCGACCGCCAGCGATCGAGTCAGGCTGATGAGTGCACCCTTGGACGCGGCGTAGGCGAACGTGCCGGGGCTGCCGCGATGGGCCGCGGTCGAGCCCGTGAACACGATGCTTCCGCGGGTGTCCGCCAGCGCCGCCACGGCCGCCTGGGCCAGCAGGTAGGGCGCCCGCACGTTCACCGCCATGGTCGCTTCCCACGCCTCGAACGCGAAGGTCTCCAGGGGGGCGACGACGTGCAGGCCGGCGGTCACGACAACGTGGTCGAGCCGCTCGAATGCCTCCAGGGCGGCGTCCACGGCGGCCTTCGGCGCGTGCCGGTCGGCCAGGTCGTGGTGCCCCACGACGATCCGCCCCGGGGCCTCCTGCGCCGCCACCTCCCGGGCCGCCGAGTCATTGACGTCGGCCAGGTAGACGTCGGTGCCGGCGGCGCGCAGGGCCCGCACGGTTGCCCGTCCGATGCCGGTGGCGCCGCCGGCGACCAGCGCGACGGTCACTCGCCCGCCACCGCGTACGCCCGGTAGTTGGCCGATCCCGGGCCGGCCGCACGGTTCTTCACCACGGCGGCCGCGCGGTAGACCGCCGAGCTCGGCGTGGCATCACGGACGACGGCCGGGACGTCACCGCCCTTCGCGTCGCTGCCGGCCAGGGCGTCGAGGATCCGTGCGAGGAACTGGGGCAGGTCGTTGGGCAGCTGCGAGGTGATGAGGTTGCCGTCGACCACGACGGCCTCGTTGCGCCAGTCGCCACCGGCGTGAATCACGTCGTCCTTGATGACGGGGACCGACGTGACGGCCCGCCCCTTCACGATGTCCGCCGTCGCCAGCAGCCATCCCGCGTGGCAGATCGCCGCGACCGGGGCGGCCCGGTCGTTCAGGGCGCGGACGAACTCGACGAAGCGCGGTTCCCGGCGCAGGTACTCGGGCGAGAACCCGCCGGGCACGATCACCGCGTCGAAGTCGTCGGGCGACACGTCCGCGATGCCGACCTCGGCCACCGCCGGGTAGCCCAGCTTGCTGGCGTACACCTCGCCCGCGCGGGAGCCCACGATCGTGACCCGTACACCGGCCTCCCGCAGCCGCAGGACCGGATACCACAGCTCCAGCTCCTGGTACAGGTTCTCGGCCAGGACGGCGACTCGAGCCTTCTGCAGTTCCATTCAGTCCTCCGTCAGACCGCGATCGACAGGATGCGTCGGGGGTTGTGAATCATGATCTGGTCGAGCTGTTCGTCGGTGACGCCCTTGGCCTTCAGGCGCGGCACCCAGCTGGTGAACATGTAGTTGAGGTTGACCTTCTCGTTCTCCAGCTGCGGGTCGGTCTCGGTGACCGTCGCCCGGGGGTTGAAGAACCACCGGTCGAACGACAGGACGATGCGGTTCAGGTAGCCGTCCTCGATGAGCTCGATGAGGGCGTTGGCCATCGCCTCGTCCAGCTCTTCCGCGCTGCCGACGCGCCAGGGAATGCCGATGTGGTCCAGCTGGACGTTCGCGCCCATCTTGAGGACCTCGCGCATCATGTTGACCTGCGGCGGCACGAAGGCGTGGCCGATGATCACCTTGGAGAGGTCCATGCCGACCTCGTCGAGGATCTCGAGCTGCTCGCGTCCCGGGTTCGTGACCTCGAAGTCCATCGGGTCGATGTGGGTGTTGATGCCGCAGCCGGTCGCCATGGCCGCCTTGCCGGCCGCCCGGATCAGGCGGTCCTCCACCTCGTGGACGTGGCGGCCGTACGCGCCCACCGGGCTCGGCTTGGGGAAGACGCTCTCCTGGCCGGTGGCGATCTTGATGGCGCCGGCCTTGTACGGCGTCTGCTGCCAGGCGAACACCATGCCCTCGGTGAGGTCACGCACGAAGAAGTCGGTGAGCTCCTCGACGGTCTGCCGGCGCCAGTAGTACGGCACGCCCATGCGTTCCGGGAAGAACCCGGTGATCGCCACGACGTTGATGCCGGTGCGCTTGGCGACGTCCACCATGAACTGCGGGTGGCGGCCGACCTCGGCCGGGGTCATGTCGATGAGGGTGTTGTAGCCGTTGGGGATCATGCCGGTGACGATTTGATCGCTGACCCGCTCGACGGCGGCGGGGTGGTCGAACACGGTCCGGTGGTCCAGCTCGGCCCCGGGGTAGCCGTAGAGCAGGTGCTCGTGGGTGAGGATGCGGCCCGACTCCTCGGCCGGGACGTCACCGAGCACGGTACGGAAGATCTGCATGACGAACGCTCCTTCGACGTCGGCGAGCGGGGTTCAGCCGGCCAGCTCGGTCCGCAGCCGGGTGAACAGGGAGGGAAGGGCGTCGGCGTCCACCGCGACGCGGTCGGGATCGACGTCGAGGACGAGCTCCCGGACCAGGTGGGCGCCGGAGCCGCTGGCGAAAATGGGCACCTCCGCGGCGCGCAACCGGCGCAGGAGCGCCACCTGCTCGTCGCTGGCCGCCGGGCGGCCGGTCACCGTCCCCGGCACGACCAGTGCGTCCACGTCCTCGGACACGACCTCGCCCGGGACCGTGTCCCCGAGGATCGGGTAGCCCAGGTGGCTCTCACACGGGCCGTCCCCCGGACCGACGACCTTGACCTCCGCCCCCTCCTCCCGGGCGCGCAGGACCGGGTACCAGAACTCGAGCTCCTGGTAGCCGTCGAAGGCGAAGACGACGATCGAACGGTTGGACAACGTCATGGGGATTGACCTGGCCTCTCAAGAGAACTGGTCTAGTACATGAACCAGTTGCAGTTTGCCACACGATGGATCGGCTGGGAAGTTCGTCAGGAGCCGGGCTGAGCCGCTACAAAGCCGCGGTGAACCTGTCGAGTGCGTGCGACGCCGCCCCGAGCAGTGCCGCGTCCTCGTCGTCGCGCACGTGGTGCAGCTCCGTGCGGGCCCAGCGCGGCCGGGTGTGGTCCCAGTGGGTTCGCACCGCCCGGCCGAACCACGTGTCCGGGGCCAGGGGTGCCCCGGCAAGGACGATGCGCTGCGGATCGTGCGTCGCGACGATCGTGCGCAGGCCGGCGGACAGGGCGAACGCGGACCGGTCGAGCACGCCGACCGCCTGGCCGTCGCCGTTCTCGGCGGCGTCCTGCAGGTCTCCGGCGTGCAGGGCGCGCCCGCTGTGTGCGCGGGCGGCGAGCAGGGGGCTCAACCCGTCCTCCGCGAGCGCGCCCGCGGCCTCGGCCAGGACCCGTCCGGAGACCAGCGCCTCGAGGCAGCCGGTGCCGCCGCAGGGGCAGCGGGGGCCGTACACATCGACCACCACATGGCCGAAGTCGCCGGCGCCGCCGAGCCCGGGGTCCAGCGAGCCGTCCCTGATCACCGCTCCGCCGATGCCGGTGCCCATGGTCAGGACGACGGTCGTGCCGTGCGGCCAGCGAGCCGCCACGCCCAGCGCGGTGGCCTGCGCGTCGTTGAGCAGATAGGTGGGCAGCGGCAGGTGCGGGTGCAGCGCCGCCGCAACGTCGGTCCCGTCGGTGAAACCGAGGTTGAGGGCGGTGCCGACGATGCCTTCCTGCACCACGCCCGCGAGTCCCACGCCCACCGCCGCCGGAGGCTGGGCCAGGTCCGCGGTGGTGTGCAGGACCATCTCGGCAACGGTGACGTACTGCTCGGCCAGGCTCGCCGGCTTGGCGCGGCGGTCCTTGCGCACGATCCGGCCGCCCGACACGGCGGCCGTCCGGATCCAGGTCCCACCCCAGTCGACGGCGGCCACGAGAGTGTCGTGACCGCCGTCGACCGCGAGGTCATTCAACGCAGCCCGGCCGGTACTCGCCGGCCACCGAGAACAGGCACGAGGCTGGCTCGTGGCTCATGTTGTAGAACGAGTGCGGCGTGCCGGCCGGGATCCGCACGCCGTCCCAGGCGTCCAGCTCGACCCACTTCTTCGTGCCGGTCAGCTCGACGTGCAGATTGCCCGACTCCACGAAGATCACCTTGTCGGCGCCGTGGCTGTACACGTCGCTGCGCTGGCCGCCCAGGAACGACATCTTCCCGCCGGTGAGGTGCTCGGTGCTGGCCAGGATGCCCACGAGGATCTCGCGGCCCCGCGTGGTGCCCTCCATCCGCCAGAGGATGTCGGCCTCCCGGATCATCCAGGTGGTCCGCTCGCGCGGAAGGTCGCGGGCCATCGGCCAGTTGCCGAGCAGCTCGTCCTGCCCCTGCTTCGGCGGGCCGTCGAGCGGGGGCTGGGCACGCGCGTAGGCGCCGCCCGTTCCGGCCTTGGGGGCGGGCTGGAAGAACTCGAGCATCCGCAGCTGCGTGTTGCTGTGGTTCCACTGGTAGTGCCAGGTGTCCTTGCGGAAGAAGATGGCCTCGCCGGGGTTGACCACGAAGACCTCGCCGGTGACCGGGTTGCTCTGGACCATGCGCCCTTCGAGCACGTAGAAGAGCTCGTCGGCGCCGAACACCGTGGGGTGCTCCGGCGAGGAGATCGCGGAACCGTTCGGCGGCATGCCGACGATGTTGAGATTCATCGTTGCGTCGTCGGCGTAGAACCAGTCGCACAGCCGTCCAGTGGTCTCGTCACCCCACGTGCGCCGCTCAAGGTCTCGGTACCGAAGGACCTGCGGCTCGCGGATGCTCTCGTCTGTCATATCGCCTTCTCGGGTCGGACGCTCTCGCGTTGAGGCCAGCCAAGCAGTCAAGCTAACTGGTCTACATGTTGAACCAGTCTGATGGATCGGGTCGACGGTGTCAAACGACTGCGGCCTGCGCAACAAGCGACTCCCCGGCAGCGGACGGCCTGGCGCTAGGATGCATCCCGGCCGGCGCACACCACAGCGCACCGCAACAAACCAAGGAGGGCAGCCCCGTGGTGAAGGCACTCGACCTCAAGGTCTCCCCGGCCCGGATAGAAGGCCGCAACAACGCGGTCGAGGCCTACCGCGCCCTCCAGGAAGCGCTGACCGTCGGGCAGTTCCCGGCCGGCACCCGGCTGCCCGGTGAGCGCACCCTGGCCGCCGAGCTCGGGGTCAGCCGGGCGACGCTGCGGCAGGTGCTCAGCGCCCTGGCCGACGCCGGACGGATCATGCCGTCGCCGCAGCGCGGCTGGTTCGTTGCCGAGAACCGGCTCGTGCACGAGCCCAACCGGCTGCGCGGGCTCAGCGAGGTCGCACGCGAGCGCGGCATGGAAGCGTCGTCCCGGGTCACGCGGGCCACGGTCCGCCCGGCCACACTGGCCGAGGCGGAGGTCCTGGGCATCGACACGTCCCAGCCGGTGTTCGAGCTGCGCCGGGTCAGGTTCCTGGACGGGTCACCGCTCAGCGTCGACCATTCGTGCCTCGACGCCGTCCGGGTCCCCGGCATCGAGGACGTCGACTTCACCGGCCAGTCGCTCTACGACGTCCTGCGCGACCGGTATGACATCGCGGCCAGCCGGTGCGACTACGAACTCGCGGCGGAGGCGGTCAACGCGATGGAGGCCAAGCTGCTCGGCCTCGAGCCCGGTGATCCGGTGCTGGTCGGTTACCAGAAGACCTTCGACCAGCACGATCAGTGCTTCGACGTGGGCCGTCAGCTGTACCGCGGGGACGCCTACCGATTCCAGGCGTCGCTGTTCCGCTTCTAGCCCTTCTGCTAGCCCTTCATGGCGCCCGATGCCATTCCCTGCATCAGCCGCTTCTGCACGACGAGGAAGAAGATCACCACGGGGATCGTGAAGATCACGCTCGCCGCCATCACTCCGCCCCAGTCGGTGTAGTAGCTGGAGAAGTACTGCTGCAGGGCGACGGGGAGCGTTTCGATCTCGGGCCGCTGCATGTACGTCGCCGAGAACATGAGCTCGTTCCACGACGTGATGAACGCGTAGACGGAGCTCGCCGCCAGCCCCGGCCAGGCCAGCGGAAACACAATCGATCACACGGCCCGCAGTCGACGTCGGGTCTGGTCCGAGTTGATCTGCCGTTCACCCGGCCAGCCCCACTGCCCCGCACGGCCGGACACCGGCGGGCGGTCGGCGTGGACTGGGGCTACAACACGCTACTCACCGGCGTGACCGCCCGCCTCGGCAACGACCGCGCCGGCCGGGCCCGGGTCACCACGACCGGTAAGCCCCTCACCTTCGACGCGACCGGCGTGTCCGCGAAACTGCTACGCCTGCGCACCATCCGTGAACAGGTCCGGACCCGCCTCGACCGCTACGACCGGCTCCTCGAAGGACGGCCCGACCCCGCACTGGCCGTGAAACGAGGCCGGCTCGAGGTTGAGCACGACCGGGTGTGTGCCCGGATCCGGTTTCTTCGCAAGAGCCTCGCCTGGGCCGCCGCGCGTTGGACAGTCGACCATGCCTCCGCCGCGCGATCCACTGTCATCTACATCGAAGACCTCACGTCGATGGAGACCTGTGGGTTGGGTCGGACGTTGAACCGCCGTCTCGGCGTACACGTCCGCGGGCTCGTGTTCACCGCACTCACCCATCTGGCCGCGGTCGAAGGCATCGCGGTCGTAACCGTGCCGGCGCATCCGCGACCGGCGGGCCCACCGCGGATTCCACCAGCATGTGACAGCGACACCGTCACATGCTGGAACAGTGCCGCGGCATAGCCTTTCGTAGGATTTCAGAGACGCTCACGCCGGGATCTGCGGGAGCCGGAGGGGAACCCCCTCCGGCTACCCGACAAGGCGCCTGTTCGCAATTGATCCACCATGCGGACAGCCCTTAACGAAGGGCCGAGGCCTAGTGACTACCCCTTCATCGCGCCTGATGTGATCCCGTGGGCGAACGACCGCTGCAGCACGAGGTACACGGCAATGACGGGGAGGGCGGTCAGAATGGCGCCGGCGGACAGGTAGGTGTAGTCGGTCGTGTACTGGCCCTGGAAGGTGGCCAATGACATCGGTGCCGTCAGTTCGCGACCGCCGGAGAGCATGACGAGCGGCACCAGAAGATCGTTCCAGGTCCAGACGAATGACAGGACGATCAGCGCCAGCAGTTGCGGCATTGCCATCGGCAGCAGCAGGCGTACCAGGATGACGAAGCTGTTGGCCCCGTCGACCCGTCCGGCGTCGGTGATTTCGTGTGGTGCGTCCCGGAAGAACGTGCGCATCCAGAAGCATCCGAAGGGGAGGCCGAGCGCCGTCTCCACCAGGACGACGCCGATCAGGTTGTCGGCCAGCCCCACCTCGCGGAAGTCGAAGAAGAGCGGGATGATCAGCGACTCGTTCGGCAGCATCAGTCCGGCCAGGAGGATGAAGAACAGCGCGTTGCGCAGCGGGAGCTTGAACCGGGCGAGGGCGTAGCCAGCGGGCACCGAAAGCAGCAGTGTCAGCAGCGTCGCTGTGATGCTCACCTTGAAGCTTGTCGCCAAGGCTGTCCCCATGTCGGCGAGGTCCCAGACGGCCTTGAAGTTGCCGAAGTGGAAGGAGTCGCTCAACCTGATGGTGCTGTCCTGGGTGTCGGGCTCCCCCAATGCCATGATCACGACTCCGATGAGGGGGACCATCGCGAGCGCGGCCGCGCAGGTGACGACCACCTGGCCGGTGAGGGCGTGTGCCCGGCTCGTTCTCATCCTTTTCTCCATGGCCGGAGGATCAACATTGTCAGCACGAGGATCACCATGGTCAGGAGCACACCCATGGCTGAGGCGAGGCCGAGGTCTCCGACGAAGAACGCCTTCTGATAGACGAGGAAGGATGGCACCTCGGTGGAACTTCCCGGTCCGCCCTGGGTAGTCACATAGATCAGGTCGAAGTTGCGCAGCGCGGCGGTGACCGCGAGCACCGTGACGACCGTGATCTCGTTGCGAATGCTGGGCAGCGTCACCGCGAAGAACTCGCGGACGGGGCCCGCACCGTCCATCCGCGCCGCCTCGTAGAGTTCCACGGGTATGCGCTGCACACCGGAGATGAGCAGCACGAGGGCCAGGCCGAGGAGCATCCAGGTGCCGATCAGCCCGACCGAGGGCAGCGCCCAGGTGAAGTCGCCCAGCCAGCCGCGGGCCCAGCCGCCGAGGCCGACCGCCCGCAGCAGCGAGTTGATCGGTCCTTCTGGGGCCAGCAGCCAGCGCCAGGCGACACCGGTCACCACCGGGGCGATGACGTACGGCAGGAACAGCGCCGCCCGGAATACGGTCAGCCCTCGGATCCGTGTGCTGCCGATGATGCCCACCAGCACTAGGGCCAAGGCCGTGGTGAGGAGCGCGTAGAAGCCGATCAGCACGAACGCGTGCCCGAACGCGGCGCGGTTTTGCGAGCTCTCCAGGATGGTTCGGTAGTTCTCCAGACCAACCCAGCGTGCCGGGCTGATGCCGTCCCATGCACTGAACGACAGGTAGACGCTGTGCAGGAAAGGCAGGATCAGGAACAGACCGTAGAAGATCAACGCGGGTGCCAGGTACCCGAAGCCGACAAGGGTCGTGGACCTGCGCTGCTTGCGAGCGGCGACTCCCGCCCCGTTCGGTTGAACGGGGCGGGAGGTCACCGTCAGTCTCGACGCCAAGAGCCTGCCGCCTTCGCGAGCGGGTGGAACATGCCGATCAGCCCTTCGCCAGCGATTCCACGAACGGGCCGTAGGACTTCTGCAGTTCCGCCAGCAAAGCGTCGACGCTGAGGGCGCCGGACATGAGCTGGTCGAATGTGCGGGAGATGGTTGGGTACAGCTCCGGCGCGCCCCAGTCGACGTACGGCACGGGTGTGCCCTCGCCCACCAGCTTGAGGCCGTTGCGCAGCGCGTCCTGTGACGGGACCGGCAGGTTTGCCGCGTTGATCGCGGTTTCGGCGTCCGCCGGTGGCTTCGATGGGATGGCGCCACCGGCCAGGAACTGCTCGGCTGCCTTCTGGCTGGTGACGAAGTCGATGTACTTGGCCGCCAGGTCCTTCTTCTTCGCCTTTGCCGGGATGGTCCATGGAATATCGCCAGCACCGACGGCCGCGATTCCCTGCCCGGACACCGACGGGAAGAACACCATCCGAAGCTTCTTGGTCTGCTCCGGCGTGCCCTTGAGCGGAGTGAAGCGGGAGCTGGTCAGGGAGAACAGGCCCTTGCCGGAGATGAAGTTGGCGAGAACCTGGTCGGTCTTGTACGCCGTCCAGTCCGGCGCGAAGTAGCCCTTGTCGCCCCAGGACTTCATGGTCTTGGCGGCCCAGGTTGCGCTCTCGGAGGTGAAGTTCGCGTTCGCGTGGTGGAACACCAGGTCCTGCACGGCCTTCGGACCGCCGTGGGCCAGCAGCAACTCACTGAGCAGCCATGCGGCCAGCTCGCCGCTGGCCGATCCGAACTGCATCGGAATCTCCCCGGCCGCCTTGGCACGCTGCATTTGGTCTTCGAGCTCCGCGATGGTCTTCGGCGCCTCGGTGATGCCCAGCTTCCCGGCGATCTCCGTGTTCATGAGCAGGCCGATCCATGCCGTAGTGGCTGACATGCCCCACAGCGGGCCCTCGCCCATCAGCTTCCCGTCCGTGCTGAAACGGTTGAGCTGAAGCTGGGAGGCGGTCTGGCGGGTGTCCCAACCGTGCTTCTTGGCGTAGTCGTCCATGTTGGTCAGCAGGCCGCCCTTGACGAAGGCGCCCAAGGCCTGGTAACCGCGGTTGACCTGCGTAACATCCGGCGGGTTGGTGCCGGAGAGCTGAAGCTTGGCGATGGAGGCCAGGTCGTCGAAGCTCTTCGCGACAAAGTCGACCTTTACGCCTGGGTTTTCGTCCTCGAACTGCTTGTTCAGCTTCTGGTAGACGGCCAGGTTGCCCGGCGAATTGGCCAGGCCGCTCTGCACGACCAAAGTGCCGCCGCCGGTTTCCTCGCCAGCCGGCGAGGACGAGCAGGCGGTGACAGCGACTGCGACGACGGTGGCTAGCAAGGCGGTAGCGAACCGGGCATGGCGCCCTTTGGCGTGTCTATTGGGCATTTGCGGGTTCCTTCTCTACTCGGCGCGGCCGGCTGGCCGGGCTCGCTGGTGCTGCACCCCGCGGAGCGAGGGTCGGAATCGCAGGGATTAGGTGGCCTGGGAGCGGACGTCGGAGCGCCGGCGGAACCTTCGGGCGGTGGACATCAACGGCGCGGCGGAGACGTGAACCGATCCTTTGCCGCCTCGGGTCTTCACTTCCAAGCAGCAACTGGTCTGCGGAGGAGACCAGATTGCAATTCCATGATCGGGCTGTCAAGGCTCGCTGGCGATCATTGCGGCCTTCGTTACCCACCCGTGATGCAGGTCATACGGGTCGTCGCGTCGTGCGCGACGTGACGGAGACAAATCGTCGTGAAGGCCTCAACTCCGCCGACTTCCTGCCCGGCTCGAGACTTCCCGGTGAATGCGCGCTCGCCGCCCAGCTGGAGATGATCCTGCGGCAGGTCACGGAGCCGCGCATGAAGTTCATGCTGGTCGTGCGCACTCCGCCGGATCTTGCGCTGACGACGTATCCGGTGCTCGCCGCGTCGATCTTCGAGCCGGCGGCGCACGATCCTGGCGTGTCGTTCCGGCTCGCTCCGTGGCGGCACGAGCAGGCATGTCAGGTGTGGGAGTCGGCTGAGGGTGAACACCAGACACCGTTCACGGACCTGCCGCCATCCGTTCAACAGCTTGCAACGGTGCCGCTCTACCTGGCGCTACTTCATTCGGCCGGGCGGGCCGGCCCTGAACGTGCAGCGTCGGCGTACCGGCTGGTCGACCACTGCATCCGCGGCATCCTCCGTCGGGCGGGCGTTGACGCAGCGGTCACGTTCGAGTCCCTGTCCGACCTCGCGATGGCCCAGGCCCCCATTCTGCTGGCCCGTCACTCCCTGCGCACATGCTGCGGCGGACCCCGCCGGGCAGTGCGGGACCAAGCCCCGTCAGGGCATTGACCGAACTGCCGCCGCTCGTGGTCAACGCCGGCCTGGAACCCAGGTTCGCGCACGACGTCATCCGCGAATACTTCGTTGCTGCCCGCATCGCCGACGCACTCGTGGAGATGGGCCGTTCCGTTCCAAGTGTCAGCGCGATCAACGACCTGGCGGAGCAGGCTACCGTGTCCGCGGCAGCGCAGGGGATCCTCGAGTTCGTCGTCTGCCGGGTCGACGACCGTGACCAGAACCTCGTGCCCGCCATCGCTACGTCGCCCGCCATCTCTGTCGACGTGGCGTTGCCCGTGCTGTTACGGAACCCTGCCGCAGCGACGAGATCACCGCAGGTACTGCGGTCGTGCGCTGCCCGCGCGACGCACCCGCAGACGCTGAATCTCGCCCGGGCCCTCCTGTCCAAGCCGGAACTCGCCACCGCTCTCAGCGGAACGTACAGCGAATGGGTCGTCACCGCGCTGCGCACATTCGGCCCGTCAGTGTGGACGGAGATGCTGGCGCATCTTGAACGGTCTCTTGACGCCGGAATGGCGGAGGCCCTGCTCGGCACAGCCGACTTCGAGCAGGGGAGGAGGCGGCCTTCTTCGCGCGCCGTGCTGTGCTGTTCCATGGTCTGTCCGATGATGGCTGGCTTGAAGCTCTCGTTGCTCACGAGGACTGGCGCGTCCGGGCGGCGCTGGCGAAGGGTCTGCTCCTCGAAGTGGGCAGCCGGCAACGACGTGACCAGGTCAAACAGGCTGCCAAGCTGCTCGGCCTCGAGCCCGGTGATCCGGTGCTGGTCGGTTACCAGAAGACCTTCGACCAGCACGACCAGTGCTTCGACGTGGGCCGTCAGCTGTACCGCGGGGACGCCTACCGATTCCAGGCGTCGCTGTTCCGCTTCTAGCCCTTCTGCTAGCCCTTCATGGCGCCCGATGCCATTCCCTGCATCAGCCGCTTCTGCACGACGAGGAAGAAGATCACCACGGGGATCGTGAAGATCACGCTCGCCGCCATCACTCCGCCCCAGTCGGTGTAGTAGCTGGAGAAGTACTGCTGCAAGGCGACGGGGAGCGTTTCGATCTCGGGCCGCTGCATGTACGTCGCCGAGAACATGAGCTCGTTCCACGACGTGATGAACGCGTAGACGGAGCTCGCCGCCAGCCCCGGCCAGGCCAGCGGGAACACGATCGACCAAACGGCACGTAGCCGGCTCGCCCCGTCGACCAGAGCGGCCTCTTCCAGCTCGTACGGGATCTCCACGACGAACGAGCGCAGCATGAACGTGCACAGGCCCACGGTCAGAGCCAGGTGGCTCAGGGTCAGCCCCTGGAACGTGTTGAGCAGGCCGGCGTTGCGGAACAGCGTGAACAGGGGGATGACGAGGATGGTCTGCGGCAGCAACTGCGTGACGAGGATGACGACCGTGAGGATGTGCCGGGTCCGCAGCCGGTAGCGGGCCAGGGCGTAGCCCGCCAGCAGGGCGATCAGGCCGGTCAGCACCGTCGTCGCCACGGCGACGATGAGGGAGTTGCGGAACTGGGTGGGGATGTTGCCGTCGAGCAGGTGCGTGTACCGCTCCACCGTCGGCGACGTGACGATGAACCGCGGGGTGCGGGTGAACAGCTCGCTGTCGGGCTTGACCGACGTGACCAGCATCCAGAAGAACGGGAACAGGCTGCTCACCACGATCACGGCAACGAGCAGGAACAGCGCACCACGGCGCAACAGCGACGTCATCGAACGTCCTCTCGGTTCAGCCGGACGTACAGCACGCTCACCGCGGCCAGCATGAGGAACAGGACCACGGCCATGGCCGCGGCGGAGCCCTGGTCGAGCTGGGCGAACGCCTCGAGCCAGGTCAGCAGGGACAACACCTCGGTCGAGTGGTCCGGGCCGCCGGGCGGTGTGGTCATCACCAGGAAGTGGTCGAAGGACTGATACGCCCAGATGGTCGAGATCGTGGTCATCACGACCAGCAGGGGACGGATCATCGGCAGCCGGATCCGTCGCAGGATCTGCCAGGCGCTGGCGCCGTCGACCCGGGCCGCCTCCACCACTTCACCGTGGGTGCCGCGCAGCCCGGCGAACAGGGAGACCGCCACGAAGGGGACCGAGTGCCAGACGACAGCGATCGTGATGGCCACCATGGCCGGTGTACCCGTGCTGAACCAGGAGTAGCCGTTGAAGGAGTCGAGGCCGAACCAGTTGACCAGCAGCCAGTTGACCACGCCGTACTGGTCGTCGAACAACCACTTCCAGACGATGCCCGACGCGACCCGCGGCATGGCCCAGGGGAGCAGCACGATGACGCTGAGCACCCTGGCCGCGCGGGGTGCGGAGTCAAGGACCAGGGCGATGGCCAGGCTCAGCAGGATCGTGGTGACGACCACCGCGGCCGCGAACAGGGTCGTGCGCAGCAGCGCGGCGGTGTAGTTCGGGTCGGCGAAGATGTCGCGGTAGTTCTGCAGCCCGACGAACGGTCCACTCTGCAGGTACTCACCGTCGAAGAACGACAGCCAGATCGTGCGCGCCACGGGGTATCCGACCACGCCGACGATCACCGCGAGCAGAGGCGCCAGGAAGGCCCACGGCAGGAATCGTTTCTCGAAGCTCTGCTGCCGGTGCGGCAAGCGCGGCGCGCGCAGCGCCCTCGGGATGGCCGAGGACGCCGCGCGACGGATCGTGGTCTTCACATTCTCAACCAATTGCCTGGTTCACCTGGTCCGCGAGTTCCTTCATGGCGACGTCGGCCGTCTTCTTGCCGCTCATGATCGATTGCATGGCGTTCACGATGGAGTTGGCCCCCTCGACCTTGCCCCAAGTGGCCACCGGCGGAATGGAACGGGTGTGGTCGGCCTGTTCGGCGTACGCCTTGAACAGCGGGGCGGAGAACGACCCGGTGGCCTTCTCCTGGGCCAGCGCGTCGTTCGTCGCCGGAAGCAGGCCCAGGTTCGAGGTGACCGGCACGAGGTTCTCCTTGGTCATCATGAACTTCACGAAGTCGTTCGCCACCGCCTTGTTGTTGCACTCGCGGAACACGGCGAGGTTGCTGCCGCCGGCGAACGTGTCGTTGTTCCCACCCGGGCCCTTGGGCAGGACGGCCGTGGCCAGCTTGCCCTCCAGATCGGGGCTCTGCTTGAGAATGGTCCGCAGATCCCACGATCCGCCGACCATCATCGCCGTCTGGCCCAGGCCCATGGACTTGTCGACGTCGGCCGCGGTCCAGGCCGAGGCGCCGGCGGGCGACAGGCGATCCTTGGTCAGCAGGTCGGAGTAGAACTGGAACGCCTGGACGGACTGCGTCGAGCCGGCCTCGGAGACCCACTTGTCGCCGCTCTGCTTGGCGATCTCCCCGCCCCAGTTCCAGATCAGCGGCAGGTAGTACCAGTGCGCGCCGCCGATGATGCCGAACCCGTTGACGCCCTGGTTCTTCGCCTGAATGGCGAGGGCGTCCTCGCGCAGCTCCTGCCAGGTGGCGGGGGCCGCCGTCTTGCCGATCGCCTCGAGCATGTCCTTGCGGTAGATGAGGGCGCGGACACCGGTGTCATAAGGAACGGCGTACGACTTGCCCTTGAAGATGGTCGACTCGATCATGCCGGGCACGTAGGTGCCCTGCAGCGTCTTGGGGTCGTTGGCGTAGACCTCGAGGGCGTTGAGTGCCGCGAATTCGGGGGTCCAGGTGTTGCCGATGAGCGCGACACAGGGGACGCTGCCGCCGGCGATCGAGGTCAGGTACGTCTGGTGTGCGTCTTTACCGAGGAACCGGAGGTTCACCTTGGTCCCCGGGTGTGCGGCGGCGTAGTCGTCCGCCAGCTTCTGCATGATTGGCTGCTGGGTGTCCCCGATGGGGTCGCCCATCCAGAAGTCGATGCTTCCCTTGATCTCGCCCGAGCTGTTTGCGCCCGAGTCGCTTGCTCCGCCACAGGCCGCGAGGGCCAGAGCCCCCGCCAGCCCGATGGCCACGGCGACACGGCCGCGCCATAAGTTCCTTGCACGCATCGCTGCTCTCCTCTGCTCGGGACCGAAGACCTGCTAAGCGCGGGGTACGCGGTGCCTCCGGACCTGTCAACCTGCCCGGCTGTCTGACAGCCGGATAAGTTGTCCCTCAGGGTGCACCGTGGTGAGGTGGATCGCAAGGGCCTCCGCTCGGTTCGTTACGAAGTTTCCTTGCGCCCGGGGCCCACAGTTTGGTACACACGCGGGAGTGATCAGTTTAGGATCACCGCTGGTCAGAGCGGTGTCGGACGGCCGCAAGGCGGCTCGGAAGGATGAACATGTAGTAACACGACTCAGTATCTTGACCTTGTGCTAGCAGGTCAAGAATGGTTTGGTCGTAGGCATGTTCCTGCGGTTCACCTCGCGGACCAACGCCGACGGCGCGGTGGTGCGCTACGTCGCCCTGGCCCACAACCGGCGGGTGGACGGGCAGATCAAGCCGGACGTACTGATGAATCTGGGCCGGGAGGACCAGGTTGACGTGGCCGGGCTGCAGCGGCTGGCCGCGTCGATCGGCAGGCACTTCGGCGGCGACGATCCGGCCGGTGCCGCGCCGGCGGGTGCGGCCGTCAGGGCCGCGTCGCTGGAGGTCGTCGATGTCCGGACCATCGGAGCCACCTGGCTGCTCGACGCGCTGTGGCACCGCCTCGACGTGGGCGCGGCGGTGCGTGCGGCCACCGGCGCGCGGCGGTTCACCGCCAACCTGGAACGGGTGTTGTTCGCGCTGGTCGCCCACCGGGCGGTGGCCCCGATGAGCGGGCTGCCGGCCGCGGAATGGGTGCGCGAGGAGGCCGCCGTTCCGGGACTATCCACAATGGACGATGAACACGTCCGCCGGACGATGGATCTGCTCGTGGACGCGGACACGCAGGCGCGGGTGCAGGAGTCGCTGTTCCTCGCCGTGACCGACCGGCTCGACCCGTTGTTCTTCGACACCATCGAGTTCGCCTGCGACGACGGGGAGCGGATCGTCATCGGCCTTGCCGCGACCAAGGAAGGCATCCCGGTCCGCTGCTGGTGCTGGCCGGGTGGCGCCGGTGCCGGCTCCGTCCCGGCCGAGGTCCGCGACGACCTGCTGGACCGGCATCCGGGCCGGGTCATCACCGTGGTCGAGCGCGGCTTCTCCGGCGCGGACGACCTGGCCGGCCTGGGCCGCGCCGGCGATCACTACATGGCCGGGATGCGTATGTGCGACGGCAACCGCCTCGTCGAGGCGGTGTTGTCCCGCTCGGGCCGCTACCGGTACGTCCGCGACGATCTGCGCGTCCGGGAGGTCCGCATCGACGGTCAGGACGCCCGGTTCGTCGTCTGCCACGACCCGGATCAGGCGCAGCGCGACCGCCGGCAGCGCGACGAGGCAATCGTCCACATCCAAGCCGAACTGGCCCGGATCGCCGACCAGTGCGCCGGAGACGACGCCGGCCGCGTGCGGGCCGAGTGCGCGCTACGCGACCACCCCACCCTCGGCCGCTGGCTTGTCCGGCGGCCCGACGGACGCCTGAAGGTGGACCTGGCGAAGGTCAAGGCCGAGGCCAGGCTCGACGGCAAGTACCTCATCGCCACCTCCGACCCGCACGTCAGCGCCGAAGACGTCGCCTTGGGCTACAAGAACCTCCTGGAAGCTCGTGACCTCAAGGCGCGGCTGCTGCCCGGAGCGGCCGCCCACAGCTCGGGACACCGCATCCGCGCGCACGTGCTGATCTGGTGGCTGGCCCTGCTGCTGACCCGCGTCGCCGAGCAGTCCTGCGGCCAGACCTGGCGGACCATCAACCGGAAGCTCGGGCGGGTGGCCCAGGTGACGCTCACCGGTTCGGCCGGCACCGTCACCCAGACCACGCCGCTGAGCCCCGAGCAGGCGGCCATCTACCGGGCACTGACCATCCAGCCGCCGGCCCGGGTCACCGCGTCCGCCCCCGGTCGCCGACGAGCTCGCGGGCATTCTCGCTGAGCACGGCCGAGCGATGCGTGTCGCCGAGATACTCGCGCAAGAGGTTGAAGCGCTCGGCCACCTCGTCGAGCGACGAGAACGGGAAGTCCGTTCCCAGCACGACCCGCGAGTCGTCGACGAAGGACAGCAGCGCGCCGAGGTCGGCGGCGGTGTGGGACAGGGCGGTGTCATAGCGAAACGCCGCCAGCGCGCGCAGGACGCCCTGCGCGGCGACGGCCGCGAGCTCCGGCATGCCTTCGGCCAGCACCATGCGCGGAGCGACGACCGGCATCGCGCCGCCGCAGTGCGAGAAGACCCACCGGATCCGCGGAAATCGGCGCGGCACATCGGTGAGGAGCAGGTTCGTGATGAGGCGCGTCGAGTCGAAGAGATACTCCAGGACCGACGGCCGGAGGGGGATCTCGCCCTCGGGCCACCACGCGGGCAGCACCGGGTGCACGTGGATGAAGGCACCGCGGTCGTTCAGGGTCTCCAGCAGGCCGTCGAATTTGGGATGGCCGACGTACGACCCGGCGTAGCTGGTGAGCAGGCCGACGCCGACGAACTCCGGCCGGTCGAACACCCGCTCGATCTCGGTGAGCGCGGCGTCGACCGAGGGCAGCGGCAGGCAGGCAACCGCCGCGAACCGCCCGTCGCCGTCGCGGACCACCTCGGTGAGCTCGTCGTTGGTGTCCTGGCACAGGGCCGTGGTGAAGGTCTGATCGCCGAAGTAGAACCCGGGCGAGGCGACGGACAGCACGGCCAGGTCGATCCCCAGCCGATCCATCATCCGGACCGAGTCCGCCGGCTCCCACACCGGAAACGGTGCGCCCGGCTGAGCCTGGATGCCCAGTGCCGTCAACCGGCTGACATAGGACGCCAACGGCGCGTGGTGGTGGAAGTCGACGATGGTCATGACACCAGCTCTCGGACGGCACGGATGGTTCGCAAGAGGTCTTCGGGCCCGCCCGCCTCGTGGCCGTTGAACTGCCACACGGTCATCTCCTTGGGCCCGGCAAAGGCATTGTATGCAGCGAAAACAGTGGAAGGCGGGCTCACGACGTCATGCAGGGCGACGCAGAACCGGCCGGGACAGGTGGCTCGCCGCGCGAAGGACACGGCGTCGAAATAGGCGAGGGTCTCGAAGGCGCGCTCCACCGAACCGCGGTGGGCGGCCAGCCACTTGACGATCTCCCCATGGGGACTGTGGTCCGTCACCTCGACCGCGCGCCGGAAGGCGGACAGGAACGGCACGTGCGGCATCGCCAGGCGGACATCGTCCCGCAGGCCGGCCGCCACGAGCGCCATGGCACCCCCCTGGCTGCGTCCCGTCACCGCGATCCGGTCGCGCGCCACGGCCTCGTGGGTCGTCACGGCATCGACGAACCGGTACGCGTCGGTGAACAGGCGGCGGTAGTAGTACCGCTCGGGATCGAGGATGTCCCTGGTCATGAACCCCGGCGCGGACGGGCCCGCCCCATGCGGGTCCGCGGTGTGGCCGGCCCGCAGGGCGCTGCCCTGGCCGCGGGAGTCCATGACGGCGTGCGCGAAGCCGGCACTGGCGTAGGCGAGCGACTCGACCGGGTGCCCGCGTCCGCTGCCGTAGCCCAGGTACTCCACCACGAGCGGCAGGGGGCCGGTTCGCTCGTGCGGCAGCAGCAGCCACCCCCGTACGTCGTCCCCGGCGTATCCGCCGAAGGTGACGTCGTACACGTCAACGGTCCGGACCAGGGCGTCCACCGGCTCAAACCGCGGATTGAGGGGATGAGCGCCCTGTTCGTGCAGGGTCCGGCTCCAGAAGGCGTCGAAGTCCCCGGGCTCGGGGTGCGGGTACTCGTACCGCACCAGTTGATCGAGGGGGAGGTCTACCCGCATTGCACGACTCCTGTCCGACTGTCCGACAGGAGTCTAAGCAATGACGACCGCGGCGGGGAAGGGACAACCTGTCATGCAACCTGATAGCCTGCCAGGCGAGTGAAGCCAGGAGCTACAGGTGGAGGAACGGGCATGGCGCGGACAGTCGCCTCCGGGTACGACGTCATTGCCGTCTCGGGTGACCCGGAAGAGCGGGGATACCAGTACGGCCTCGCTGCGAAGACCCGGATCGAGCAAGCGTTGCGGACCTATGCCGACGTGTTCCGGCACTACGCATCGTGGGACTGGGACGCCGTGCGGCGACATGGGCTCCGGTTCGCCGGTCCTATCGAGGACTTCTCGCCGGCGTCCGCGCGGGAGATCCGGGCGATCGCCCGCGGGGCCGGCGTCGAGGTGGCCGACATCCTGGCCCTGAACACCCGCAGCGAGATCATGTTCGCCGCTCCCGGGCGAGCCCGGGCGGTGGCATCCACCGAGTGCACGTCATTCGCGCTGACCCCGGAGCGCACGACCTCCGGTGCCGCGCTGATGGGGCAGAACTGGGACTGGATCGAGGGGGCCCGGGAAACCGCGATCGTGCTGCAGGTGCACCGGGACGACGGCCCGGACTTCGTCACGGTGGTCGAGGCCGGGATGCTGGCGAAGGTCGGGATCAACTCCAGCGGTGTCGGCCTGTGCACCAACACCCTCATCTCGGACGGCGACGAGGGCCGGTTCGGCGTTCCGTACCACGTGCTGCTGCGATCGGTGCTCGACAGCGACAGTGGTGCGGAGGCCGCCCAGCGGATTCAATCCACATCCCGGGCAAACTCCGCAAATTATCTCATCGCGGATGCGGGCGGGTTCTGCGCGGACATAGAGACCGGACCGGGCGACGGCCCATGCGGCGTGATCACTCCCGTCGACGGTGTGGTCACGCACGCCAACCACTTCCTGGTCGACGGTCTCACAGGGGTGGACCGCTATCTCGAGCGCAAGGCGCACACGCGCAACCGGCTGCACCACCTGACCGCGCGCGTGCAGCAACACGACACGCACACGATCGAGAGCCTGCAGGAGGCGCTGGCCGACCACGCGGACGCACCGCACAGCGTGTGCCAGCACCCGGACGCGGCCCAGCCCGTGGCCGAGCGCACCTGCACCATCGCGGGGATCGTGATGGACCTGTCGGCTCGCTCGCTGGTGTACGCCGCCGGCAGCCCGTGCGAGTCGACCTGGTCAGTGCCGGTGCGCTTCGATGCCTAAGTCTGACCGGCCGGCTGCCCGACAGGCTGTTAACCTGGCAGCCGTGAAGGTGATCCCTGTCGCGCAGCGCACCGCGGCGGAACACGTGCGATCGCAACTCGTCGAACTCATCGAGTCGGGTGAGTTCGCGGTGGGTCAGCGGCTGCCCTCCGAGGCCGAGCTGTCCAAGTCGTTCGCGGTCAGCCGTTCGGTGATCCGTGAGGCACTGCACAGCGTGAACGCGCTCGGTCTCACCCGTTCGTACGCCGGCAAGGGCACGTTCGTCGACGCGCAGTTCGCGCCGTCCCAACTGCTGACCGGCAAGTATCTCCCCCGCGACCTGCACGAGGTCCGCCGGACGCTGGAGGTGCCCTTGGCCGCCCTCGCGGCCGAGCGCCGTTCGCGGACCGACCTCAAGGCGATGACCGAGCTGCTCGTGCGGTTCCGTGAGGAGCAGGACCCCTCCATCCGAGTCGGCATCGACGCCGACTTCCACGTGGCCATCGCCACCGCGACCGCCAACCCGCTGTTCCCCAGGCTGGTCTCAGAACTCCGCTCGGTCCTGCAGGAGCAGGCCATAGCCGCGGCCGCCGTACCTGGCCGGGCGACCCAGGCGGCCGACGAGCACGACGCCATCCTCGCCGCCATCTCGAAGCGCGACGCCGACGCGGCGGCCAATGCGATGAAGCTGCACCTGGCCGCCGTGGAGGACACCGTGACCAAGCCCGGACGCCGGAAGTAGCAGCGCACTCGGGTACGTCCTGACCGTCCGTCAGGACCACTGCTGGTGACCGCAGTGCCACCGAGACTACGGTGTACTCGTGGCGATCATGGACGTGCACAACGACTCCGCCGGGTTGCTGGTGCTCTGGTTGGAGCCGTGGGGAGAGGACCGCTGGCTGAAACCGGGCGAAACGTTCCACGTCCGCTCCGACTACGACGGCGCCGATGCACCCTTCACTGTCGACCGCTTCGAGGACGACGACGACCGGGCGGCCGGCATCGCGAACATCGCCGTCTGCGTGAACGAAGGAAGCGCCGAAGTCACCGACAGCACCGGCACCCGTCTCGAGAGCGGCCATCAGCGCCCAGAGGAAGTCACCAGGAAGTGGAACGCGCTGCGGCAGCAGATGAGCGGCGACACGGCCTCGAACCCGATTCCGGAGGGAGGCCCGAAACGGAGCTTCTACGTTGACCGAGGGCACTCTGTGACCGATTGATCGCCAAACCGGAGGCCGTAGACCGGCCAGCGCCCAGCGCTTGCGGCTTGATCGAACCGGCTCAGATCTCACCGGCTGCGCGCTCATGCCGCCAGTGAGCTCGCTGCGCATGCCGTGCATCGGGCCTTGTGACACCACGGACAGCTGGCGCAGCGCACCAGGCCGCCGGCGCCGACCTGGTGCTGGACGCGGACGGCATGTACCTCATCGCTGAGTCACTGCTGCGTTCAGCCTGAACGGCTGTCGTCCGCCACCGGGCCGATGACCAGGTGTTGCCGTGCGATCCGTTACCGTGGGCTGGTGTGCGTGGAAGTTGAGGACGTCTTGCGAGCGGCCGCTGCAGATGGCCGGACCGACCGTTTCACATACCAGCTTGCGTAGCGCTGCACGGCGGCAGGTGGTCGACGGGTTGGCGGACCGGATTCTCGGGCTGCGGCTGGAGCACCCGGCGCGGGTGGGGATCGACGGTCACTCCGCTGCCGGCAAGACGACGCTGGCCGACGAGGTGGCCGCCGCCCTGCGAGGGAAGACGACGCGGCCCGTGCTCCGAGTCGCGGTCGACCACTTCAAACGGCATGTCGACCTGCGCACGCGGTATCCGTCCGGCTCGCCGGAGAGCTACTACTTCGAGATGTACGACGTCGACGCGATCCGCAATGAGCTGTTGGTGCCGCTCGGTCCCGGCGGCGACCGCCGCTACCGCACCCAGATCATGGACCTCAGCGGTCGCACGCCCGTCGACTCCGGCGTCCAGGTGGCCTCGGACGACGCGATCCTGATCGCGGATGGCGGCTTCCTGCAGAAGCCGGCCCTGGTGCGGCACTGGGACCTGCGGGTCTACCTCCACATCGATGGGGCGGACGTGCTGTCCCGCGGCACGGCCCGTGACCAGGCGTGGATGGACTCGGCGGAGGCCGCCGCCGAGCGGTACCGCACGTACTACATCCCCGGCGAGGAGCTGTACCTGGCCGAGATCCGCCCCGCCGAACAGGCCGACATCGTCATCGACAACCGGAACTTCGACGACCCCCGCATCATGCCGACGAGCAGGACCGAACAGCGGTGAACTGAACCGTCAGCGGCCGGTGGTGCCGTCGAGGTGTTCGCGGAGGATGTCGGCGTGGCCGGTGTGGCGGGCGGTCTCCTCGATGAGGTGGACCAGGATCCAGCGCAGGGACGGGCCGCCGGCGCGTAGCGGCCTGGTGAGGTCGGGGCAGGACTCGACGAGTTCGTTGGCGCGGGTGATGGTCTGCCGGTAGTCGGTGAGGATGCTCTCGACGGTGTCCTTGGTGGTGGGCCGCATGGTGCGGCGGAGGCTGGTGATGCGGTCGCCGAAGAAGTAGTACCGCTCTACGTGCGCGAGGTGCTTGGCGAGGCCGAGCAGGTTGGTGCCGGAGGGGACGCCCGCGGTGCGGACGTGTGGCTCGGGAGCGTCCGAGACCTTGGTCGTGATCGCGTCGCGGAGGTAGTTGAGGAAGCCCAGCAGGACCGACTTCTCGTCGGGGGCGGTCGACGGTGGTCCGGAGTCTCGGTGCGCCATGTCGCCAAGCATCGCCGCCGGGGTTGCGTCACGGCGAAGGAACGTGCGGATCCGCAACAGGCGGCAGCGCCGCGTAGCCGGCGAGGAGGATGTCGACGGCCTCGGTGAAGCGGTGGTCGAAGTCCAGGCCGGCGCGGGTGGTGATGACCTCCAGGAGGTTGGGGAACTCGGCCGGGTCGAGGTCGCCGGCGTGCTCGTCGAGGTTGGGGTCGGAGTCCTCGTGGCCGGGGGTCCGGCCGGCCTCGGCGAGGGTGTGCCCGATCGTGAACGTGGCCACGACGTTCACGACATCCATGGCGCGGCCGAGGGGCAGGCCGGCGGCGCGCATCGCGGCCAGCCAGCGCTCCGACATGCGCAGCGCGTCGGGGGAGTTCACGGGGCGGGTCGCGGCGAGGGGGAGCACGCCGGGGTGGGCGAGCAGCGCGGCCCGCAGCGAGTGCCCGAAGGACCGCATCCACGGCACCCAGTCGTCGAAGTCCACGGACAGTCCGGCGAAGGCGTGCTCCATCACCCGGTCGACCAGGCCGTCGAGCAGCGCGTCCTTGTTCGGTACGTGCCGGTAGAGCGACATCGCCTCCACGCCGAGGTGCGCGCCCAGCTTGCGCATCGACAGCGCCGGCAGGCCGTGGGTGTCGACGTAGTCCAGCGCGGCGTCGAGGACCCGCTCCCGGCTCAGTCCGGCCTTCGGCACGCGCGCTCCCTTGACGATGTTTACGGCGTAAGCAAAACTACCAGACAGCGGCATGCTTACACCGTAAACATGGAGGCTGACGTGCTCGTCCTCGCCCTGGTCCTGATCCTTGCCGTGGTCGCCTACTTCCTGGTGACGACGCTGGTCGACCTGTACCCGTTCAACAACGTGCGCGACGCGAAGCGCGAGGAGCAGCGCACCGAGGTCGCGATCAACGCGCCGGTGATTGCGCTGCCCGCGGTGCTGCTCGGGCTCGGGAAGGTGCTGCACCTGCCGGTCCTCGGCTACGCCGCCGGCACCCTCGCCGCACTTTCCGTGGCCGGCGGGCTGATCCTGTGGTGGATGCCGTACCTCGCCGGCCGCACCGCACCGTGGGCGACCGCCGGCGCCGGCGTCACCTGGGCGGAGCTGCACGCCCGCACGTACGCCCGCACCGTCACCGTCCTGCCCCGCATCGGCGACCGCCCCCGGCCCAACCTGGAGCACATGATCCTGCACACCCTGATGCTCGCCGCGGCCGTCTGTACCTTTGCGGCGGTGTGAAAACCCGGGTATGCAAGGTGCATGGACCCCGAGGAAGTGGCCCGCCGCTGCGCGCGGACCGTGTGGGACGGTGACGAGGCGAGCCGCGCGCTCGGCATGCGGCTCGGCGACGTCTCGCCCGGCCGGGCGACGATCGCGATGCGCGTCCGTGACGACATGGCCAACGGCCACGGCATCTGTCACGGCGGGCTCATCGCGAGCCTCGCCGACAGTGCGTTCGCGATCGCCTGCAACACCTACGACGAGGTGACCGTGGCCGCCGGCTTCGACGTCACGTTCGTCGCGCCCGCGAAGCCCGGCGACGACCTGACCGCCGTCGCGCAGGAGCGGGTTCGGCAGGGGCGCAGCGGCCTGTACGACGTCACCGTGCGCACCGCCGACGGGTCGGTCATCGCCGAGTTCCGCGGCCGCAGCAGAGCACTCGGCCGCCGCATCCTGGAAGGGCAGGAACGAGCGTGAGAGACCTGAGCCCGCGCCCCGGCGACCTGGAGCCGATCGAGACCGTGTCCGTCGACGAGCTGCGCGCCCTGCAGCTCAAGCGGCTCCAGTGGACGCTGCGGCACGCGTACGACAACGTGCCCCTCTACAAGCGCAAGTTCGACGAGGCCGGAGTGCACCCGGACGACTGCCGCTCGCTCGAGGACCTGGCGCGTTACCCGTACACGACGAAACAGGACCTCAGGGAGAGCTATCCCTTCGGGATGTTCGCGGTCCCCAGGGAGCGCATCGCCCGCATCCACGCATCCAGTGGCACCACCGGACAGCCCACCGTCGTCGGCTACACGCGGGCCGACGTCGACATGTGGTCCGACGTGATGGCCCGCTCGATCCGCGCGGCGGGCGGGCGCCCCGGCCACCGGGTCCACGTCGCGTACGGCTACGGCCTGTTCACCGGCGGGCTCGGCGCGCACTACGGCGCCGAGCGGCTCGGCTGCGCCGTCATCCCGGTGTCCGGCGGTATGACCGAGCGGCAGGTGCGGCTCATCGTCGACTTCGAGCCCGACATCATCATGGTCACCCCGTCCTACATGCTGACGATCCTGGACGAGCTCGACCGGGAGGGCGTGGACCCGCGCGGCCTCGCGCTCAAGGTCGGCATCTTCGGGGCGGAGCCGTGGACCGAGGACATGCGCCGCGAGGTCGAGGAGCGGCTCGACATGCACGCCGTGGACATCTACGGGCTGTCGGAGGTGATCGGGCCCGGGGTCGCGCAGGAGTGCGTGGAGACGAAGGACGGCCTGCACGTCTGGGAGGACCACTTCTACCCCGAGATCGTCGACCCCGTGTTCGACCATGTGCTGCCCGACGGTGAGCGCGGCGAGCTGGTCTTCACGTCGCTGACCAAGGAGGCGCTGCCGATCATCCGGTACCGCACCCGCGACCTGAGCCGCCTGCTGCCCGGCACCGCCCGCACGATGCGCCGGATGGAGAAGGTCACCGGCCGCTCCGACGACATGATGATCCTGCGGGGCGTCAACGTGTTCCCGACCCAGATCGAGGAGCTGATCCTGCGGGTGCCGGGCCTGGCCCCGCACTACGTCTGCGTCATCGACCGGCCCGGCCGCCTCGACGAGCTGACCGTCCGCGTGGAGGCCCGCACCGAGCCCGTCGACGACTCGCTCGCCGCGCAGCTCGTCGCGCTGGTGAAGCACAACGTCGGCGTCACGGTACGGGTGCAGGTGCTGCCGCCCGGCGGGCTGGAGCGCTCGGTCGGCAAGGCGAAGCGCATCCTCGACAACCGCCCGCGGTGAACTACGTCCTGGTGCACAGCCCGCTGCTGGGGCCCGCGTCGTGGGCGCCGGTGGCGGCGCTGCTCGATGCGGCGGTGCCGGCGTTGCACGAGATGCCCCCGTCCGGTCAGGCGATCGTGGAGCGGGTCGTCGCGTCGGCCGGGGAAGGCCCGGTGATCCTCGTGGCGCACAGCAACGCCGGCTACTTCATGCCGGCCGTGGTCGGCGCGATGCCGCGGCGGGTCGCGGCGTGCGTGTTCGTGGACGCGTCGCTGCCCGCCCGCACCGGCCCCACCACGGGCATCGTCGCGCCCGGCGCGCTGGACCGGCTGCGGGACAGGGTCGTCGACGGCCTGCTCCCACCGTGGACGACGTGGTGGCCCGGCGCCGACTTCGCCGAGCTCGTCCCGGACCCGCTGATCAGGCGCGCGGTCGAGGCCGAGCAGCCGCGGATTCCGCTCTGGTACTACGAGCAGCGGCTTCCCGTCCCGGCCGGCTGGGACGCGGTGCCGTGCGGATACCTCCGGTTCTCCGCGCACTACGCGCCGGCCGCGGCGCAGGCCGAGGACCGCGGCTGGCTCGTCGAGCACCTCCCGGGCCAACACCTGCACCAGCTCGTCGACCCGCGAGCGGTCGCCGACCGCCTCATCGCCATGGGCACCGCGCTGAGCGGCAGGAGCTGACCGCCGCCCGGTTGCGCATTCGCCGTTCCGGTCCTGCCCGGCGGGGCACGCCCATAGGATCAAGGCGCGAACACCCACAGCCGTGAACGGCCGGGTCCGCGCGGCCGCCAGTTCTAGGGAGCGGGCGAATGGCGACGATGCTGTACCGTCTCGGCGTCGTCGTGGCGCGCCGTCGCTGGGTCGTGCTGGGCGGCTGGGCCGCGGTCCTGGTCGCCGTCGCGGTGTCGGCGGCGGTGCTGGCCAAGCCGACGACGTCCGCGATCAGCATCCCCGGCACGGAGTCGCAGCGGGCGATCGAGCTGCTGTCGAAGAAGTTCCCCGGCACCGGCGGCGCCAGCGCGCGGATCGTGGTGGCCGCCCCGCCGGGGCACACGCTCGACGAGGCCGAGTACACCGCCCGCGCGGCCGACGCGCTCGTCGCGCTGGCGAAGGCGCCGCAGGTCATCGCGGTGACCGGGTTCAATGAGGCGACGCTGAGCGCGGACAAGCGGATCGCGTTCGCCGACGTCCAGTACGCCGTGCCGGTCTCGGAGGTCACGCAGGAGGCGAAGGACGCCCTGGAGCGGCTGGCGGGCCCCGCCCGGGCGGCGGGGCTGCGGGTGGAGTTCTCCGGCGGTGTCGTGTCCACCACCGAGGCGCACGGCGCCAGCAGCGAACTGTACGGGGTGATCATCGCGTACCTGGTGCTGGCGCTGACCCTCGGCGGGCTGGTCATCGCCGGGATGCCGCTGCTCAACGCCGCCGTCGGCGTGGGCATCGGGATGCTCGGCATCCAGGTCGTGACCGGGTTCGTCGAGCTGAACTCGACCGCGCCCGCCCTCGCCACGATGCTGGGCCTGGCGGTCGGCATCGACTACGCGCTGTTCATCGTGGCCCGGCACCGCCAGCAGCTGCGCGACGGCATGCAGGTCGAGGAGTCGATCGCCACCGCGACCGCCACCGCCGGCAGCGCCGTGATCTTCGCCGGCGTCACCGTCATCATCGCGCTGTGCGGCCTCGCCGTGGCCGGCATCCCGTTCCTGACCGTCATGGGCCTGTGCGCCGCGGCCACCGTCGCCGTCACCGTCGTCCTCGCCGTCACGCTCACGCCCGCCGTCCTCGCCGTCGCCGGCCACCGGATCACCGCCAGCCGCATCAGGGCGCTCAACCGGCGCGCCGAGCCGAAGGCCCACCCGTTCGGCGCGCGGTGGGCGCGGATCGTGACCGCCCGGCCGTGGCTGACCGTCGTCGCCTGCCTCGCCGTCGTCGGCGGCATGGCGCTGCCCGTGCTCGACCTGCGCCTCGGCCTGCCGTCCGACGGCACCAAGTCCACCGGCACCACCGAACGCCGCGCCTACGACCTGCTCGCCAAGGGCTTCGGGCCCGGGTTCAACGCGCCGCTCACCCTCGTGCTGCACGGGCCGGGCCGCACCGACATGAAGGCCATCGGCGAGCAAGCCGCGCCGCTGCTGCGGGCCGACCCCGACGTCGCCGTCGCCGTCCCGGCCGCCACCAACCAGGCCGGGGACGTGGTGATCCTGTCGGTCATCCCGAAGTCCGGGCCCGACTCGCAGCAGACCAAAGACCTCGTCCGGCGCATCCGCGCCGCCGGCGAGCAGGCCAGGCAGCAGGCCGGGATCACCGCGTACGTCACCGGCACCACCGCGGTCAACAACGACGTCTCCGACAAGCTCAGCGCCGCCCTGGCCCCGTTCCTGGTGCTGATCGTCGTGCTCGCGCTGCTGCTGTTGCTGCTGGTGTTCCGGTCGATCCTCGTGCCGGTGAAGGCGGTCGCCGGGTTCCTGCTGTCCCTCGGCGCGTCGCTGGGCGCGGTCACCTGGGTGTTCCAGCAGGGGCATGCCGGCGGCGTGTTCGGCGTGCAGGCGCCCGCCCCGATCCTGAGCTTCCTGCCCGTCCTCGTCATCGGCATCCTGTTCGGGCTGGCGATGGACTACGAGGTGTTCCTCGTCTCCCGCATCAAGGAGGCCTTCACCCACCACGGCGACGCCCGCCGCGCCATCGGCGACGGCATGCGCGACAGCGCCCGCGTCGTCACCGCCGCCGGCCTCATCATGGCCGCCGTCTTCACCGCGTTCATCTTCGGCGGCGACGTCATCATCAAGGCCATCGGCTTCTCCCTCGCCGTCGGCGTCGCCGTCGACGCGTTCATCGTCCGCATGACCCTCGTCCCGGCGGTGCTGCACATCCTCGGCCGCGGCGCCTGGTGGCTGCCGAGGCCGCTACAACGGCTGCTGCCGAATGTCGACGTCGAAGGCGCGACCCTGGTGCGACCGGTCGTCGTGATCAAGAAGGCGCCGGAGCCGGTCAGCGCCAGGGGATCTGCGCGGAACGGTGGTAGTTGACGCCGTCGGCGTCCCAGCGCGGCCCGTACGCGGCGAGCCGGCGGGCGAAGGAGTCCCAGTCGTGCGCCGACCGCGGCGACCAGCCCAGCTCGGCGACCGCCGCCAGGCGCGGGAACGCCATGGCCTCGACGTCGGCGTACGAGCGCAGCGTCTCCGACCACAGCGGCGCCTCGATCCCGAGCACCGCCGCCTCCGGCACACCCTCCATGTAGGTGCCGGGATCCCAGCCGTACACGTCGGCGACGTCGATGCAGCCCGCCCAGTCGTAACCGATCTCCATGCCGGGCTCGTACTTCATGTCCAGGTACACGCGGTGCGCCGGCGACAGCAGGACCCGCTGCCCGCGCGCCACCGCGGCCGCCATCGCCGGGTCGCTCGACGCGCGCCCCCAGTACTGCGGCACCGCCGACACCGGAAGGTCCGGCGAGCGCAGGATCTCGTGCCACCCCATCACGGACTTGCCGAGGTCCGCGACCATCGGCAGCACCCGGTCCAGGAACCGTAGGCGCTCGTCCTCCGGCGTCGCGTGGGTTTCGTCGGTACCGAGGTGCAGGTACTCGCCCGGCGTCAGCGCGGCCACCTCCCGCAGCACGTCGCCCATGAACCGGTACGTGACCTCCTTGCCGGTGGCGAGGGAGCTGAACCCGGTCGCGTTGCCCCGCCCGGTGAACACCGCCGGCGCCACCCCGTCGGCGTTGAGCTCCGGGTAGGACGCGAGCGCCGAGGTCGTGTGCCCCGGCACGTCGATCTCCGGCACGACAGTGATGTGCCGCGCCGCCGCGTACGCGACCAGGTCCCGGTACTCGTCCTGCGTGTAGTACCCGCCGCCCCCGCCGCCGACCTGCGTGCCACCGCCGACCGTCGCCAGCCGCGGCCAGCTACGGATCTCGATGCGCCAGCCCTGGTCGTCGGTGAGGTGCAGGTGCAGGACGTTGAGCTTGAACCGCGCCAGCTGGTCGACGAACCGCTTGACCTCCGCCACCGTGTAGAAGTGCCGCGACATGTCGAGCATCGCCCCGCGGTGCGCGAACCGCGGCTCGTCCCGCACCTCCCCACCGGCGATGACCCGGTCCGAGTGCAGCTGCAGCAGGGTCTGCACCCCGGCGAACAGCCCGGCCGGCGTCCCCGCCGCCAGCGTCACCCGCTCCTTGCCGACGCGCAGGCGGTAGCCCTCCGGGTGCGTCACGGCGGCCTCGTCGAGCGTCAGCGCGATCGCCCCGCCGGTCCCTTCGACGACCGCGATGTCCAGCTGCGCCGCGAGGTGCTCCGCGACCGGCACACCGGCACCGGTCGCGGACACCACGGTCGCGGAGGTCAGTGTGAAGCTCTCCGCCGGCACCGGCTTGACGTACACCGGCGCGGGAATGATCGCATCCATCGATGCACGGTAACGCCCCTCTTAGGGCAGGGTCCAGTTCTGGTTGGTCTGGCCGTTGCAGGTCCAGATCTGGATCTGGGCGCCGTCGGCGGTGGACTGGCCGGCGACGTCGAGGCACCTGCCGGTGTCGGGGTTGACGAGGCGCCGCCCGTCCCGGGTCCAGCGCTGGTGGCCGTTGCCGTTGCAGTCCCACAGCTGGACCCTCGTGCCGTCCGCTGCGGTGCCGCCGGTCACGTCCAGGCACTTGCCGAGCGCCCGCAGCGTGCCGTCGGTGCCGACGGTCCAGCGCTGGGCGTTGGTGCCGTTGCAGCTGTACAGCTGGATCTTTGTGCCGTTCGCGGTGCCGGCGGCGGCGACGTCGAGGCACTTGCCGGCCAGGCCGGTGATTGGTCCCGTGCCGGGCGCGGGGTCGGTGCCGCCGCCGATGTGGATCTCGCCGCGGTTGAGCACGCGCGGGTCGTAGTAGGTGCGCTTGACGGCGTCGTTGGTGTTCCAGGCCGGGTCGGTGAGCCAGCTGATCCAGACGCTGAAGAACGTCCAGCGCGGCTGGGCGGTGATGGTCTCCGGCGTGGGTACGGTGCCGACCTCCGACAGGCCGATCGGCTTGCCGCCGGCGATGCCCAGCATGGCGTTGTACCAGGCCTGCGTCGGCTGCTTGTTGACCCACGCGTCGAGCGTCGCGAGGTCCACATAGGACGCTCCGGGCCAGTAGTCGGCGACGTGGCTCTCGCCGCCCGCGATGTCCTTGAGGTTCCAGACCCAGACGAGGTTGTTCAGGCCCTTGGTGCCGGACAGGTAGTCGTGGGTGATCTGGAACAGCTTGCGGCTGCCGTTCGCGCCGGGGCGACCGCCCCACCACGACCAGCCCTCGTTCATCTCGTGCTGCGGGCGGAACAGCACCGGGATCCCGCTGTTCTTGAGGTCCTGCAGGTAGGGCACGGCCTCGTCGAGGCGGCGCTTGAAGGCGGTGTTGAGGGCGGTGCCGTTGGTGACGAGCTCGTTCCACTGCGCGTCGCTGAGCCTGCTCATGATGGCGCCGGTGCCGTAGTCCCAGTGGCAGGACTGCGCGACCGTCGGCGGGCACATGTGCCATACCAGGGCGGGGATGGAGCCGGCCGCCCACACCGCCTTCGCCTGGGCGATGACGGCCGGCCGGGCGTTGATGTCGTTCTGCTCGAAGGCGAAGTCGCCGGCCCACGACCCCGGGTATTCGCCGGTGATGTCGTGCACCTTCTGCTGCCAGGTGTTCGGTGCCGAGCTGGGCCCGTCCTGCTGGCCGGACAGGATGTTGCGGCCGGTGATGCTCTGCAGGTAGGTGACGACGTCGGCGACGGTGGCGGTGCCACTGGGCGTCGGCGCCGCCGCGGCGGGCACGGCCGAGGCCGCCGCCCAGACGACGACGGCCGACGCCGCGAACGCGGCAAGTCGCATGAGGGGTTCCTTCCGCTGGCGGTCGGTGCGAACTGAACCGAGTAAGTCAGCTAAAACGGGTTAAGTCAACCGGCTACAGTTGCGCGTGATCGAGCGACGGATCTTCGGGCTGACCCGCACGCTGCGGGCCGCCGCGGCGGGTGACGTGCAGCGGATCCTGATGTCGGCGGACCCCGGCGACGACCCCTCGTACACCTGGCGCGACGACGAACGAAGGGTCGCGGTGGTCGTGTCGGTCATCGACGCCGACCACTGCCAGGTCGCGCTGCTGGACGGCGGGCGCTGGCACGACCTGGTCGACTCCGACGATTCCACCCTGGCTTGGGTGTCGCTGACCGGGACGCCGGGTGTGGTGCCGCTCGCGTCGATCCTGCCGTGCCGGTTCGCGGTCGACGCCCTGGAGACGGTCACCATCGGCGCCGGGTTCGACCAGCTGCGCGCCACCCGCCGCTGGCGGCCCGCGCCGGCCTGGGTCGGCGACCGGCGCGGGTATCTGCTGCGGGACCTCGTCGAGGTGCTGTGGGACGCGGCCGGTTCACTGCCGGTCGATGAACCGGCGGCCGCCGCCGGACCCCTCGGGCTGCGGCACCTGGCGCTGCTGCGGCGGCTGCACGACCGCGCCATGGGCGGTGGCCTGGACGCGGTGCTGGCCGAGTTCCCGCCGGACCGGCTCGACGCCGCCGCGCGCGCCGCCGACTACCTGGGCCTGCCCGACCTGCGGGCGGTGCTGCGCGACGCCGACGACGACGCCTACGAGCGGCTCGCCTCGCCGGACGGGGAGGACGCCGGAGCGATCCGGGCGGCGGTGCAGCGCAAGCTCGACGCCGCGCCTTGGGAGTTCGGGGTGACGGACGTGCCGGGGCGGGCCATCACCGAGTTCCTGGCCGATCCGGGGCGGGTCCGGTAGCAGGTCGGCTGTCTCAGCCTTTCGGCCTTCTCAGCCGCTCGGCTGGTTCGGCCGGCTCAGCCGGTGATGACGCGCAGGAAGGCGTCGGCGATGACGGCGTGGCCGGGCAGGCCCGGGTGGACGCGGTCGTCGGCCCACAGGTCCGGCGGCGACACCTCGAGGACGGCGTCGAACGCGTGCTGCGTCGCCACGTGCGGCGCCTCGAACTCCTCCGCGAGCCTCGCCACCACCGCGGCGTAGCGGTCGCTCTCGGCGCGCTGCGGCTCCGTGCGGTCGGGTTCGATGAGGTACGGGTCGGCGAGCAGCAACCGGCAGCCGGTCGCGTCGACCGCGCTCCGCAGCAGAGTGCGCAGGGTCGCCTCGTACTCGTCCAACGGCACCGCCTCGTGCGGCCGCCCGGCGAACGCCCGCCACACGTCGTTGATGCCGATCATCACGACCAGCCAGTCGGGCCGCTGGCCGATCGCGTCGCGGTCCCAGCGTGCGGCCAGATCCCGGACCGTGTTGCCGCTGACCCCACGGTTGACCCAGGTCAGCGGGGTACCGGGGAAGCGGGCCGTGACAAGCGCCCGCACCAGGCTCATGTACCCGTCACCGTAGGGCGCCCGCACGTCCCGCCGCCCGCAGTCGGTGATGCTGTCGCCGATGAACACGATGCGCTGCCCAGCCTCGAACATCATCGCGCCATGATCTCATCCGCCCGGCACGATGTGTGCGACCTCCCAGATCGGGGCACTACGGACAGCGTGCGGATCGCTGTGGTGCTGGTCGTCGTGGGTCTCCTGGCCGCGGGCTGCGGCGACGGTGGCCGGCGCGACGCCGCCTCGGCCACGGCGACCCGGCTGCTGACGGCGGTCCGCGACGGCGACGGCGCCACCGCCTGCCGGCTGCTCGCGCCCGGGACCGTCAGCGCCCTGGAACGGTCCGCCGACGCCCCGTGCGCCGCCGCGATCCTCGACGAGGACCTGCCCGCCCCCGACGCGGTGCGCCACGTCGACGTGTACGGGCAATGGGCCCGCGTCGTCCACGCCGGCGACACCGAGTTCCTGGCGGTGTTCCCGGGCGGCTGGCGGGTCGTGGCGGCGGGCTGCCAGTCCCGCGGCGAACGCCCGTACCAGTGCGCCGTGGAAGGAGACTGAGATGCGGCTGATGTTCGTGCTGTGCCTGACGGTCGTCGGCGCCGGTCTCGCCTACGTCATCACGATCGGGCTGCTGCACCGGTGAGCGGGGCACGGCGGGTCCTGCGTGAGCACGCGCTCGGCGTGGTGTTCGGCGTCCTGTTCGTCCTCGCCCTGGTCGGCCAGGGCCTCGCCGGGCACGCCGACTTCAACCAGCAGCAGGTCACCGACGGTCTCCTGCCGGTCTCCCTCGGCCGGTACCTGACGTCGGCGGACTTCGCCGTGGACGTCGCGGAGAACTGGCAGTCGGAGTATCTGCAGTTCTCCCTGTACATCCTGGCGACGGTCTGGCTGCTGCAGAAGGGATCCCCGGAGTCCAAGCCGCTCGACCGGCCCGGCACCGAGTCCGACAAGGACCAGCTCGTCGGCGCCTTCGCCCGCGACGACTCACCCGCCTGGGCCCGCACGACCGGCTGGCGCCTGCACCTGCTGTCCAACTCCCTCGGCCTCGTCATGGGCGGCATCTTCGCGCTGTCGTGGCTCGCCCAGTCGATCGCCGGCGTGGCCGCCTTCAACGAACGCCAGCTCAGCCACCGCCAGCCCCCCGTCTCCTGGGCCGCCTACCTGACCGAACCCGACTTCTGGAACCGCACCCTGCAAAACTGGCAGTCCGAGCTCCTCGCCGTCTTCTCGATGGTGATCCTCTCCGTGTACCTGCGCCAACGAGGCTCCCCAGAGTCCAAACCCGTCGGCGCCTCCCACACCTCCACCGGCATCGAAGGCTGAGGCGGACAACGCGGCCGGCGGCGTTCCCGACATGGGGCCACTGGCACTGACCCGCACGCTCATTGGCCGGAACCGGTTCGTTCGTCGCTGGGAGGTGCCGCGCGTATCGCGGCATGAGAGGACGTCCGCCGAGCGGCCAGGCCCACGCCAGCGATCAGCAATCGGCTACGTCGGCCTGGAAGACTGAATGGGTGCTTCGCGCGTAGAGGCGGCTTCCGCGAGTGCTGACGACGTTGATCTTCTTCAGCGGGGTCAGGGTGGCCGGTCCGTGTTCGACGATGGTTCCGTCGTGCAGCCGGCACTCGGTGAGCTGATGCGGCGTGCCGTACCCACCGATGAAGATCACCACGTTGTCGTGGATCAATACGGCCCGTGCCCCGCGGACCGGGCCCGGCGGGAAGGGCCTGACCTCCGTGTCGGTGATCCGGACCAGTGGGAAGCCGGTGTAGTAGTACGCCCAAGCCGTGCGTGCACCGACGTTCAGTGCGTAGCAGGTGGCGATGTGGTCGAATCCGGATGGCGGCCAGTAGGTCCACAACTGCCGACCGTATTCGTCAAACCGTGCGAGACCGCCGGCGCTGAGCGGATCCCCGCTGTAGATGCCTTCATCGAAGTAGCCGACCCAGATGGTGCCTGGCTCGTCGACGGCGAGGTGTTCGACGCCATCACCGATCCGGAATGACCGCAACGCTTGACCGGAGGCGTTGAACACTTGTGCGTTGTCCGGCACCGGCTTGAACGGCCGGTGGACGCATCGGGATTGGACCAGCAGGAAACTTCCGTCTGGCAGTAGATCCACCTTGTTCGGCACTATCGTCACATCGGTCAGTACCACCGCACGCCAATCGCCCCCGGCTTCATGCAGGTGAACCCGTACCCGCAGGTCGGGCAGCCCGTCGCGCCGGCTACCACGAGCCGAGACAGCGATCAACCGGCCGTCGACGGTGGCGTTCAACGCAACGAGGTCTTCCGCGTCAGTCAGAGCCGGAAGCTCTGCCATCCGACGACATTGCAGCGTGCGCACCAACGTCTCAATCACTCCCGAGTCGGACACGATCGTAACGGTGCGATCGGACGTTGCCCGACACACGGTGACCGACGGCAGTCCGACAGCCGAGCGCTCAGCGGCAGATGTGCGCACGTGACCTTGAAGATTCACGCGGTTCACGGCGTCGCGGGGCTTGGTTGAGCGGCTGGGCTTCTGATGCGGTGCGTAGTTGTTCCCCCGATGGTCAATCGCCGGTTCTCGCAATCGACGGCGTTCGGTCACGGGCAGAAACTGATGCTATTCACCCCGGAGGTAGGGTGGTTTCGTCCAACGGGGTCGGCGTCCAACCAGCTCTTCGGCAGACCGCTGCGTGGCCATCGCGGCGTCGATGTCCAGCCGCTGAACGCGGCGGGTCGAGTCGTAGGATTCCACGCCACCGTCGCCGCTGGAGACAGTTACCAGCAGTTGGTGCAACGGGTTGAAGCCCGTTTGCGGTCCTCCCAACGGGTCGCCGGCCCGAACCAGGCGATTGCAAGGTGGCTGGGAGAGCAGCTCGATCGCCGCTGCGAGCTCTGCCTGCTCCGCGCCGTCCCTGGCCACTACGTTCCAGACGAGGACCGCATCGGGGTCGCAGTCCCAACAGACGATGTCGGCGCCCGGTTCCTCGACTGCCGCGCAGAACACGTTCCGATCCCGCCCGTAGATCTCCAGAATCCGTGCCGTCCGGAGCACGACGGCGACTCGCTGGGCAGGACTCCGATGCTCCACAAGACCTCCGGTGGCTGGACCTCAACGGCCGGAAGACTACCGAGGATCGGCACGACGGGTAGCACAAGCGCGCAGACTGGTCCGGCAACCGGCAGTTCCGACGCAAGGACGCTCGATCGGCGGCCATGAGCGTGCACCGGATGTTGACCGGTCGCGACGCGCAGCTCCAACGCCAGCCGAAGGGGACGCGCCGCAAAGCGGTTGTGCATTGTCAGATCCAAGCCGACGCTAAACGGGTGGATTACCAGTTGGCCCCCTTCTCGGAGCTCTTCGATGCCGAGATCAATTTGACGACGTGGGTTACCGCCATCTGCCTGCAGCGCGGACGATTGCGTCCCCGACGGTTCGTCGAATCGGATGGCACGGTGTCGCGTGAGGAGATCTTCGCTGCGGTAACCCAGCTGAGCGCGGACGGGCTGATGTTCGTGCTCGCTCTGGATCAGGTGGCCGAGGCCGCCAAGGCAATCTGTCAACACGCTCCGGCGGACCTTGAAGTTGGCATTGAGGCAGCCGTCGCTGAGTTCAACGCGGCATGTCCAGATCGCAGGGCGCTCCGCAACGCGGTTGCCCACTACAGCAACTATCTCCGCGGCGACGGTGCGAGCCAACGCGGAGCAACCTCACCCACGGCAGACCATGGACTCGTCGACAACTTTGAGTCCTACTACTTCTTCACTGATGAACACACCATGCCGCTGGAGATCGTCTTCGCTGATGCGTCCGAGGCGGCGGTCAGACTCGAACTTCGTATTCGTGCTGAACTCGCTGCGGGACGAACCAACAGGCGGACGGCGACCGGCACCGCTTCGGCGTCTTGACGACAAGCGCCGGCCACGGAGGATCGGAAAGTTAGACACTACTATCCGTAACGAGCGCATCGCGGCATGTGTGCGTACGTGATTAAGTGATTGCCGACTAGTTCCCGAGCAGAAGAGATCGACGTTCTCATGGGCGCTGGTCCGACGGAGAGATAGTTGCTCGACCTCCTGCGGCGTGTGTTCACCCGCAGGATCGGCGACCGCGCGGAAGAATGTGCACTGTGAGCCATGAACCGCCTGCTCGCCCGATCAAGGGGACCGGCGTGCGACGCAGATCCAGCCATGCGAAGGCCGCCCAGGATCCGGTGTCCTGGCGTCCAGTGCGCGAGGACTCGGTTTTGTCGCAGGCGCCGGTACCGGGATTGCCGGGCAGGGTCTTCACCGGCGGTGATCTAGATCTGAGGATTGGGTGGGACCGCTTCGAACAGCTTCTGGTGTATGTCGCTCAGCAGATCGTCGGCCTCAACCAGATGCGGTTCCGTCGATACGGACTCGGCGGTCAGGCCCAGCGGGGAATCGATCTGGCCGGTCGACGCGCGGACCGCTCATACACCGTCGTACAGTGCAAACAGGTCGAAAAGTTCACCGCGGCGCAGCTTCGCACGGCAGTCCGTACCTTCGCCGATGGCTCCCGACCATTCGGCGCGCGCCATCTGATCATCGCAGTCAGCGTCGTGACACGTGACACTCAGGTGGAGGACGAACTCGCCCGAGCACAGGACGCGCACCCGGACTTGGACATCGAGCTGTGGGGCGCCGAGCAGATCAACGACGAGCTTCGCAAGCGGGCCGACATCGTTGCCCGGTTCTGGACCCGAGAAACGGCCGACACGTTCTGTACCGGCGCGCCGCTTGCGGGCGTCGCCGCTGCACCGCTGGACTGGACTCGTCTGGCCGACCAGGTGCTGCGTACCCCGCTGGCTGTGGACGGCCTCGACGAGCAGCTCGCCGAAGCCGATCGGCTGTTCGACGATCAGCCGGCGTCCGCCGCCGAGATCTACGCGAGGCTGGCCGATACATTGACCGGCGAAAACTACCTCGGCCACGCCAACGTCATGCGGCGCAAGCAGCTCGACGCGCTGGCCGCCGCAGGTGAGGACGACGCCCGGGCGGCGCTGGCGGCGCTGCTGGCCGCCACCGCGTTACACGAGGGCAACCTGCACCTGGCTCGTGTCTTTGAGCGCCAGGTACCGGCACCGGCCGACCCGGCAGCATCTGAACCCACGACTGCAAACCCAGCCGCAGGGTTGGAGGGGCCGATCAGCGCCGCCGCCTGGAGCGGACAACTGATCTCTGCTGCGGTGTTTGCAGTGATGCACCCGCTTGCCGACAGCAATGAATTGACCAATGCGCTACGCCATCCGCCAGCGGGTGTCGAACCGCCGACTTACCAACCCTTGCTGGTGTTGTTGGCCGCGGAACTGACCGTCGCCGACGCCATCATCAACGGGCCGGGCGAGCGCCCCACCCCGGCCGGTGACGGCGCCGACCCGGTAGACCCGGTCGCCGGCAGCATGGTTGGTCTTGACGATCTGGTCACGGCGGCGCTGCGGAACCTGACGAAGGCGCCACGGTCGGCGCAGACGAAGGATGTCACCGTCCGGCTGCGGATGATCCAGGCCGCCTACGACGGAGAGGCTCGCACGGCGTTGCTGGCCCAGGCGCGGCAGCGGCGGATACCGCGCCACCACGCTGCGATGGTGCTTGCAGCGCAGGGACGCCGGGACGTTCTTGACGGCTCGGCCGAGGAAGCAATCGAACACTGGCGGCAAGCCGTCGAACAGGCCATCCACGACGGCCGGACCGACGACGCAGCCGGATGGCTGTACGCGATCCGCGCCGTCAGCACCCTCTACGGGCCGTGGACCAACCGCCTCGACGACGAGCACATGCTCGCCCAAGCCTTGCCGAAGACCGGCAGCAGTCGGTTAATTCGCCGCACCCGCGATCCGGCGACCGATGCCCGACGCGCCGCCCTCGCCGATCGGCCGATCGAGGCACTTCGTGCTGCTCGACGTTGGTTGGCCGACTGCATCGTCACCGGCGACTGGGCCGAAGAGAATGCCGCTGCGGAACTGCTCGGTGACCTGTACGCCGCCAACCAGGAGCCGGACCGGGCCGCCCGGTGCTATCAGTGGGCCGGCGAGCGGAAGAAGGCCACCGAACTGGCCAGCAACGTGGGGGATCGCATTCTGGCCCGCGCACCCATCGGGTCCGGTCCGTGGTGGCAGCAGTCCGCGAGCCTGGCCATCGCGGCGGCCCAACACGACGTGATCGACGACGCCACGGCCGCTGCGCTGCTACGCGACCTGATTGACCTCGTGACCCGGGGCCGGGCTGGTGAACTGGTCGACAATCCCGGCCGGATGTTCACGGAGCAGGCGATGAAGACCCTGTTGATCTTCGCCAACCGGGGCACCAGCACAGACGCCCAAGGCGTGCTGGACCTGTTCGCCGCCGACGTGCACCGGGCTGCCGATTTCTACTTGCCGCATGACAAGGAACACGCACGGGCGTGTCTGGCGATTTTCGACCACCACGCTGACCTGGCCTGGCCGGCACTGATACGGCTGTTCGACCTCGCCGATGCCGGCGCGCGCGAGGCACTAAAAGCTTTGTATCACCCGGCCGTGCAAGATCTGCTCGCCGAAGACCCCGCCGGTCACCACGCCATGGGCACGCTCGCCGCGCTCAAAGACCAAGAACGACATGCCCTGCGGAAGCGACTGCACACGATGGCGAAGGCAGGTCGGTACGAGGCTGGACTGGCCGCCGCGACGCTCGGCGACACCGACCAGTCCGTCATCCACCGAGCCCTCGCCGCGCGGGATCGGCTCCTCGGGCGCCCCGAACCGGGCGGTCACAGCCACGCCTTCGGCGCGACTATGGTCCCCGACTCCTACCTGGTCACGTTCCTCGACACTGCCGAGCAACAGCGCTGCCTAGACAAGGTGCTCACGGTGGCCGAGGACCAGCGCGAAACGGCCACCAACCGCCAAGACGCCCTCACCGCCGCGACGAACCTGGTCACCACGCAGCCGAACCATGTGAAGACGGGCGTGCACACTCGCGCCAGGCAATTCGTGCTCGGGCAGCAGGAGGGCAGCGCCCTCGACGACGAGATGACCAACCCACACCCTCTCAGCTCATTCAAGGTCGACCTTGGATCGCCGTCGCTGCGCGGGCACGGTCTGCGGCTTGCCTTGGACAGCTCGGCCTGCGACGACGACCGAATCTGGGTGCGAGACCAGGCCAGGGTCCTACTCAGCGCCGAGGACCAGCAGATCGTCCACGACAGCGCCCAGGTCCTGTCCCGCCTTGGCGCTGACATGATCCGCGGTCTTGATGTCACGCTGCTGGTCGGCCACCCCGATCGGGTAGTCCGCGAGTTCGCTGCCTTCGTCGCGGCCACCGAACCAGTGCGCTACGCCTTGACACTGCCATTGCTCGCCCAGGATCGGGACTGGACAGTACGGGCGCAGCTCGCCCTCGCAATCCACACCTACCTGCAGTCCACCAACAGCGCCCCGACCAGTGACGTGGAGGAAGCAGACCTGCAGCGGGCACGCGCGATTGCCGAGGACGTGCGCACGGCCCTGTCCCGGGACGTTCGGCACCGGGTTCGACGCGCGGCAGCGGGCCACCCGCGGTGATCGCAAACCGACAGCCTCCGGCTACCGGTGGACGACCTTCATCCGGCGGCGGGTGCGTCTTGACTGGAGTTCGGACGCTTGTGGAGCTTGATGATCGTCCGCGAGCCGCAGCGCCCGATCGGCGGCATGTGCGTACATATGATCAACGTTCTTCCATGCGGCGGCCTCGGTGCCTCAGGCCGCCGGCGTGGAACCAGGGCGACGACGAGCGGGCTGTTGCCACAGCCTGCTTATGCGCCGCGGGCGCACTTACGAGTCCACCCGTGCTGACCAGACAGGATCCGCGCCCGAGGCTTCACGCCATCGGCATGTCCGGAGCGCTCGCTGGCGTCGGCAGCGAGTCGCTGACCTCTTGACGTGCGGTGGTGGCTACCGTAGTGACTACAGCCACGACGGCCGTGTCATCGTCGTGGCAATATCCGTGTGATCGGAACGCCCATGATGATCGACTATAACGTCAGCGACCACTGGTCCGATGACGATCCCGATTGGCTGAAATCGCTGGTCTCCTCGCTTGACCGCCGTCACGGCGTCAGCAGTGTCCTGCCGCTCACGGTCATCGTCGAGGAGATCGCCGAGTGGGTCGAGTTGGCCAGCGGCACCGACGCGTGGAAGAAGTTCGCCAACCGCTCGTCCTTCCGGTTGGACCTCGACGAGTCGGCAGGTGCAGTTGGCGCGACCCTCGGCAATCACGTCGCAGGGAAGCTCGACGTATTTCGAGCGGCCCTGTTGCAGCTCTCCATGAGCCCCGCTGTGGTGCTCGCCCGGCCGCCCGGCACTCGTACCGACGCGGCCTGGACAAACCTGCTCTCCACCGCGCACGAGCTTCTCAAAGCGCTCGACTCTGACGATGCGGCCCGCGCCAGCTGGGACGATCTGGTCGCGACCGCGCAGGATCGGACCCTGTCCCGGCGGGAGTACCGCCCCATCGCTAAGCTTCTGTTCGAGCAGTTGCAGCGGCGGGGTCTCGGCGCGGAGGAGGCCTTCCGCGAACTTGTGTCGATCGTGGCCTTCGGCCGCGACCCTGGCGACCGTCCCATTGGCGAGAAGAACACGCCCCTCGATCAGCGGTTGACGAACGCGCGCACCTTCGTCGGCACACCCGCCCAGGTCGAGCCGATCGTCGTCTGGTTGGGCTACCAAGGACGGCTTCATCTCCACCTCTCTGCCGGGCGTGTGTCCTTCCTCGACGCGCACTGGGCCGTTCCGAACGCTGAGCCTGACCGGCAGGACTTCGCCCACAAGGCAGAGCTCTCGGCGCTGGTCAGGGAGGGTCGGTTGTTTAAGGTCGCGAAGATGGTCGACGAGGAGTCTGACGTCGACATTCTTGTGCGCGTCGACCTCGGCAACACGACGGCTGCTGGTGCGGTCTCGCGCGCCGTCGACATCGTGGACACCATCCTGAATGTGTCGATCCATAACGCCGGCGGGATCCGTCCGCGACTGGCTCAGCACGGCGTCATTCGCTCGGGGAAGGCCGCCGCCGCTGGCTTCATGGCCGTTCGGCGTGAGACCGGTTTTCCCAATGACCACTACGGAGCTGGGATCACCGCTGAGGCGATCGAACAGCATGGACCGCGGATCGCCGAGGCACTTGCCCGAGCGGAGCTACCTAGGTTCCTAGCTGCGGCCATCGAAGTGCAGACGACGGCCGATCACCCGTTCAGCCGCGATATGGCGCTGCGGAAGCCGTCTGAAGCCGACATCAGTAGCGTGATCCCGCTGTCGGACCGACTGGTGCAGCACATCGCCGCACACGCGGCGATGGACCCGAACACTCTCTTCACGCTGCTCGGAGAGCACTGGCCGCATGCCCGTTGGCTCACGGATCTTCAGCGCGCAGCGGGGATGTGCCTACTCGGCGGTGGTCGGCACGATGAGTTGCTCACCGAGCTCACGGGTGAATGGCTTTCCAGCCAACCGAAGCAGCCGTGGATCCTGCTGCTTGCCGATCGAGCCGATGACTTCCTGCCGCTGTGCCGCCTTGAGCATGAGCGCGCCTGGATCGCGCGAATGTTCACCAGCGTTGGCGATCACGCCACCTACAGCACCCTCATCCATGAGTACACGGCCGAGGGTGAAGTGCTCGAAGCGCGCCGGCGCCGCGTTCGCAACGCATTGGTCCACGGAAACCCCGCGAGCTTCGCGGTGGTGCAGTCCGTCCGTGAGTATGCGGACTTCCTTGGCGCCAGCGCCCTCAACCGCGGCCTAGAGTCTTTCGTCGAAGGCACACTTCCCGCCGCAGCTCTGGCGATCAGAACGGACGACGTCATCGCAATGCAGGGTGGCCAGGATGCCGCAAGCTTCTGGCGTGCTCGGGTCACTGCACAGAATCATTCAGGGGCGCCGTAGGACCGAGCCATGATCACTCTCACTTAACGGTTTCGCGTCATCCTAACTCCGCGTGATCGCAGAATTTCGATGCGCAGGGGCGCGCTCTTTTCGGCAGTTCCGAGCGATGGTTGACGCTCGCCCCTCGTCACTGACCGTCACGACGCCTCGGCCGACAACGTGCTCGATCGGCGGCATGACAGCGCGCGGTATCAGCACCTGCGCACCTGGTCAGAGGCGGCAGCTCTGATGATCTACGATGGTCGGTGTGCCGGTTCGCCCAGT